>JASLLZ010000029.1 GCA_030746775.1 Rhodospirillales bacterium | reverse complement strand
CTCGCACGAAACTTCCTCTCTGCTGTCCTCATCGCCGCAATCGTCATATGGTGGATTAATTGAGTCTGGAGCCTAGGTTACAATGCCATGGGTGGCCGGGCGGGGGTGCGGGCTGGTGCCGAAATATAAAGGGGTGCGGGCCGGTGCCGTACAATCTCAAAATGCTTTAACAACCCGCGTCACCCCAGGCGCTCGCAGACGCGCTCGAAACTTTCCAATCGCGCGATCGGTCCCAGGGCCGCCAGGGCGGGCCGGCTTGCCTTGATGCGCTTGGCCGCGCCGGCCGCCCTCCGGGCGTCCACGGCGTCGATCTTGGCGACCACCTCGTCGAGGGGCAGGTGGCGCCCGAAGACCAGCAACTGGCGGGCCAGGCGCTCGCACCGGGCCGTCGTGCTTTCCAGCGACATAAGCATGCCGGCCTTGAGTTGGGTGCGGGCGCGCCGCACCTCTTTTTCGTCCACCGTCTCGCAGGCGCGGGCAAACTCGTCGCATACCACGGGGATAAGTTCAGCCAGATCGGCCTCGCCGGTGGCGGCATAGATGCCGAACAGGCCCGAGTCCGAATAGCTCGATTGGAACGAGTGTATCGAATAGGCCAGGCCCCGTTTCTCGCGCACTTCTTGGAACAGGCGCGACGACATGCCGCCGCCAAACAGAGTGGAAAAGACCGAAAGGGCATAGTAGTCATCGTCGCGAAACGCCAGGCCCTCGAATCCAAGGGCGACGTGAACCTGTTCCAGGTCGCGCGATTCGCGATAGTCGCCGCCGACATAGCGCGCTTCGTCGCCACCGGCCGGCCGATCAGGCGGCAAGGCGCGGAATTGCCGTTGCGCCAGGTCGACCAGGGCATCGTGATCGGTCTGCCCGGCACCGGCGACGATCGTGCGGGCGGCCGAATAATGGTCCTGCATGTGGCCGATGATGGTTTCGCGGCGCATGGCAAGGACGCGCTCGGCCGAGCCCAGCACCGAACGCCCCAGGCTCTGGTCGGGAAAGGCGGTCGCCTGGAGGTGGTCGAAGATGATGTCGTCGGGGGTGTCGTGGGCGTGGCCGATCTCCTGGACGATGACGGCCAATTCGCGGCTCAACTCGTCTGGATCCATGACCGCGTTCTGCAAGATATCGGCGATGATGTCGGCGGCCAGGCCGATATCGTCTTTCAGGACCTTGGCAAAGTAGGCCGTGTTTTCGTGCGAGGTGTAGGCGTTGAGGTGGCCGCCCACCGCTTCGATCTCCTCGGCGATGGCGCGCGCCGTGCGCCGCTCGGTCCCCTTGAAGGCCATGTGTTCCAGGACATGGGAAACGCCGTTGACCTCGGGCGCCTCGTGGCGCGCGCCGATGCCGACCCAGGCGCCCAGCGACACCGTCTCGACGCTTGTCATGGGGTCACTGGCGACGCGCAGGCCGTTGTCGAGGGTGGTGACGCGGACGCCGTCGTCACCGGTCACGAAGCCGTCCCCCCGGCCAGGCGCCGGGTCACGAAATCCCGCACCGGCCCAAGATCGTTGGGCAGGGTCTCGAAGCGCTCGGGGCGCTCGAAAAGGTTGGCGAGGTGGGCCGGCAGGGCGGGGCGGATACCCGTCGCGTCTTCCACCGCTTGGGGAAATTTGGCCGGATGGGCGGTGGCCACCGAGACCAGGGTCGAGGCCTTGTGGTCGTGGCGCGCGATGCCGGCGGCAACGGCGATGGCCGAATGCGGGTCCAAGAGCTGGCCGGTCTGGCGGTGGATGACCCGGATGGCCATCTTTGTCGCCTCGTCGTCGACCGAGTAGCCGGCGAACAGGCGCGCCATGCGGCGCCACCGGGTCTTGCCGAAGGCGGCCCGGCCTTGCTTGCGGAAACGCTCCATGACCGGACCCAGGCGGGCGCCGTCGCGGCCGTAGTAATCGAACAGCAGGCGCTCGAAATTACTCGACACCTGGATGTCCATGCTGGGGCTGAGGGTGGGGCGGACCGGCGCGGTGCGCATTTCGCCGCTGGCGAAGTACCGCGTCAGCACGTCGTTGACGTTCGAGCCGATGACGAAGCCGTCCACCGGCAAGCCCATGCGCCGCGCCGCATAGGCCGCGTAGACGTTGCCGAAGTTGCCGGTCGGCACGGCGAAGGTAAAGCGCCGCCCCGGCGCGCCGAGGGCCACGGCGGCGACAAAATAGTAGGCGACCTGGGCCATGATCCTGGCCCAATTGATGGAGTTGACGGCGGACAGCCGGCATCGGTCGCTAAAGTCGCGGTCGTTGAACATCGCCTTGACCAGGTCCTGGCAGTCGTCGAAGGTGCCCTCGACGGCGACGTTGTGGACGTTGGACGACGCCACCGTGGTCATTTGGCGGCGCTGCACGTCGGAGACCCGCCCCTTGGGGTGAAGGACGAAGATGTCGAGGGACGCCCGGTCGCGGCACGCCTCGATGGCGGCCGAGCCGGTATCGCCCGAGGTCGCGCATAGCAGGGCGATGCGCTCGCCGCGGCGCGCCAAAACGTAGTCGAACAGGCGCCCGACAAGTTGCAGGGCATAGTCCTTGAACGAAAGCGTCGGGCCGTGAAACAGCTCCAAAAGCCACTGATTGCGCCCCAGTTGGGTAAGCGGCGCCACCGCCGGATGGTCGAAGCCGCGGTAGGCGTCGACCACCATGGCGGTGAAATCGTCCTCGGCCACGGCACCGCCGACGAAGGGCGCCATCACCCGCGCCGCCATTTCCGCATAGGACAAACCCGACAGGGCGCGCATGTCGGGGCGCGTCAGCCGGGGCCAGGTTTCGGGCACGTAAAGCCCGCCGTCGCCGGCCAGGCCGGCCAGCAAGGCCGCGTCGAAGGAAAGGACTGGGGCCCTGCCCCGGGTGCTGACGTAGTTCACGAACCGATCCGCCGATGGCGAGAAAAACCGAAGATACCGAAAGCCGCCCAACCTATCCGTTGGTCCGCTCCCCGGCAAGCGGTCAGGCCAGGTAGCGGTCCTTGAGGTGGGTCTTGAATAGGTCCGCGTCGAGGGCTCGCCCGGTGGCCTGGGTCAGCAACTCGGGAACCGAGAGGAGCGAGCCCTGGGCATGGATGGCTTGCCCCAGCCAGGCCAGGAGCGGCTTGAAATCGCCCTTGGCGATTGCCGCCGTGATCGTTGCGTCCGCTTGCCTGGCGGCGGCGAAGATCTGCGCCGCGGCGATGGCGCCCAGCGTATAGGTCGGGAAGTAGCCCCACGCGCCGTCGTACCAATGGATGTCCTGAAGGCAGCCGTCGCCGTCGCCGGGCGGCGTAATGCCAAGCAGGCGGTCCATTCCTTCGTTCCAGGCGGCGGGTATTTCGGCGGCCTCCATGGTGCCGCCGATTATCGCCTTTTCGATGCCATAGCGAACGATGACGTGGGCCGGGTAGGTCACCTCGTCGGCGTCGACGCGGATCAAGCCGGGCTCGACCCGGGTCAGGAGCCGATAGAGGTTGTCGCCGTCCCAAGCCTCGCCGGCGCCGCCCAGGGCGCCGCCGATCAGGGGGGCGGCGAAGGCCAGAAAGGGGCGCGAGCGGCAGACCTGCATCTCGATCAGCAAGGACTGGCTCTCGTGGATGCTCATCGAGCGGGCCTGGCCGACCGGCTGATGGCGCCACGCCGGCGGCAGGCTGCGTTCGTAAAGGGCGTGGCCGGTCTCGTGCAACACCGCCATGAGGCCCGGGGTGAAATCGTCTTCGTCATAACGTATCGTGATGCGGACGTCGTCGGGCACGCCGCCGCAGAACGGGTGGCGGCTTTGGTCGAGACGCCCGTGGTCGAAGTCGAAGCCGAGCGCCGCCATCAGGTGGCGGGCCAGGGCGCGCTGGCCGGCAATGGGAAACGGCCCGGGCGGCGGCACCGGCGCGGGCCGGCGGGCCTGGTGTTCCACGACGCGGCCCAGGAATTGGGGCAGGAAGGCTTCCAGATCATCGAACAGCGGGTCGATCTCGGCCTGCCGTCCGCCCGGCTCATAGGCGTCGAGAAGCGCATCGTAGGGGGCCAGGCCGAGGGCGTCCGCCTTGGCGGCGGCGGTCTCGCGGACCAGGGCGACAAGGACCTTCAGATCGGCCACGACGGCGGCGAAATCGCCCGCCGGCCGGGCCTCGCGCCACGCCATCTCGCAGGCCGTTTCGGCCCTCGACAGCGCCTCGACCAGGTCCTCGTCGAGGGCCGTCGCATGGCGCCACCGGCGTTCCATCTCGGCCAGGTTGGCGCGCCGCCAGCCGTCAAGCTCCGCCTCGCCGGCGGCCGCCACGAGGTCCCCTGTTTCGGGGGCGGCAAGAAGGGCGTGGCGCGTCGTCTTGAGGACCGCCAGTTGTTCGGCCCGGGCCTCGGCGCCGCCGCGGGGCATCATCGTCGACATGTCCCAGTGCAGCACGCCTTGGGCCTGGCCGAGAACGAGATAGCGGCGGAAACGGTCTTCCAGCTCGGCGTAGGCGGTGGCGGCGGTGGTCACGGGGCGCTCTCCCCGGGCCGGGTCTTGACGCTCGTCTCGCGGATGGCGCGGGCGCGGGCCTCCATCCTGGCCGCCTCGGCGCCGTGTCCCGTGCGGCGCAGCAGTTCGGCCATGTTGTCGAGCACCCGGGCGACGGTCGGGTGGCGGGGCCCCAGGGCTTTTTCCCAGATCGCCAGGGCGCGGCGATAGAGGGACTCGGCGGCGGCGAACTTCCCCTGCACGTGATAAAGATAGGCTAGGTTGTTCAGGCCGGCGGCGATCTGGGGATGGCCGGCATCAAGGGTCTTCTCCCAGATCGCGGCGGCCCTTTGGTAAAGGGGCTCGGCCTCGGCGTAGCGCTTCTGGACGCGGTACAGCACGGCCAGATTGTTGAGGCCCGTGGCGACCCGCGGGTGGTCCGGCCCCAGGGTCTTTTCCCACACCGCCACGGTACGCTTGTAGAGGACCTCGGCCTCGGCCAGCCGGCCCTGGTCGTTGTAGACGGCGGCCAGGTTGTTGAGGCCGGTGGCGATTTGGATGTGGTCGGCGCCGAGGGCGCTCTCCCACACCTCGATGGCGCGCCGGTAGAGCGGCCCGGCTTCCTCCAGCCGGCCCAGGGCACGGTAGAGCGTGCCCAGGTTGTTGAGGGTGACGGCGAGGCGCGGATCGCCCGCCCGGAAAAGCCGCGACTCCTTGACGGCGGCGCTCAAACGTTTCTCGGCCTCGCCATAGTCGCCGCTCCGGTAGGCCGCCGCCCCCGCCGCCATGTGTTCCTCCCAGGCCCGGTCCCCGGCGGCGGCGGGGCCGGGCCAGAGGATGAGGCAGAGAAGCCCCGTCGACAGCCATCGTGGTCCGTTCGCCGTCATCGGTCTGCGATGGCTCCTTAGAAGGCGAAGGGGAGGGCCCGGTCGACCAGCAGAAAGACGAAAATCAGGAACAGATACAATATCGAATAGCCGAACATCGGGCGCGCCGCCTTGTCGGTTTCGTCACGCCATACACGCAGGACATGGCGCACGAAGACGGCCCCCAGCACCGTCGCCGCCACACCGTAAACGGCCCCCGACAAGCCGATGATCACCGGCACATAGGCGGCGCCGATCATAAGGGCGGTATAGATCGCGATCTGTTTCTTGGTCTCGCGCGTACCGGCCACAACCGGCAGCATGGGAACCCCGGCGCGGGTGTAGTCTTCGTTCGAGAACAGGGCCAGGGCCCACGAATGGGGAGGCGTCCACAAGAAGATGATGGCGAACAGGGATACCGATTCGATGCTCACCGTGCCGGTCACGGCGGCCCATCCGATGACCGGCGGCAAGGCGCCGGCGGCGCCGCCGATGACGATGTTCTGCGGCGTGCGCCGTTTCAGCCAGACGGTGTAGACGAAGACGTAATAAAGAACGGTCAAGGCCAGCAACCCCGCCGCCATGAAATTGACGACCCCGGCCATGGCCGCGATCGAGGCCGAGGCCAGGACGACGCCGATGATCAGCGCGTGGCCCGGCGCGATGCGTCCGGCCGGGATGGGACGGTCGCGGGTCCGTCCCATGTTGAGGTCGATGTCGCGGTCGTACCACATGTTGATGGCCCCCGACGCGCCGGCGGCAAGGGCGATGCAGGCCACCGCGACGGCCCCCGTCAAGGGCGCGATGGTGCCCGGCGCCAGCAGCAAGCCGACCAGGCCGACGAAGATGACCAGCGACATCACCCTGGGCTTCAAGATAAGGGCATAATCGACGACGCGCGCGCGGTAGGTCCGGGCGCCGTCGGGCGCCGCCACCTCGTTTTCAGCGATGCTTTTATCGGTCGGTTCGCTCAGGCCCTCGGTCATGGCCGCCATTCTATACCGCAAGTGCGTCGATCAGGGGTTCTTATCGTCGCCGGCCGGCGCCGCCAAAAGGGCGCGCGCCACCGTCCAAATGAACAAAACGCCGCCGATCACCGCGAACAAGGCGCCGATGCCGTTCATCGCCATGCCGGCGATCGGCCCGATGCCTTCCAGTCCCTGCTCGGCGCCGGCGGTCTTGCGCGGCGCGCCGTAGCCGCCGGCCCAAAAGAGGCCGAGGGCGGCGACGGTCTGGCCGCCGGCGAACAGGGCGATCTGGGCATAGATCATGCGGCCCCATCGCGGTGCGCGACCCAGCAACGGCAGGAAAATGACATAGAACAATCCCATGAAGGCCAGGTTCACGCCGGCGATGACGCCGTGGTAATGGGCCGGCGTCCGGGTGTCGGCGCCATCGACGAACAAACCCAGGACGCCGCCGACGGCAAACACGCCGATCGACAGGATCAGGCACAGGAAACCGGGATGGCGCCACGGCAAGGCCGCCGGGGCGCGCCCGGCAAAGGCAGCGGCGGTCAGGGCGGCGGCGACCAGGACCGGCGGTGCCAGGGCATATTGCAGGTTGGTAAACGTTTCGGCCTGATCGGCGGTGAACGGGGTCTGAAAGACGTAAAGCGCGGGCGCCGGAAGGGTGAAGGCCAGCAGCCACAGCGCCGTCCCCTTGTGCCAGGCGGGCGCCATCGCGGGCCGACCCAGGGCGCTGGCGCCCAGCAGGTACCAGGCAACCAGCATCAAGATCGTGTTGACGAACTGCAAGACATGGCCGGCGCCCCAGAACAGGTCTTCGTTGGTGGCATGGGTGGGGGCATCGCCCAGCAGCCACCAATAGGCCAAGGCGACGCAGACCAGGGCGACGCCATAGGCGCCGGCGGCGGCGCCCATGGCGAAGACCGCCGGTTCGACGGCCGTCCGGCGGCCGGCAAGATTGACCGCCAGGCGCAGCGCCGCCAGGGCGACGCCGCCCGCCAACACGATCAAGCCGGCGTAATAAAGCGGATCGACGATGACCGGCACATAGTTGTTGAGGGTCGGCTCGCCGCGATCCAGCAGGGCGGGGATAAAGAGAAGAACCGAGGCCAGGGCGACCAGGGCGACGCCCGCCACACCGAGGCCGTCGGCGCGCGGCCGACCATCGGCGACGCGGTGGGCGGCAAGGTGCGAGAGGGCGCCGAAGACGGCCAGGAACCAGACGACGAAGGAATAGACGACGTGGATCACCAGGCCCTTTTCGAAGAACGCCAGGGGCCAGGGAAAGACGTCCTCGATGCCGGGCAGGCGCGAGATCGCCAGCAGGACGGCGAACACGCCGGCCACGGCCAGGGCCACGACGGCAAGGAAACACCACGCCCACAGCTCGCGTCCGGCGCCGCCGGTCAGGGCGCCGGGCCAAGCCACCATGTCGGTGCGGGGTTCCGGGGGCCTCACAGAAGTTCGGGGATTGCTCATCGGATCACTTAACGAACGGATAGAGGTGCACCGCCATGACGTAGACGACGATCCCCGAGACGCCGACATAAAGCCACAACGGCAGGGTCCAGCGGGCCAGGGCGCGGTGGCGGGCGAAGCGCCGCTTGAAGGCACGCCAGACGACGACGGGCACCAAGGGCGTAAGCGCGATGGCGCCCAGGACATGAAGGATCAAGATGGTGAAATAGATCGGGCGCACCGCGCCGTCGCCACCGAACCGCGCGAACCCGGCATTGGCCTTGTAATACAGATAAATTGACAGGAAGGCGGCCGACGCCACCAGGGCCGCCACCATGCAGGCCTGATGCGCCTTCCACCGGCCGTGGCGGATGAATCCGAATCCGGCGCTCAAGCAAACGACGCTGACTCCGTTGAGCGCCGCCATGACGTGGGGAAGATCAGTGATTGCGAGCATCGTGGTTCAGCGGGCTACAATGCCTTGACGATTACGCTGACATACATTAGCACCGCCAGAGTCGCAAGAATCGCCGCCAAAATCCATTTGTTCATCGCCCCGGCATCATCGCGGCCGGACCGCCCCAAATCAAGTGTCAGGAGGAAATAATTGGCGCGAGGCGGCGGAAAAGGGATTGGCAAGAAGGCCCGTTCATTCCAATTTGTCGGGGGTGGGGTTGAGAACGCGCATCCCAATCGATAGGGTTTTAAAGGATTACACTGGATGAAGGCTATGTTCAAAAAATCGATGGTCCTGATACCGTTATTCCTGTTCTTTCTCGGCGCCACGGCCGGCGCCGCCGGCGCCGCCCAACCGCAGCCGTGGCAGATGGGTTTTCAGCCGGCGGCCTCGCCGGTGATGCGCGAGATAAACGACTTTCACAACCTGTTGCTGGTGATCTCCGTCCTCATTTGCGCGGTGGTCCTGGGGCTGCTGGTTTACGTGATGGCTCGGTTCAACGAGAAGGCCAACCCGACGCCGTCGAAAACCACCCACAACACGTTCGTCGAAGTGCTGTGGACGGCGCTGCCGGTACTCATCTTGGTGATCATTGCCGTGCCGTCGTTCAAGCTTCTCTATTTCATGGACCGCACCCACAACCCGGAGATGACGATCAAGGCCACCGGCCACCAGTGGTATTGGTCCTACGATTACCCGGATCACGGCAACTTCACCTTCGACGCCCTCATGGTGCCCGATGACGAGTTGAAGGAGGGCCAGCCGCGTCTGCTGGAAACCGACAAACGCGTCGTCCTTCCCGTCGATACTGACATCCGCATCCTGCTAACTTCAGACGACGTCATTCACAACTGGGCGGTCCCGGCGCTGGGCGTGAAGTACGACACCGTGCCCGGGCGCATCAACGAAACCTGGGTCCGCATCGAACGCGAGGGCACCTTCTACGGCCAGTGTTCCGAACTGTGCGGAATCAACCACGCCTACATGCCGATCACCGTCGAAGCGGTTTCCAAGGCGGCCTTCGCCGAGTGGGTGGAGAAGGCCAAGCGGGAATTTGCCGGCAACGGACCAAATCCCGTAAGGGTGGCCGGCGCCCGCGCCGCCGGGCGCTGAGCACCCTAGGCACGCAAGGGGGATTTCATGACTGACCAGGCTTCCGCTCCGACCCACGACGCGAGTCATCACCATCCCACCGGTTGGCGGCGTTGGGTCTATTCGACCAACCACAAAGACATCGGGACCATGTACATCGTCCTTTCGATGATCGCCGCTGTCGTCGGCGGCGGCATGTCGTGGCTGATCCGCGTCGAATTGCATATGCCGGGCCTGCAGGTCCTCACCGATCCCCATTTCTATAACGTCCTGGTGACGGCGCACGGCTTCATCATGGTGTTCTTCGTCGTCATGCCGGCCCTGATCGGCGGCTTCGGCAACTGGTTCGTGCCCCTGATGATCGGCACCCCCGACATGGCCTTCCCGCGCATGAACAACATCAGTCTGTGGCTGTTGGTGGCGGCCCTGGTCCTGCTGTCCTTGTCGGCCGTCGTCGGCGGCGGCGCCGGCACCGGATGGACCGTCTATCCGCCCCTCGCCGACGCCACCTATCACGGCGGTCCGTCGGTCGACCTGGCCATCCTGAGCCTGCATCTGGCGGGCGCCTCGTCGGTCCTCGGCGCCATCAACTTCATCACCACCATCGTCAACATGCGCGCGCACGGCATGACCTTGCACAGGATGCCGTTGTTCGTGTGGTCGATCCTGATAACCGCCTATCTGCTATTGCTGGCCATACCGGTGCTTGCCGGGGCGCTGACCATGCTGCTCACCGACCGCAACTTCGGCACCACCTTCTTCGCCATCGAGGGTGGCGGCGACCCGATCTTGTGGCAGCACCTGTTCTGGTTCTTCGGCCACCCCGAGGTCTATATCATGGTGCTGCCGTCTTTTGGCATCATCAGCCAGATCGTATCGACCTTTTCGAAAAAGCCCATTTTCGGCTATCTCGGCATGGCCTACGCCATGGTGGCAATCGGCTTCGTCGGCTTCGTGGTGTGGGCCCACCACATGTACACCTCGGGCCTGAACGTCAACACGCGGGCCTACTTCGTCGCCGCGACCATGGTCATCGCGGTGCCGACGGGCATCAAGATCTTCAGCTGGATCGCCACCATGTGGGGCGGCTCGATCCAGTTCAAGGTGCCCATGATATGGGCGCTCGGGTTCATCTTCTTGTTCGTCGTCGGCGGCGTTACCGGGGTCGTTTTGGCCAACGCGGCGGCCGACATCGCCATGCACGACACCTACTACGTGGTCGCCCACTTCCATTATGTGCTTTCGGTCGCCGCGGTGTTCGCCATGTTCGCCGGTTTCTATTACTGGATCGGCAAGATGTCGGGCCGCCAATACCCCGAAACCCTGGCCAAGATTCACTTCTGGGTTACCTTCATCGGCGTCAACGTGACCTTCTTCCCGCAGCATTTCCTGGGACTGGCCGGCATGCCCCGGCGCATCCCCGACTATCCCGACGCCTATGCCGGCTGGAACATGGTGAGCAGTTACGGCGCTTACATAACCATGGCCTCGGCCGTGCTCTTCTTCTACGTCGTTTATCGGACGTTCGCCGCCGGCGAGAAGGTGGCGGACAATCAGTGGGGCGTCGGCGCCACGACCCTGGAGTGGGCGGTGCCGTCGCCGGCGCCCTTCCACACCCATGAGGACGCCCCCAAACTGGAGGCCCAGCCGGCCGAATGACGGAACACGATCAAGGACGGACCATGGTAAGGACGCGGCGTTCGAACGGACTCCTCGGCATGGCGCTGGTCGCGGTGGTCGGCGGCATGGTGGGGCTCAGTTTCGCCGCCGTGCCGCTCTACCGGCTGTTTTGCCAGGTCACCGGCTACGCCGGCACGCCGCGCACCGACGTTGTCGAGGCCAGCCCGGCGGTCTGGGGCGAGGGGCGCGTCACCGTGCGTCTGGACGCCAACGTCAATTCGGCCCTGCCGTGGCGCTTCCGTCCCGAAACGGCGGCGGTTTCGTTGCGCCTGGGCGAGACCGCCCTGGTCTATTACAAGGCCAAGAATCTGTCCTCGTCGCCCGTCGTCGGCCAGGCGACGTTCAGCGTCACGCCGTACAAGGCGGCGCAGTATTTCGCCAAGATCGATTGCTTCTGCTTTACCGAGCAACGCCTGGCGCCCGGCGCCGAAGTGCCCATGGCGGTGTCGTTCTATGTCGATCCGCAAATCCTGGACGACCCCGATGCCCGCGACGTCGGGACGATCACTCTCTCCTACACATTCTTCCCCGCCACCAAGGACGGCGCGCGAAAAATCGCCTGGAGGCCCAACAATGACTAGTGAAACAACGAAACGCCACCCCTGGCATCTGGTCGAGCCCTCGCCGTGGCCCGCCGTCGGCACTGTGGCGGCAATGTGCATGGCCCTGGGCGGCGTTTGGTATATGCACGAAGGCATCATCTGGGGATTCCTGGTCGGCGTTATGCTGTTGCTGTTTACCTTCTGGGGGTGGTGGAACGACGTCGTGAGCGAGGCCGAGAGCGGCGACGATCATACACCGCCGGTGCAACGCGGCCTGCGCGTCGGCGTGGTGCTTTTCATCGTCTCGGAGGTGATGTTCTTCGTCGCCTTCTTCTGGGCCTTTTTCCATTCCAGCGTGCCGGCGCTGAACCTGGTCGCGCCGGAGACCTGGCCGCCGGCCGGGATCGTGCCTTTGGATCCGTGGTCGGTCCCGTTCCTCAACACGCTGATCCTGCTGTCGTCGGGGGCCACCGTGACCTATGCCCATGAGGCCGTCTGCGCCGGCAACCGGCGCATGATATTGATCGGCATCGCGCTGACCGTGATCTTGGCGATTGCCTTCCTGGGCCTCCAGATCTATGAGTACGGACAGGCCACCTTCGGCTTCACCGACGGCATCTATCCGACGACCTTTTACATGGCGACCGGGTTCCACGGATTTCACGTCTTCGTCGGCACGTGCTTTTTGATCGTCTGTTTTTTCCGCGCCCAGGCCGGCCACTTCAAACCCGACCATCACGTCGGATTCGAGGCCGCGGCCTGGTACTGGCATTTTGTCGACGTGGTGTGGCTGTTCCTCTTCGTCTGGGTCTACTGGTGGGCAACGCCCAGCACTCCGGCGGGCTAAGTCTTCGGGGCGGACGACAATCCGCTCTCTGAAGCAAGTGGAGGTCTTTGAGCGCCTAAGCCCCGCGCACCTGGGTAATGGCCTTGAGGACGGCGGCGAGACAGGCGTCGCGCTCGCCTTCCAGTTCGGCCACTGAGCGTCCGCCGGCCTGGGCCTCGGCGCCGGCGACCAGTTTTTCGCACAACTCGGGCGTCAGCTTGGGCACCACCATGCTGGCCCAGCGCCGTTCCTGGCTGGCCCCCAGGTGCTCCAGGTAATGCCTCAGCCCCCCCGGCCCGCCGCCCATGTGAAAAATCATCGTCGGTCCGGCCAGGGCGAAGCGCAGGCCCGGTCCATAGGTCATGGCGGCGTCGACGGCGGCGGCATCGGCGATACCCTGATCGACCAGGCTGACCGCCTCGCGCCATACCGCGGCGCCGAGGCGGCCCGCGATGTGGCCCGAGATTTCGCGGTTGAGGCGGGCCGGCTGCTTGCCGATGGCGGCGTAGAATTCCACCGCCCAGTCGAGGACGGCGTCGTCGGTTTGCTCGCCGCCCGAGACCTCGACCAGGGGGATCATGTGAGGCGGGTTGAAGGGATGGCCCAGGAAACACCGTCCGGGATGGCGCAGCCCCTTTTGAATCGGCGTCATCAGCAAGGCCGAGGAGCTTGACGCAATGGCCACCTCGGGCGGCGCCACGGCATCGATTTGGGCGAAGACCCGGCGTTTCTCATCCAGGTCGTCGGGTGCGTTTTCTTGCACGAAATCCGCGCCTTCGGTCGCTGCCTCCACGTCGGGCAGAAAGGTCCAGCCGTCCGCGTCGGCGTCGGCCGCCATGCCCAGTTCGCCAACCGCCGGCCAGGCCTGTTCGATGAAGGCGGCCAGGCGGTCCTTGGCGCCCGGCGCCGGGTCGGTCACCTGGACCTCGAAGCCGCGAGCCAGAAAATAGGTGACCCAACCGGATCCGATGACGCCGGTGCCGATGACGGCGATGCGGCGGATGTCGTTTGGCGAAGGCATGTTCATGGTGCGTCCCTCTGGAAAGAAAAGTGGAATTGCGAAGCGGCTAATAGTGCCCGCTCCGGGCGCCATGGGCAACGCAATCGGCGAGCCCACACGCGGCGGCGTTTGACGATCGGCCCGTTCGCCCCATATCTGTGACATGGCGATGGAAAGTTTTCACTTGCCGGATTCGGGGTCGGCGCCGCCGGTCGGGGTGGTCGGCGTGCGCTGCGCAAATCCCTACATCGATTGGATGCTGAGCGAAGGCTGGAATTTGACCGACCCGCCATCGCTCATCAAGGGCCTGGCGCAAACCATGGTCGCCCAAGGTGTGGCGGTTCTGCGCTTGCGCGTCACCATCCGCACCCTGCATCCCCAGGCGATCGGCCACAGCTTCACCTGGCACAGGGACTCAGGCGAGGTCGAGGTCTTCCGGCCGCCGCACAGCATCTTGCAAACCGATCAATACCTCAAAAGCCCCTACGCCGCCATGTTCGAAGGCGCGGGCGGGATACGCCGGCGCCTCGACGTTCCCGGCGCCGAGCTTGAATTCCCCATCCTCCAGGATCTGCACGCGGAAGGCGCCACCGATTACGTGGCCATGCCGCTTGTATTCCTGGACGGCAAGATCAACGCCATCACCCTGGCTACCGACCGCGCCGGCGGCTTCACCACCGAAGAGTTGCAGCAGGTCTATGACATGCTGGCGGTGCTGGCCCGCCTGTTGGAGGTGCATGCCATGCACTACACGGCGCGCACGCTCCTCGATACCTACCTCGGGAAAGTCACCGGCCAGAGGGTCCTCGACGGGCTGATCAAGCGCGGCGACGGCGAAGATATCAACGCCGTCATCTGGTTTTGCGACCTGCGCGGTTCGACGGAGTTGGCCGAAGACATGGCGCGCGAGGACTTCCTGAGCCTGTTGAACGAGTTTTTCGACTGCATGGCCGGCGCCGTCCTCGATCATGGCGGCGAGGTGTTGCGCTTCGTCGGCGACGCGGCGCTTGCCATCTTTCCCATCGTCGCCGAAGACGACGAGGCGGGGCGCGAGGCCTGCACGCGCCACGATGCCTGCCGGCTTGCCCTGATGGCGGCCGGCGACGCCATGGAACGGATCGACGCATTGAACCAAGGGCGCGGCGAGCGGGACGCGCCACCGGTCGGCTTCGGCATCGGGTTGCACATCGGCGACGTGCTGTACGGCAACATCGGCGTTCCCGAACGCCTGGAATTCACCGTCGTCGGTGCCGCCGCCAACGAGGCGGCGCGCCTCGAGGGCCTGTGCAAGACCCTCAAGCTCCCGGTCCTGATTTCAGGCCAGTTCGCCCAATTCTTTCCCGGTGAACTGGCCTCTGTCGGCCGCCATGCTTTGCGCGGCGTGGCGGAGCCCCAGGAGATCTTCACCCTGCCCGGCCTCCTCGCCGACGTTTCATAAGGTTTTTTCCCATCTTCCTTCCCCGGTCACCGGTTTGCGGGCATAGTGGCGCCATGACCGGGGAAGAAACCACGCCAAGCCCGACCGGGGGCGGCGGTGAGAGCATCGCAGCCCACCTCGAACTGCTCGCCGACATGGGGCGCGATTTCGCCGCCTCGCTCGACATCGAGGCGACCCTGGCCAAGGCGCTGGAACGCATCACCGAACACCTGGACGGCGAAGGGGGGGCATTGTTCCTGCTCGACGAGGCGGGCGAGACCCTGCGCTGCCAGGCCTCGTCCGGGGTTTCGGAGATCACCGGCCTGACCTTGAACAGCGGCACTGGCATCGTCGGGCGTTGCGTGCAAGACAACAAAGGCGAGATGGTGCGCGACGTGGCCGCCGATTCCGGTTTCTACGGCGGCGTCGACGCCAAGACCGGGGTGACCACGCGGTCCATCCTGTGTGCTCCGATGAGCGTCAAGGACGAACGCATCGGCGCCATCGAGATCATCAACAAACGCGGCGGCGACGGGCTTTTCGACGCCGCCGATCTGAACGTTTTGCAGGCCCTGAGCGCTTCCGCCGCCCTGGCCGTCCTCAATGCCCGCATGGCGGCGGCCCTGGTCGAACAGGAACGGGTCAGGCGCGAACTGGAACTGGCCGCCGAGATCCAGCGCAGCCTGCTGCCCCCCGCCCAGCCGGCGCCTTTTCCAATACAAGGCGTCAACCACCCGGCGCGCACGGTTTCGGGCGACTTCTACGATTTCTTCACCCTCGCCGACGGACGCGTCTGTTTCAACCTGGGCGACGTTTCGGGAAAGGGCATGAACGCGGCCCTGTTGATGGCCAAGACGGCCAGCCTGTTTCGTTGCCTGGGCAAGACCCTGCACGATCCGGGCCGCCTGTTGGGCCTGATCAACGCCGAAATTTGCGAGACCGTGACGCGCGGCATGTTCGTCACCATGGCGGCCGGTATCTTCGATCCCGCCAGCGGGCGTATGCGCCTGGCCAACGCCGGCCACGAGCCGCCGCTTCATCACACCCGCGACGGCGCCTTCGTCGCCCTGGCCGCCGAGGCGCCGCCGCTCGGCATCTCGACGGGGCTGGTCGCCGACGACGTCTATCCGGAAACCGAACTCGACCTTGACGGCGGCGCGCTTTATATCTTCACCGACGGCGTGACCGAGGGCTATCTCGAAGACGGCACCACCTTCGAGGTCGAGGGCCTCCAGGCGACGCTCGCGGAGAACGGCGCGCTGACATTGTCGGAGCGCCTCGACGCGGTGGTCGGGCGCGTAAAAAGGGACGACGACGCCCTGCGCGACGATTTGACGATCCTTGGCGTCGAGGATGTCCGATAGATGGTGGAGACTCAAATGAGCGTTGCGGCGGATGACGAGGTACTGCTCCGGCTTCGCGTGCCGGCCCGCGCCGAACGCCTGAAAGAGATACGCGGCGCCGTCGGCGAAGCGGCCCGGCGCTGTGGCTGCGGCACCGAGGCGGTGCAAGAGGTAGTGATCGCGGTCGATGAAGCCTGTCAGAACATCATTCGCCATGCCTATGGGAAAAAGACGGATGGCGAGATCGTTGTGGAAATTCGCCGCCACGGCGATACCATAACCGTCGATTTGCGCGACTTCGCCGAGACGGTCGACCCCGGCAAGATCAAGCCCCGCGACCTCGACGATCTCAGGCCCGGCGGCCTGGGAACCCATTTCATGGCCGAGGTCATGGACAGCGTCGAGTATCTGGCGCCGCCCCGGGGAAAGGGCAATCTTTTGCGGATGGTGAAACGCATATCGTGAGGAAGAACGATGGAACATAGTATCCGCGAGGAAACCACCGCCGTCGTCGTCGCCTTCGAGGGCGACGTCGATCTGGAAAGTTCGCGCCGGGCGCGCGAGGTTCTCCTCGAATGCGTCGGGCGCAAGTGGGCCGTGCTGGTCGATCTGTCCCAGGTCACCTATATCGACAGTTCGGGCGTCGCGGCGCTTGTCGAATCTTTTCAAAGCGCCCGCAAGGGCGGCACCACCTTCGCCCTGGCGGCGGTCAGCGACGCCACGCTAAAGGTCTTGCAATTAGCCAGGCTCGACAAGGTCTTCACCATCTTCGCCAGCGTCGACGACGGCCTGGCCGAGGCCGGCTGACCCGCGATGGCCGAGAGCGATACCCAAAACCCCCTGTCGCGCTTTGCCGAACATATCGGCCGGGGCGCCGTCAGCGGCGTCGAGGAACTGGGGACCTGCGGTGTTCTGGTGATGGAAAGCCTGTATTGGCTGGTCGCCGGACCCCGCCTGCGCCAGCCGGTGCGCCCGGGCGCCGTCTTCGTGCAGATGATGGAAATCGGCATCAAGGCCATCCCCATCGTCGCCATGATGGCGGGCACCATCGGCGTCATGCTGGCCATCCAGGGCATCCACACCTTGAAGATATTCGGCGCCGAATCGCGGGTCGTCGTCGGCATCGCCTTTTCCGTGGTGCGTGAATTCGCGCCCCTGATCACCGGCATTATCGTCGCCGGCCGGTCGGGCTCGGCGTTGGCCGCCCGGCTCGGCACGATGAAGATCAGCCAGGAAATCGACGCCCTGCACGTCATGGGCATCAACCCGACGCGCTTTTTGGTGGTTCCGGCGCTCCTGTCGCTTCTTGTCATGGTGCCGTCCCTGACCCTGATGTCCGATTTCATCGGTCTGTTCGCGGCCGGTCTTTACGTCGGTGCCGGTTTAGGCATTAGCATGGCCGCCTATGTCGACCAGACCATCGAAATCCTGAGCCTCGACGACCTCATGCACGGCCTTGGCAAAAGCGTCATCTTCGGCGTTCTGATCGCCGTCATCGGCGTCGTCAACGGGGCCTCGGTGACGGGCGGCGCCGAGGGCGTGGGACGGGTTACCACCCGCGCCGTGGTGCAGGCCATTTCGGCCATCGTGGTCACCGACATGCTGTTCGCTTTCGTGGCGACGCGCTGACATGGCCGCCCCCTCCCCAGACACCGCCGGGGCACCGGTCATCGAGGTCGAGGACCTGGTCACCCATTACGGTCCGCGCATGATCCTCAAGGGCGTCGACATGGATGTCCAGGAGGGCGAGATCATGGTCATCATGGGGGGCAGCGGTTCGGGCAAGAGCACGCTCTTGCGCCATCTCATGGCCTTGGAATATCCGACATCGGGAATAATACGGCTGCTCGGTCAGGACGTCGGCCGGCTCGGCACCCTGGAGATGTTGGATTTGCGCAAGAGACTGGGCGTCGCCTTTCAGGGCGGCGCGCTGTTCAGCTCCATGACCGTCGGCGAGAACATCATGCTGCCGCTTTCCGAGCACACCGATCTTGACCCCATGACCATGCAGATCATGGCGCGGATCAAGCTCGAGGTGGTGAACCTGGCCGGCTTCGAGGACCTGATGCCGTCGGAGCTTTCGGGCGGCATGATCAAGCGGGCGGCGGTGGCCAGGGCCATCATCATGGACCCCAAGATCTTGTTCTGCGACGAACCCAGCGCCGGGCTTGACCCGGCCGTGGCGTCGGCCCTCGACGATCTGTTGTTGCGCCTGCGCGACGCCATGGGCATGAGTATCGTGGTCGTTACCCACGAACTGGACAGCGCCTTTAAGATCGCCGACCGCATTACGGTCCTGGATCAGGGCAAGATCTTGTTCATCGGCCCGACCGAGGAGTTGCGCAACCACAAGAGCGAGCGTATCCAGAACCTTCTCAATCGCCGCGCGGAGGAAGAAATCTTGGATGTCGATGCTTACCTGAGCCGGCTTACCGGCGTCACCGTCGATGGGGGTGCGTCCCTATGAAGAGCAACAAGATCAATTACGTCATCGTTGGCGCCTTCATGCTGGTGATGCTGGTCGGGCTGATCACCGCGGTCGCCATGCTGACCGGGCGGACCGGCGCCGCCGACACCTATTACACGGTCTATGACAACGTCACCGGCATCAAGTTCGGCACCCAGGTGCTCTACGAAGGATACCCCGTCGGCCAGGTCGAGGAAGTGAAGCCGATCGAAGAGGAAGGACGCATGCGGTTTCGCGTCGACATGAGCGTCCAGCAAGGCTGGACCATTCCCGACGACAGTATCGCCCAGGTCGCCGCCCCGGGACTGCTGTCGGCCATCACCGTCAATATCGAGGCCGGCAAGAGCCCGACCGCCCTGGCCCCCGGCGAGCGCATCAAGGGCCAGGCGGCGGCCAACCTGTTTGCCGTTATGACGTCGGTCGCCAACGACGTCGGCGAGTTGGCGGACAACAGCATCCGGCCGCTTTTGGACAACATCAACCGCACGGTGGACTCGTTCGGTTCGCTCCTTGAGAAGGGCGCCCAGGACCTGGCCCGCGAGCTCATGGCCCTGACCCTGGATCTGGCCCAGCGCGCGCCCAAGATCGCCGACAATATCGAGGTCCTGGTTGCCAAGATGAACGAGAGCACGGATCAGCTTCAGGCTTTTCTCAATCCCAAGAACAGGGAAAAGCTCGAGTCCGTCCTCGACAACTTGGATACCGCCGCCGATGGCTTCGCCCAATTGACCACCGATCTGAAAGAGACGCGCCAGGTCCTCGACAAGGTCCTGGACTCTGTCGGCACGGTCATCGGCGACAACCGCCTGGACGTCGAGAAATCCGTCGTCGATCTTCGCTACGTCGTCGATTCCATCGCTCGCCACATCGATGCGATGAACCAAAACCTGGAAGGGGCGGCCCGAAACATGTATGAATTCAGCCGCCAGATCAGGCAGAATCCGGGGCTGCTGTTGGGCGGCACGCCGCCCGAGGACGCGGCGGCGGACCGCTGAACCGGCGGACAGGGGGAGGGATCGGTGAAACCGAAAATTCTGGTATTGATGTTGGGCATGGCGGCGCTGGCAGGGGCCTGCGCCCAGCCGCCCCTGCCCGAGGATCGTTTCTACCGCTTGGCCGTGACGACGTCGCCGGCGCCCCTTGCCCGTCCGCCCCTGGCCGGGGTGTTAGAGATCGAACGCTTCGTTGCCGACGGGCTGACGGCGGGCCGGCCAATCGTGTGGAGCCAATCGGGCCAAGCCCACGCGCTAAGCGAGTATCACTATCACTTCTGGGTCGAGGCGCCGACCGTCCTGCTGCGCGATCAGCTGGTTGCCCAGTTGCGCGCCGCCAAGGTGGCGCGGTCCGTGGTCACGCCCGAAATGCGCATCGATCCCGATTACGTGCTGTCGGGCAAAATCAAACGTCTTGAGAGGGTCGTCGGCGCCACGCCCCAGGTGGTCGTCGAACTTGAACTCGCGGTGCGCCGGACGGCGGGCGATAGTCTCGCCTTCCTCAACACCTACCGCGTCGAAGAGCCCGTCGCCGCCGACAGCGTGGCCGACGCCGTCGCCGCCATCAACAAGGCGCTCGGCGCCATCTACGCCGAATTCACCGCCGACCTGGCGCGTCTCTGAGGCTGGCCCTCAGACGTGATGGCTGAAAGCGCCGTGCTCGGCGCCGGCCATCAGTTTGCGGAAGCCCTCGCCGCTGACCCGGATCAGGCTGGCATGGTCGCCGCCCTCGAAATAGACGTCCTTCATGCCGGCCAGGCTGTCGTCCCAGACGGCTTCAAGGCCGTAGGCATTGGCCAGCGGGGGAACGGCGCCGACCTCGCAGTCCTCGAACAGGACGCCGAGCTCGTCTTCGCCGGCCATCTTGAAGCGTCGGCCTAGAACGTCATGGAGCTCCCCCGGCGCCAGCTTGTAGGTGGCCGGCATAATGGCCAGCAGGTATCCCTCGTCGTCCTTGAGCACGACGGCCTTGGCCAAGCCCTCGCCCGAGACGTGGGCCGCCTCGGCCGATTCCATGCTGGCGCTGGTATGGGGGTGGGTCACCACTTCGTAGTCGACGTCTTGTTGGGCAAGGTACTTTTTGACGGATGGGGCGATCGCCATGGTGCTCCTCCTATCATCGCGCGGAGGCCCCGGCCCGGCCGGACCGGAGTCCGATCCGCTTTCCCTCGGCCCATGCTTGGCACGTTCGCCGCTTCGAAGACGCCATCGCTCCGCCCGGCGTCGATGGCGCTTCGATGTTCGTTGCGTTGCCCCGGTTTTTCTTGCCTAGGGCCAAGGCAACCATGATAGCACGGCAGAGCCGCGCCGTCAGCCTTTGGGACGCTTTTTGCCTTTCTTTTTCGAGGCTTCGTACCGCCTGAGCGTTTCCTCGTTGGGCGGATAGAGGCCGAAGGTGGAGCGCCCCTTGAGGACCTCTTTCTGGGTCCAGGCCTCAAGGTGTTCCTGTTCGACGGCGCCGGCCGCCACCTCGTCGACCAGGTTGGAGGGAATGACGACCACGCCGTCCTCGTCGCCCATCAAGATGTCGCCCGGCAGCACGGCGGCGCCAGCGCACGATATGGGGACCTGCAAGTCGGCGGCGTGGTGGGCGACGAACGACGCCGGGGCCGCCGGGGCGCCGCAGAAAATGGGGAATTTGAACCTGGCGCATTCCTCCACGTCGCGCATGCCGCCGTCCATGACCAGGGCTTCGACCTTGCGCACCTTGAGCCGCGCCACCAAGATATCGCCGGCCATCCCGGCGCTGGTGTCGCCGCGGCAGTCCATGCAGATCACCGAGCCGGCGGGGGCTTCCTCGATGGCCCGGCGTTGCGGACTTTGGGGGCTCGAGACCCGCTCGACGACGGTGATGTCCTCGCGCATGGGGATGAAGCGCACGGTAAAGGCGGGACCGATGAAGCGCCGCGCCTTGGGCGAGACCGGGGTCAGGCCCTTGAGATAAATGCGCAGCAGGCCGCGGGCCCTGAGCTGGCTGGTGATGGCCGCTGTATTGACCTTGTTCAACAGGCTTCGCGTTTTGCGGCTCAAGGGTACGGGATCATAGAGTTCCATGGCTGATCTTCTCCTGTTGTCGTCTGAATTCCGAAAGCGCCCGGCGCCCCTCATTAACCGGCATCGGACCTTGATGCGCAAGGGCAAAGGACGTATAAGGCGCCACCTTTGCCGCCGCCTTCGGAGCCCAGCCGTCCATGCCTATAAAATCAACCAATATTTCGGCCGTCGAGCACCGCGTCGAGAAGGATGCGCGGTGGCGCGCCAACGGCCATCGGGGCGGCGTTTTGTGGTTTACCGGTTTGTCGGGCTCGGGCAAGACGACCCTGGCCCTGGAACTTGAACGAACGCTGTTCGCCAAGGGCTGGCAGGCTTACGTTCTGGACGGCGACAACGTGCGCCACGGCCTCAGTTCCGATCTTGGCTTTTCGCCCGCCGACCGGACCGAGAACATCCGCCGCATCGGCGAGGTGGCGGGGTTGTTCGCCGACTCAGGCTTCCTTGTGCTCACGGCCTTCATCTCGCCCTACCGCGCCGACCGGAAACTGGCGCGGGGCGCGGCCTCGGACACCTTTCACGAGGTCTATCTGGAGGCCGACGTGGAAGCCTGCGAGAAACGCGATCCCAAGGGTCTCTATGTCAAGGCCCGGCGCGGGGAAATCCCCGATTTCACCGGCATATCGGCGCCCTATGAAGCGCCGGAGAAACCCGAACTGGCGATCGATACGGCGGCCCTCGACGTGGCGCAAAGTCTGGCGATACTCCTCGATTACGCGGAGCGCAACTTCGCCTTCGACGGATAATCGGTACCCTTACAGGCCGAGCACGCGCTTGTAGAGATCCAGCAGTTCCTCCTGTTCGCGGCGCTCGGCCTGGTCCATTTTCCTCAGCCTCACGATCTGGCGCAGGGCGCGGATGTCGAAGCCGACGCCCTTGGCCTCTGAATAGACCTCGCGAGTGTCGGCCGCCAGGGCCGCCTTCTCATCTTCCAGGCGCTCGATCCTGTCAACGAAGGAGCGCAGGCGATCCGCCGATTCGCCGCCGATCTCCGCCATTTGCCGTCCTCTCCCGGTTCCGAATTGGCGGCCAACATAGACGGCGGCGCCGCGAAATGGCAAGACGAAGGAGTCGCGCCGTTACTTCACTGTCACGCAGGAACAGGCGGCCAGGTGACACACCTTGTGGGAAACGCTGCCCATGAGGAGGCCCTTCAGATCACCCAGTCCGCGGCTGCCGAGCACGATCAGGTCGGCATTCTCCTTCTCGGCGCAGGCGAGGATTTGCTCGACCGGCTCGCCGTCCATCGCCTTGGTTCGCACGTCCTTGACGTCTTTCCCGCAGGCAATCCCCTTGGCTTGCTGGAGAATCCGCTCGCCGAGAATTTCGAAAACGTAGTGGACCGAGTCCTCTTCCTCCTCGGTCGGTTCAAGCCGTGCCACCGCCAGCGAGACGTGCTCTTCGGTGGGTTCTTCGGACATGGGCAGGGGCTGGGAATGCCGGGTCAGGTGCTCGGCTTCGGCGAAGCGGCGTAAATCGCCGGTCAGATGGCCGTGGGGCAGGACATGGAGCAACATGATCGTGGCGTCGTACTTGGCCGCCAGATCGCTCGCCAGTTCGACCGCCTTTTTGGCATGGTTCGAGCCGTCGGTCGCCGCCAGGATGTATTTGAACATGGCTTGGCTCCCCTTTCCATCTTGTCGCGCGCGTGGACCGATCCCCGCGACGCAAGATCGTCAGGGTGAAGAGTCTAGCCCTTATCTTGCAGCGCGGCATTGACGTGCATCAGACATTGGGCCGCCGCCGGGCGGTCGTTGCCGTGACTCAGTAACCCTTGTCGGTGAAATCGATGAAGGGATAGGGGCTCAGCAGGTCGGGCTCGACGACCGGCGGCGCCGGCCGCAAGAAACCGGGGTCCAACTGGTCAAGGCGGGTGACGCCCATCAGCCCAAGCGTCGTGGTGATCTCTTCTTCCAGGATTTCCAAGGTGCGCACCACGCCGTGCTGACCGTCGGCGGCGAGTCCCATGCCGATCAACTTGCCCAAGCCCACCGCATGGGCGCCGAGCGCGATGGCCTTGACCACGTCGGTGCCGCGCATGAAACCGCCGTCGATCATGATCTTGGCCTTTCCGCCGACGGCGGCGGCGACCTCGGCCAGGACGTCGATTGTGGCGCAGCCGTGGTCAAGCTGGCGGCCGCCGTGGTTGGAGACGTAGACCACGTCGACGCCCAGTTCGACGGCGGTCTCGGCGTCCTCGGCCGTGGCGATGCCCTTGATGATGAGGGGGATGTCATGGGCGTCCTTGAAGCGCTTCACGTTGTCCCAGTTCCACGCCGTCTGGAAGCGAAAGGCGGCAAGGTCCCCGGCCTGACGGGTGGGCGGCCGGTAACGTTTCATCATGTCGCGCTCGCGCCGCCCATAGAGGGCCAGATCGACGGTGAAACAGACGGCGTTGCAGCCGGCATCGACGGCGCGCTTGACGAACTTGGCGACCCAGGCGTCATCGCCGCGGACGTAGATCTGATAGACCATGGGACGATTGGTTTTGGGCGCCATCTCCTCGATCTCGGGCTTGGTGAGCGAACTCACAAAGGCGGTCACGCCGAATTCGTCGGCCGCCCGGACGACACCCTCGGCACCGACCGGTTCGAGCAACTCAAGCGAACCCATGGGGGCGGTGCACACCGGCAGGCGCAACGTCTGGCCGAGGAGTTCCGTCGAGGCGTCGATTTGGGTGACGTCCCGGCACACGTGCTGGCGCAACCCGATGCTGTCGAGGCCCAGCCGATTGCGCTTGAGCGTGGTCTCGCTCTCGCCGCCGCCGGTCAGGTAGTCCCACGCGTTCTGCCCCAAAGTGGCCCGCGCGGCGCGGGCAATCTCCTGCAGCGTTTGAAACTCAACCATGAATGTCCCCCCATAGCTCAATTGTCGAGGGGGCATCTAGCCAAGAGCTATCCCTTTGGTCAAGGAGGGGCCAACTCGCCACCCAGGTGCCGGCCCAGGTCCCGGGTCACGGCGAAGGGTATCAGCGACACGGTGCCGTCGCCGCCGCCGTCCAATTTTTCGGGACGGCCCCCCACCCGGTCCGGGGCGGCGCAAATGCGATAGGCGGGATCGTAATCGAAGTACCGGATGGCGGCGAAGGACGGCCGGGCGGCTTCGACGAGGGGAGACCGGGGATGATCACCGAACAGGCGGTCACGGCCGGCCGTGGGGCGTGGTGAAGTCGATAATGGGACCCTTGGGCACGATGCCGGTCGGGTTGATCGACGTGTGGCTAGTGTAATAGTGGCGCTTGATGTGGTCCATGTCGACGGTCCCGGCGACCCCCGGCACTTGATAGAGGTGGCGCGCATAGGCCCACAGATTGGGATAATCGACCAGGCGCCGCTTGTTGCACTTGAAGTGACCATAATAGACGCTATCGAAGCGGACCAAGGTGGTGAACAGGCGCCAGTCGGCCTCGGTGACGCGCTCGCCGGTCAGATAGGTGTGGCGCGAAAGGCGTTCTTCCAGGTCGTCCAGGGTCTCGAAAAGGGCGTCGAAGGCCTCCTCGTAAGCCTGCTGGGTGACGGCGAAGCCGCACCGGTAGACACCGTTGTTGACGGTCTCGTAAACGCGTCGGTTGACGTCTTCGATGGCGGCTTGCAGGTCGGCCGGATAAAAGTCAACCGAGGCGTCCCCGAAGGCGTCGAAGGCGCGGTTGAACATGCGGATGATCTCGGACGATTCGTTGTTGACGATGGTGCCCTCAACGCGGTCCCACAGCACCGGCACCGTCACCCTTCCCGAGTAGCCGGCGTCGGCCTTGGCGTAAACCTGGCGCAGGAACTCGAAGCCGTTGACCTTGTCGGGGGTGCATCCCGGGGCGTCGCTGAAACGCCATCCCTCGGGCCCCATCAGCGGATCGACGACCGAGACGGTGACCACGTCCTCCAACCGCTTGAGCAGGCGCAGGATAAGCGTCCGATGGGCCCACGGGCAGGCAGCCGACACATAGAGGTGATAGCGTCCCGCCTCGGCCTTGAAGCCCGACGATCCGTCCGCCGTGACAAAGGAGCGAAAGGCGGCGGCACGGCGCACGAAGCGCCCGGAGTTCTCCTTGACCTCGAAGCCGCCTTGCCGCCACACACCGTCAACGAATTGTCCCACGATGCGAACTCCCATGCCGTTGGCGGGCGACGGGGAGCCGCCGGCACCCCGTCCTCGGCCAACCTTACGCTTCGAGCGGCGCCCTGACCAATCCGGGCAACTTGAGGGCATAGGCGCCGGCGCCGAGCAGGGACTGAACCACCGAGGCCAGGGCGAGGAACGCGGGATACTCCCAGCCGCCGCCCTGGGCGCTGAAGAGCCATCCGTTGCCCCAGTGGACCTGGGCCGCGCCGATGAGGACGGGAACCAGGGCGAGCGCCACCGCCCGCACCCACAGGCCGAGTATAAGAAGGGTGCCGCCGCCGATCTCGGCCAGGGTGACGGCATAGGCGAACCAGCCCGGATAACCGACGGACTCGAAGAATCCCACGGTGCCCGGCAGGGTAAAGACAAAGACCTTGAGCAGCCCGTGGGCGAGAAACATGACGCCGAGCGTAAGGCGCAGCACCAGGGCCGCGTAGGCTGGGGAATGTTCGGTGTTCATGGCATGTCTCCTTTCTAAGGTGAGGGTGGGGTCAGGCGGCAACTTGCTCAGCCGTTGCGACGGCGAGCTTGGCGGCGATTTCGGCGACGTGGCGGCCCTGGAAGCGGGCGATGGCCAACTCGTTCTCGCTTGGCTGGCGGCTGCCGTCGCCGCCGGCGAGCGTTGCCGCGCCATAGGGCGAACCGCCGGTGATCTCGTCCATGTTCATCAGTTCGGCGCAGGTATAGGGCACACCGACCACCACCATGCCATGGTGCATCAAGGTGGTGTGGAACGAGGTGATCGTCGTCTCCTGGCCGCCGTGCTGGGTGGCGGTGCTGGTAAAGACGCTGCCCACCTTGCCGACCAGCGCGCCTTTCATCCACAGACCGCCGGTGCGGTCGAGGAAGTTGCGCATCTGCGCCGCCATGTTGCCGAACCGGGTCGGCGTGCCGAAGATGATGGCGTCATAGTTCGCCAATTCGTCGGGTTCGGCCATGGGGGCCGCTTGCTCGACCTTCATATCGGCGCCCTTCGCCACGTCCTCGGGCACCAGTTCGGGCACCCGCTTCACGGTCACTTCGGTGCCGGGAATGGTACGCGCACCCTCGGCTTCCGCCGCCGCCATGGTTTCGGTGTGCCCGTGGCCGCTGTAGTAAAGAACCAGAACCTTGGTCATATCCGTCTCCTTGGGTCAGGCCGTTCATTTTGCTGTCCACTAGGTAAGCATGATCGTCTCATTGGACAATCCATCAATTTGGAATAACATTGTTTCTATAAGAGAACCGATAAGGAGCGGGTGTCATGGAAAAACTGGACGGAATGGCCGTCTTCGCCAGGGTTGTGGAGGCCGGCACTTTCTCCGCCGCGGCGCGTCAGATCGGCCTTTCCAAATCGGCCGTCAGCAAGCAGGTGGCGGGCCTCGAAGACCGCCTGGGGGCGCGGCTTTTGAACCGTACGACGCGGCGCCTCAGCCTGACCGAGGTCGGCGCCGCCTTCTACGAGCGCTGCCGGCGCATCATCGCCGAGGTCGAGGAAGCCGAGTTGGCGGTCAGCCGCCTGCACGCCGAGCCGCGCGGCATGTTGCGCGTCAACGCGCCGATGTCGTTCGGTATCCGCCATCTGGCGCCGGCCTTGCCGGAATTCATGGCCCGCTTCCCCGAGGTCACCGTCGACCTGACACTTAACGACCGCATGGTGGACCTCATCGATGAGGGATACGACGTCGCCGTGCGCATCGCCCGGCTTGCCGATTCAAGCCTTGTCGCGCGCAAGCTGGCGCCCTGCCGGACGGTCGTCTGCGCGGCGCCCGACTATTGGCGCCGCCACGGCCGGCCGGACCATCCCAACGACCTGAAGCGGCACAACTGCCTTGTCTACACCTACATGCTGAGCGGCAACGACCTGACCTTCGCCGGGCCCGACGGACGGGTTTCGGTCAAGGTCGCGGGAAGCATGAGCGCCAACAACGGCGATGCCTTGATGGCGGCCGCGTTGGGCGGCATCGGCGTGCTCACGACGCCGACCTTCATCGTCGGCGAGGATCTGCGCGCCGGTCGCCTGGAGGCCGTGCTCAAGGACTACGAGGACTCCGATCAGTCCGTCTACGCGGTCTACCCCCACAGCCGTCATCTTTCGGCCAAGGTGCGCGCCTTCGTCGATTTCGGGGTCGAACGTTTCGGTCCGAGGCCCTATTGGGACGTGGATTAGTGTGTCTATTGACGAAACTATGGTGAATAGGTTTGACATTCTGAGAGGCGCGCCGCATAGCCGCCGTCCGGTTCAATGGCGCGGAATGTCCGGTTATGCGCGACGACACATTCGATGGTTCGGGTTTGCCGCCCAAGCGGTTTCTGGTCCTCACTTCCGTATCGCGCGGCTTTCGGAACCGGTGCCCGAAGTGCGGCGACGGCGTGCTGTTGGCGGGTTATCTGTCGCCCC
Source organism: Rhodospirillales bacterium (assembly GCA_030746775.1). Taxonomy (GTDB): domain Bacteria; phylum Pseudomonadota; class Alphaproteobacteria; order Rhodospirillales; family JASLLZ01; genus JASLLZ01. Next base: position 3,612 of record JASLLZ010000029.1, on the reverse strand, counting down.
ATGAAACATGCGCCTCTTGCGGCGCGCCGAACGGCGATATAAAGGCCCACGATGCGCCGCCCTACCTGACGATCCTGATCGTCGGCCATATCGTCGTGCCGCTGCTCGTCATCGTCGAGCGGATGGCGTCGCCGCCGACCTGGGTTCAACTGGCGATCTGGTTGCCGGTGACGCTGCTGCTGACGCTTGGCCTTCTGCCCCGCGTCAAGGGCGCCTGGATGGGATTCATGTCGGCGCTGCGCCTGAGAGGCAGCGAGCGGCAATAGAGGGCGCGATCGCGCCGCCCGGCCGGCGCGGACCCGGGCAAGGAGTAAGATGGAGCAGCGCGCCCGGGCCATAACCGGGTAAGGTAAGTTTTGCCGTTCGATTCCCTTCGCTTGCCAACCAATGGATTAGATGCAGCCTGATGGCGGAACACGGACAAACAAGAGAATTGGCGGCCCAGACAGACGCGCCCTATTCGTGGTGGCGTCTCGCGATATCTTTGCTAATGAGCACGATTGGAGGCGTCGGACTGTGGTCCGTCGTCGTTGTCCTGCCAACCATCGAAGCTGAATTCGGGATCGATCGCGGCGGCGCCTCGTTACCCTATACGGCGACCATGATCGGCTTTGCCCTGGGCGGCATTTATATGGGCCGCATGGCGGATAAATACGGCGTGTTCGTACCCCTGCTCGTCGGTTCGACAATGTTGGGCACCGGTTATATCGCCGCCGCCAACGCGGTGAGTGCGTGGCAATTCACAATCGTCCATGCCCTGCTTATCGGCATGCTTGGAAGTTCGGCATCCTTTGCGCCGCTTATCGCCGATGTGAGCCACTGGTTCGAAAAACGCCGCGGCATTGCCATCGCCATCGTCGCCAGTGGTAATTTTCTGTCGGGAGCGATCTGGCCGCCGATCCTGACCTATGGCATGGAGCACCATGGATGGCGCGCCACCCATATGGGGATCGGCGCATTCTGCATTGTTACCATGATCCCCCTGGCTTTCCTTTTTCGCCGGCGACCAAACCTCGACGACGTTGCCGCCGATGGGAATGGGAACGGTGATCGGTTCACGCTCAATGTCTCGCGCCGGACGCTACAGACATTATTGGTCCTCGCCAGCATAGCGTGCTGCGTTGCCATGTCCATGCCGCAGGTCCACATCGTCGCCTATTGCAATGATCTGGGTTACGGCGTCGCACGCGGGGCGGAGATGCTGTCGCTGATGCTGGGATTGGGCATCGTCAGTCGATTGATATCGGGGCTGATCGCGGACAAAATCGGCGGCGTCGGTACTCTCATTCTTGGGTCGATGCTGCAATGCATGGCGCTGGTGTTCTACCTTCCCTTTTATGGCTTGGCTTCGCTCTACATCGTTTCCGCTTTTTTCGGCCTTGCTCAGGGCGGTATCGTGCCGAGTTATGCGCTCATCGTCCGCGAGTACTTTCCGGCTAAACAGGCCGGTGCACGCGTCAGCCTCGTTCTAATGGCTACTCTTGCCGGCATGGCGTTGGGCGGCTGGTTGTCGGGCGAGATATACGATCTGACCGGTTCCTATCAGGCCGCCTTCCTGAATGGCATTGGCTGGAACCTCCTGAACATGTCGATCGCGCTTTGGCTATTGGGCGGACAGCTCAAATCCCGGCGAATTTCGGCCTGATGCAGGGCCGTGCATTCGTCTGGCCGGCCGTATCGTTTACGCCGCCATCAATCCAAAGCTGTTGTGTGAAATTCAACTCTCTTTAGAATACTTTCAACATTTTCCGGGGACGAGAAGTGGGTGCGGTTCCAAACCAGCGTAGGCTTGCAGCGATCCTCGCCGCCGACGTAGCGGGTTACACCCGGCTGGTCGAAAAGGATACCGACGCCACCGTTGCCGCATGGACGGCGGCGCGCGACGAGGTCATAACCCCCGGCGTCGCGGAAAAATCCGGCCACATCATCAAATTCACGGGAGACGGCTTTCTGGTCGAATTTCCCTCCGTTCAGGATGCGGTCGACTGCGCCATTCAACTACAGGAAAAACTGGCCACCAGTTCCTTGGATTTCCGCATGGGCATCAATCTCGGCGACATCACCGATGACGGAGGCGACGTGCACGGCGAGGGCGTTAACATCGCGGCGCGGCTGGAAGCCCTCGCCGAGCCCGGCGGCATCTGCGTCTCGGGCATGGTCCATGATTCGGTACGCAACAGAATCAATGCCGTCTTCCGGGACATGGGCGAGCAGAAAGTCAAGCACGTCTCGGCGCCGGTGCGGGCCTTTGCCATCGATGCGAACACGGCGGCGGTTGCCGCGCCCCCACCGGTGCCTGAAAAACTGCCCGCCGTGGACAAACCGTCCATCGCCGTGCTGCCGTTTGACAATCTTTCCGGCGACCCGGAGCAGGAATACTTCGCCGACGGCATCTCGGAAGACATCATTACGGATTTGTCGAGAATTTCGGCCCTATTCGTCATCGCCCGAAATTCGACGTTTTCGTTCAAGGGGCAGGCGATAGATATCCGCAAGGTTGCCGCCGAACTTGGCGTCCGGTTCATATTGGAGGGCAGCGTGCGCAAGGCCGGCAACCGGGTCCGCGTCACCGCCCAGTTGATCGACGGGGCGGACGGCGGGCACCTGTGGGCGGATCGTTACGACCGGGAACTGGAAGACATTTTCGCCGTCCAGGACGAAGTCACAGCCAATATTGTCGAGGCCCTGAAGGTTCAGCTTACCGAGTCCGAACGCTCGCGCATGGGCGTTGCCAGCACCGATATACCGGAAGCCTACGACGCGACGCTTCGGGCGCGCGAGCTCATCTATGACTATACCGCCGCAACCAACGCCGAAGCCCAGGCCGGATACCGTAAAGCCATCGCCCTCGACCCCGGCTTCTCCACCCCGTATTCGGGACTGGCGTTTGCCAAGTGTATTCAGTACACCAGCGGCTGGTCCGGCGCCGACGACGGCACCCTGCAGGAAGGCTTCGAGATGGCGCAAAAGGCAGTCGCGCTGGCGCCTGAGGACCCGATCGCCCACCGCACGCTCGGCCTGGCCTACACCTGGAAAAAAGACCTCGACCGGGCATTGGCCGAAATTGACAAGGCCATCGGGCTCGATCCCAATTGTTCGGAAGCCTACGGCAGCAAGGGATATATTCTCACGTTCCGGGGGCGACCCGACGAGGCCATCGAAAGCCTCAACCATGCCATGCGCCTCAACCCGCTTTATTCGCCCATCTGGCTTCACTTCATGGCCCACGCGGAGTTCATGCGGGGCAATTATGAAAAAGCGGTAGAGTTGTCGGAACAACGAATTCGGGTCCAGCCGCAGACCGATATCAGCCGCGTGCTGATGGCTTCGGCGCTTGGCCACCTGGGCCGGCCAGAGGCGGCGCGGGCCGCCTGGGCGGAAGTGCTTGAAATAAACCCGGACTACTCGGTCGGGCAAAAGGCGCGCATCCTGCCCTATACCAATCCCGCAGACTGGAACCGATTCGTCGCGGGGCTGCGCAAGGCCGGCGTGCCGGTTACGACGTCATTAAAGGGGCCATGACCGAGCCTCAAGCCGCCTAGGCTCTGTACTCAATTAGGGGATTCACAAATTGGTTTTGATGTGATTCAAAGTCTCTAACGAGAAGGAGGC
>JASLLZ010000028.1 GCA_030746775.1 Rhodospirillales bacterium | reverse complement strand
GGCCGGGGCTTCGGCGGCTTTTTCCTCGGCCGGCGCTTCGGCGGCCTTCTCCTCGGCCGGCGCGTCGGCGGCTTTCTCCTCGGCCGGCGCTTCGGCGGCCTTCTCCTCGGCCGGCGCTTCGGCGGCCTTCTCCTCGGCCGGCACCTCTTCGGCTTTCTCCTCGGCCGGCGCTTCCTCGGCTTTCTCCTCGGCCGGGGCTTCGGCGGCTTTCTCCTCGGCCGGCGCTTCGGCGGCTTTCTCCTCGGCCGGCGCTTCGGCGGCCTTCTCCTCGGCCGGGGCTTCCTCGGCCTTCTCCTCGGCCGGCTTTTCCGGTTCCGCCGCCTTGGCTGCGGCCGCTTCTTCCGCCTCTTTCATGCGTTCCAGGGTCTTGGGACGGGGCAGATGTTGCTTGGTCTGCTCGTGCCGCGCCGGCACTTCGAAGAGCCCCGCCTGGCCCAGGAAGCGGGCGACGCGATCCGATGGCCTGGCGCCGACCCCGAGCCAGTACTTGATACGCTCCTCCTTGAGGACGATGCGCTCGGGGTGTTCCTTGGCGACCATCGGATTGTAGGTCCCCACTCTTTCGATAAATCGTCCGTCGCGGGGTTTCCGGGAATCGGCGATGACAACACGATAGAAGGGGCGCTTCTTGGCGCCGGCTCGGGACAGGCGGATACGAAGGGACATGGTATTCTTGCTTTCCTCGTCAGGTTGAATTTAATCGTGAAAATCAGCGAAATGGCATGGGGGGCGGCATGCCCGGCGGCAGAGCGCCGCCCGCAAGACCCTTCTTCCCCATCTTGCCCATTTTTTTCATCATGGTACCCATTTGTTTGTACTGCTTGAGAAGGCGGTTGACCTCCGGCACCGTGGTGCCCGAACCTGCGGCGATACGCCGGCGGCGCGAGCCGTTAAGGATCTTGGGTCGGCGCCGTTCCGCCTTGGTCATGGACGACAGGATCGCCTGTTGGCGGCCGATCATTTTTTCGTCGACGTTGGCCTGGGCCAATTGTTGTTTCATCTTGCCGATGCCGGGCAGCATCCCCATCATGCCCTTTATATCCCCCATCTGGCGTACCTGTTGAAGCTGATCGGCCATGTCGTCGAGGGTGAATTGACCCTTTAGCATGCGGGCCGCCACCTTCTCGGCTTCCTCCTCCTCGATCACATCGGCGGCCTTTTCCACCAGGCCGACGACGTCGCCCATGCCGAGGATGCGCCCGGCAATACGCCCGGCATCGAAGGGTTCCAGGGCGTCGAGGTCTTCGCCGACACCCAAGAGCTTGATCGGACAGCCGGTAACCGCCCTCATGGAAAGCGCCGCCCCGCCCCGCGCGTCGCCGTCGGCGCGGGTCAGTACGATACCGGTTATCCCTACCTTGTCGTGGAACTCCCGGGCCAGGTTGACGGCGTCTTGGCCTGTCAGGGCGTCGGCGATCAGCAGGGTCTCGGTGGGATTGGTGGCGCCACGCACCTGGGCCACCTCGGTCATTAGCTCGTCGTCGATGTGAAGGCGTCCGGCGGTGTCCAGGATCACCGCGTCATATCCTTCCAGGCGCCCTATTTCGGTGGCGCGCTTGGCGATGGCCAACGGTTGCTCGCCGAGGACGACCGGCAGCACGGTAAGCGCCGCCTGATCGCCAAGCACGGCCAGTTGCTGTTGCGCCGCCGGACGATAGATGTCAAGCGACGCCAGCAGAACTTTCTTCTTCGCCCGCCGGCTCAGCCGGCGGCCCAGTTTGGCGGTCGTCGTCGTCTTGCCCGAGCCTTGCAGCCCGACCATGAGGATAACCGCCGGCGGCGTCCCGACAAGATTGATTTCTGAAACCTCGGCGCCCAGGGTCTCGACCAAGTGGTCGTGAACGATCTTGACCACCATTTGACCCGGGGTGACGCTGCGCAGCACCTCTTGACCGACGGCGCGCTCGCCGACCGCTGCGATGAAATCCTTGACCACGGGCAACGCCACGTCGGCCTCGAGCAAGGCCACGCGGACCTCGCGCAAGGCTTCGGCGATCTCGCTCTCACCAAGGGCGCCGCGTCTTTTCAGGCGATCGAAGACGTCGCCCAGCCGTGTCGTCAGTGTATCGAACATAGCGTCGATCGCTTTCCTTGCAGCACCTTCGCCACACACCAAAAAACGCCAGCGCGCGAAACTCGCGGACTGGCGGTGCCCCTCAAGGCTCGGGCTCGGGCGACGCTGTATGGACCGAAGCGGCACACTATAAGGAAGCCCGTCGCGGCACGTCAAGCCACGGTCTGGCCGCGAGACTCGCCGATGGAACACAAAGGTGGGGCACGCATGAAGCATGCGGGTCCCCCTGTGTAGAGCAAAAAGTAATTGAATTCAGGAGTTGACAATGCCACATACGGATTATCGGAGTGGTGGCATCTTGTCCCGTCCCCGCGCAACGACGACAGATCGATCCGCTCTTCGGGTTTGAGGATGAAGCCGCCGATAATCGCACTCGTTGGTTTGACGCAGATTTCCTTTTCTCGAACGCGTAACCAACCAGCGTTATCGATCGCCCGTCCAACAGAATGAATTCTATTTAGAAAGGCAATTCCAAGCCATGGCAAAGAAGAAAACCAAGCTCGGCCCCGATCCCATTGACAAGCACGTCGGCGCCCGGGTGCGCAGCCGGCGCATGGGGATGCGCCTGAGCCAGACCAAGCTGGGCAAAACGGTTGACGTCACATTCCAGCAAATCCAAAAGTACGAGAATGGCACCAACCGCATTGGCGCCAGCAATCTGTATAAGATTTCCCAGACCCTTGGCGTCGATGTCGGCTTTTTCTACGAAGGAGTCGAGAACTCGCTGACCGATGTCGCGCCCGTCGCACCCGGCCTGACCGATGGCGCCCAGGCGGCGTTCGAAGGCGATCCCATGAGTTCGCGCGAGGCGATTGAATTGATGCACAACTATTTCCGCATCTCCGAACCGACGGTCCGCAAAAAGTTGTTCAATCTGGTCAGATCGTTGGCCGATAGCTCCAAGACGGATTGACCGTTCGCCGGACGCGTCGACGAAAGCACCATGGCGGACCTCCTCGTCCGACTATCATCAGCCCTTGCCGATCACGGGCTGTTGTGTCGCGGCGGGTTTCATCCCCGGCCGCGCGATGGGGTGCCGGGCGAGACCGGAACGCTGGTCCTGATCGGCAACGCCGGACCCGAACTTTGGCGCGTTTTCGCGCCCCAGCGCCGCGATGAGCCTCATCCGCTTGATGCCTGGACGCGCCGCGTCCTCACCGCGTTGGCGCGGCGCTTCGGCGCCCGGGCACTGTTTCCTTTCGGCGGACCGCCCAGCCATCCCTTTCAGCGCTGGGCGCGCCGCGCGGAAGCGGTGTTTCCGTCCCCCGTCGGTCCTTTGATTCACCCCGATTACGGGCTCTGGCATGCCTATCGCGGCGCCCTGGCATTCACCGATAGGATCGCCCTGTCGCCCCGTCGGCGGCGCCCCAATCCCTGCCACTCTTGCCTGGAACGTCCGTGCCTTGCCGCCTGTCCCGTCGACGCCTTCGACGGCGCTGGCTATGACGTCCCGGCCTGCGCCGCCCACCTTTTGTCGGGCGCCGGCGGCGATTGCATGGACCACGGGTGCGGCGCGCGGCGCGCCTGTCCGGTGGGCACCGAATATGCTCCCGAAACGGCCCAGGCCAGATTTCACATGGATAGTTTCGTTGCCGCACGACGCGCCGCCGGCATGCGGTGACGAAGGCGAAACCTGTGGACTTCGCGCCATGGCGCGCCATATTAAGGCCGTTCAAGCGGGAGACGCTAGGTGGCGGACAAGCCTTTCATCAAGACGGACAGGCCGGGCAACGACTTGGTCTTGCTCGACGGCGCCGCGCCCCCCGCCGCCTGATTGGGATCGACATGGCCGAGACGCGCGTTATCACCCTGGGTTGCCGACTCAATGCCTTCGAGTCCGAAGTCATGCGCCGGCACGCCGGCATCGCCGGCCTCGAGGATACCGTCATCGTCAACACTTGTACGGTCACCGCCGAGGCCGGCCGCCAGGCGCGCCAAACCGTCCGCCGGCTGCGCCGCCGCAGTCCCGGTGCCCGCATCGTCGTCACCGGCTGCGCCGCCCAGGTCGATCCCGAGACCTTCGCCGCCATGCCCGAGGTCGATCAGGTGCTGGGCAACGCCGAAAAGATGGACCCGGCGGCCTGGCGCCGTCAAAGCGGGGCAAGCGACGGCGCCCAACGGCTCCGCGTTGCCGATATCATGGACCGTGACGGCGCCGGAAAAAGACCCCTGGAGGGCTTTTCCATCGGCGGTCTGGAGGGCCGGACCCGCGCCTTCGCCCAGGTCCAGCAGGGATGCGACCACCGCTGTACCTTCTGCATCGTGCCCTTTGCCCGCGGTCCGAGCCGCAGCCTGCCCACCGGCGCCGTCGTCGATCAGGTGCGCCGCCTGGCCGCCGCCGGCCATGCCGAAGTCGTACTGACCGGGGTCGATGTTTCGTCCTACGGCGCCGACCTCACGGACCGGCCGACCCTGGGCCGCCTGGTGCGTCTTATTCTGGCCGAGGTACCCGAGTTGAAGCGCCTGCGCCTCAGCACCGTCGATCCCGGCAATGTCGATCGCGACCTGTTGCGGGTCCTGGCAGAGGAGCCCCGCCTCATGCCGCACCTGCATCTCAGCCTGCAGTCGGCCGACGACACCGTGCTCAAGCGCATGCGCCGCCGCCATGACCGGGCCGGCGCCATGGCGCTTTGCGGCGCCGCCCGGCGGGCCCGCCCCGACGTGGTTTTCGGCGCCGACCTTATCGCCGGGTTCCCGACCGAAAGCGATGCGATGTTCCGAAACACCCTGGCCGCCGTCGACGACCTGGGCCTGACGTACCTGCACGTCTTTCCCTATTCGCCCCGACCCGACACCCCGGCGGCGCGCATGCCCCCGGTCCAAACGGCTGTTCGCGGCGAACGGGCGGCGCGCTTGCGTAGCGCCGGCGAGACCGCCCTGGCGCGCAGCCTGGCCGGCCGCGTCGGCAGTACCGCCGAGGTATTGGTGGAAGACGGCAACCGCGGACGCAGCCGAACCTATGCACCCGTGCAGCTGACCTTCGAGGCGGCAGCGGGCTCCATCATCGGGACGCGCATCACGGACGCCGCCGCCGACCATTTGATCGGTGCCCAGGCGGCATGACCGACGACGAAGCCAAGAACGGCTGGCTGGGCCGGCTGCGCGCCGGCCTCGGTCGTTCGTCGGCCAAACTGACAGGCGGCATCGGCGAGGTTTTCACCCACCGCAAGCTGGACGACGAGGCCCTGGGCGAACTCGAAGACCTGCTCATCGCCGCCGACCTGGGCGTGGCGACGGCGGCCAAGCTGACCCAGAACCTGGCCCGTTCGCGCTTCGACCAGGACATCACGGCCCACGAGGTGCGGGCTGCCCTGGCCAAGGAAATAGCGGCGCTGCTTGAGCCCTTCGCCCGGCCCCTGGCCATCGACGCCGCCGCCAAGCCTCACGTCGTCTTGGTATGCGGCGTCAACGGCAGCGGCAAGACCACCACCATCGCCAAGCTGGCACGGCGCTTCACCGAAGAAGGAAAATCGGTGATGCTGGCCGCCGGCGACACCTTCCGCGCCGCCGCCATCGAACAATTGCAGGTGTGGGGCGAGCGGACCGGCTGCGCCGTCGTCGCCAAGGAACAAGGCGCCGACGCCGCCGGCCTGGCCTTCGACGCCGTCGACCAGGCGCGGCGCCAGGGGGCCGACGTGCTCATCGTCGACAGTGCCGGACGGCTGCATAACAAGGCCAACCTGATGGCCGAATTGCAGAAGATGGTGCGTGCGATCCGCAAGCTGGACGCCGACGCGCCCCATGATTGCCTGTTGGTGCTCGATGCCACCGTGGGACAGAACGCCCACACTCAGGTCGATGTCTTTCGCGACATGGTGGCGGTCTCCGGCCTGGTGCTGACCAAGCTCGACGGATCGGCCAGGGGCGGCGTCGTGGTTGCCTTGGCCGAGAAGTTCGGCCTTCCCATTCATGCCGTCGGCGTCGGCGAATCCTTTGACGACATGCGCCCCTTCGAGGCCGGCGCCTTCGCCCGCTCCCTGATGGGCCTGGCGGATTGAGAGAGGACGACGGCCGCAAGCTCCATGCCCCTGCAAATCCACCTCGCCCTCTTGGTCCTGCTTGCCGCCATCCTGCATGCGACGTGGAACGCCGTCCTCAAGGCAAGCGGCGAACGCTTTCTGACCTTCACCATCATCGCCGCGACGGGAACCGGCCTCGGCATCCTGGCGATTCCTTTCGTCGCCCTGCCGGGGGCGGCGACCTGGCCCTTTCTGATTGCCTCGGCGCTCATCCACAACGGCTATTATGTCTTTCTGCTGCTGGCCTACCGGCACGGGGATTTGAGCCAGGTCTATCCCCTGGCGCGCGGCACGGCGCCCCTGGCCGTCGCCGTGCTGGCGGCCGTCTTCGCCGGCGAGGCGCCGAATTCCGCCGGTCTGACGGGCGTCGCCTTGGTGTCCCTGGGCATCATCAGCCTCATGTTTGCCGGCGGACGGCCGAGGGGAACGGCGCGCAAGCCTGTCCTGCTGGCCCTCGCCACGGCGCTTTTCATCGCCACCTACACGGTGGTCGACGGCCTGGGCATACGCCACGCCGCCTCGCCCTGGAGTTACATCGTCTGGCTTAACATCATCGAGGGCATCCCGTTCATGATCGGCGTCGCAATCCTCCGCCCGCGCGACATCGGCCCGTTCCTGAGCACGCGCTGGAAGCCGGGGTTCGCCGGCGGCGTTCTCGCCGCCGTGGCCTATGGGATTGTCCTCTATGCTCTTGGTCAAGGCGCCATGGCCCACGTCTCGGCCCTGCGCGAAACGTCGGTGCTGTTCGCCGCCCTGATCGGCGTGATGGCCTTCGGCGAGCCCCTGGGCCGGCGCCGCATTGCCTGCGCCGCCGTCATCATGGCGGGCATGATCGTCCTGCAGGTGTCGGGCTAAGACCATGGGGAACCGCCTCGCCGCCGCCCTCGACACGAATTACCGCTTCCTCGTCCTCTTTGCCTCCTTTGGCCTGATACTGGTGGGTACGGGGACGACGTTCATTGTCGCGGTCGCCCTCAAGCCGATGACCCAGGACTTCGACTGGCCGCGCTCCGTACCCTCGATCGCCTTTTCACTGCTCTATCTGGGCGGCGGCACGGGCGGCATTCTCACGGGCTATTGGATGGATCGCTCGGGCATGGGCTGGCCGGCACTGGTTGTCTCCGCAATGGTGGGATGCGGGACGGTCGGGGTCAGCGCCATCACCCAGGCATAGCAGCTCTTTCTTATCTACGGGTTCATGTTGGGCCTGTTCGGGCATGCGGCCCTCTTTTCGCCCCTCTTGACCAACGTCCTTCGTTGGTTCGAAAACCGGCCCGGCACGGCGGTCGGCGCGGTCGCCGCCGGCCAAAGCATGGCCGGGGTGGTGTGGCCGCCCGTCTTCTCCTTCTTCATTCAGGATATCGGTTGGCGGGACACCTATTTCTGGTTCGGAATCTTCGCTTTCGCCACCATGCTCCCCTTGAGCCTGATCATGTACCGCCGGGTGCCGGGTGCCTCGGAAGTCTCAGCGCGAGCGCGAACGGACGTTGCCGGTCCGCCGACGAGAGGCGGCGGCCCGGCCTCCTTGTCGCCGAAAACCCTGCAATGTGTCCTGGGGCTGGCCATCGTCGGCTGCTGCATCGCCATGGCCCTGCCCCTCGGCCACCTGGTCGCCCATGTCAGCGATCTCGGTCATCCCGCGGCGCGCGCCGCCGAGATCCTCTCGGTCGCCCTCGCCGGCAGCCTGATCAGCCGCCTGACGGCGCTCGGTCCGGTGGCCGACCGATACGGCGGCTTGGTTTCCATATTCACCTTTTCCGCCTTGCAGACGGCGGGACTGGTGCTGCTGATCTTCTTTGACGGATTGTTGGCGCTCTACCTGATCGCCTTTCTTTTCGGGTTCGGCTATGGCGGTATCGTTCCCAGCTATCCGGTCGTGGTTCGCGAATCCCTGCCCGTTCACGAGGGCGGGCGCAGAACCGCCATCATCATTTTCTTCGGCGCCATCGGCATGGCGATCGGCGGTTGGCTGGGCGGCTTCGTCCATGATCTGGCCGGGTCCTACACCCCCGCCTTCCTCATCGGCGCCGCCTTCAACTTGGCCAATCTGGCCGTTATCGGGACTCTCATCCACCTGGGTCGCCGCGCCACCGCGCGCAATGCTATCGGCTGAAGCCCTTAAAAGGACGACCCCGGAGTCTTGAGGAAGGCCAGCTCCTCGGGCGTGCTGTGGCGGCCCAAGACCTCGTTGCGGTGAGGAAAGCGGCCGAAGCGCTCGATGATCTCCAGGTGCTTAATGGCATATTCCAAGCCGTTGGAATCGTTCTCGAGGGCGGCGAACAAATCAACACAGCGGCGCTGATGATCCACGTCCTCGGCATGCATCAAGGGCATGTAGACGAAGCGCCGGCGGGCCGGCGGCAGGGCATTATCGAAGCCGCGCCCGAGAGCGGCCTCGGTGACGTCGATCGCCAGGGCGTCGGTGGCGAAGGCGCGGGCCGAGCCGCGGAACATGTTGCGGGGAAACTGATCAAGAAGAATGATGAGGGCCAGGCAGCCGTCGGGCGTTTGTCGCCAGTCGCTCGATTCGCCGGCCGCCGCCCTTTCGTAATCGGCGGTGAAGCGCTGGCGGATGGTCTCGTCGAAGGCGTCGTCCTTCTTGAACCACAGGCCGTCGGAGACGAACCAGAAATCGAGAATGAGGGCAATGGCTTCCATGTCTCGGGCCTCCTCGGACGGGCGGGCGTCGCCGTCAAACCTGGATGTTGAGGTAGTAGTCGCGCGGGACATCGTCGCGCAGGGGACGGTTCGATTCCATGATCTGGTCGAGTCGCGTTATCGCCTTTTGCACCATCGGGGCGTCCGACGGGCGGGTCGCCGCGGCTCGAATTCGGACTTGGTGGGCCTCGCGATAACCCCGCGTCTTGGCGCCCAGCGGCGCGACCGCCGGGCCATTGGTGCTGATAGGTTCCGCCATCGCCCGACTATGGGCCGCCGTTGGTTAACAATGCGTCAAGGCCGCCGGTCTTTCTTGGCGACCTGGGTAAAGGTCGGGCCGGCGCCTTTACCGAATCTCCTTAGCGCCCAGGTGATGGAGGAGAACGCCAGATCATCCCACGGAATGTCCTTCCAGTCGGACAGGACCACGTCCTGACTTTCGGGTCCGGAGGCGAATTCCGGCGTCGTCATGTGAGCGTGGTAGATGACATAGACCTGGCTGATGTGGGGGATGTCGTAGACGCCGATAAGGCCGTCCATTTCGACCTTGGCCCGGGCTTCTTCCCAGACCTCGCGCGCCGCCCCCTCGGCGGTCGATTCTTCAAGCTCCAGAAATCCCGCCGGGATGGTCCAATATCCGAGACGCGGTTCGATGGCGCGGCGGCACAACAGGACCTTGCCCTCCCACGTGCAAACGGCGCCGACGACGACCTTGGGATTGTCATAGTGGATGTAGCCGCAATCGGGGCACACAAGGCGGATCCGGTTGTCCCCTTCGGGCACCGATTCCACGGTTGGTCCTGCCCCCGGCTTGGCTGTCATCGACAGAGTGTGGCGCCCCCATCAGCGTGGCGCAACCCCCGCAACGGAGCAGCCCCGTCAAACCGTTTATTGGAGAGCGGCGCGGGGAGATTGGGCGAGGGTCGAGGCAACCGTATCGCGGCCGTCGCCAGCCAGCTCTCTTCGAATCAAACCTTCGTGACGGCACCCATGGCGGTGACCGAAACATGCGGATCGAATACGCAAGAATTGTTTAAAACCATGGGGATATGCTATGCCTTACGGCTTGAAATCAGGCCCTGGGCAGAGGCAAATGGCAGGCGCGCAGGAATTTTCAGATCGCCGTCCGTACGACGAAAGCCGTCTATTGGCACCGGACGGGCGGTCCGGCTTGCTGGCGCGCCTGGGCGTCGGACCGCGCGTTAATCTGCTGATCGCGTTGGCGTTCGGTGCCTTGGCCGCCCTCGGGGGGTCCTATCTGGCCGGTGAAAGACGCCTTGATGCCGCTCTCGAGCACATGATGGAACGCGACGCGGCGCACGATCTGGCCGTCGGCGTGGAAGCCCTGGCCTTCCGCATGCAACTCGATACCAAGTCCTTTCTCCTGGGCCGGGATTCCGACGCCGCGGTCCGCTATCAGGCGCGCGCGGCAAAGGTCACGGCGATGCTGGACCGTCTGCGCAAGGGATCGCCGGACATGGCGCTCAACACCCATGTCGATACCGTCAACGACGGCATGCTTCAATACGCCGCGCAATTCCGCCGGGTTGCGGAAGCCCCCGCCACTTCGAGCGCATTGACGGAGATCGCCCGTCTCGACGAAATCCTGGCCTACATCGCCCCCGGTCTTGAAGCGCTGGCCCTGGTGACCGGCGAAGCCGCCGATAGGGCGGCGGAGGAGGCGCGCCGAACACGCCGCATCTTTCATATCTTGATATTTGCCGCACTGGCCTTGATCGGGACCTTGTTCGCGGTGCCGGTCTTCATCATCGGACACGCAATCGCGGCACCTCTATCCGACCTGGCCGAAGCCGTCAGAGTGGACGACGACTTCATTCCCGGCGCCACCGACGGCGACGAGGTCGATGACATCGCGCGCGCCCTCCGGATCCTGAAGAACAACCTGATGGGGATGAAGAGCCTGCACAACGAACTGGTGGACATTCAACGACGCAAGGACGCCGGAGAAGTTGCCGCCCGAAGCGCGCTGGCCGAGGACCTGCGCTCGCGCGTCGGCGCCGCCGCCGATACGCTGCTCGCCGCCTCGGCCGGCATTGGAATTGGGGCGCGCACCCTGTTGGACGGCACCGAAGAGACCAAGCGGCGCACGGCGGCGGTCTCCAAAGCGGCGCGCCACGCCGCGACCACCGGCGAGGCCGCGGCGGCGGCGGTCGAGGGTGTGGCCGGGTCGATCGGCGAGATTGGCCAACGCGTCGCGCGCTCGGCCGCGATCGTCGGCCGGGCGGCGACCGACGCCAAGGGCGCCACCCGGAAAGTCCAAGGCCTGGACGACGCCATCGAAAAGATCGGCGCCGTGATGGTCCTGATCACCGACATCGCCCACCAGACCCGTCTTCTGGCCCTCAACGCCACCATCGAGGCGGCCCGCGCCGGCGACGCCGGCAAGGGGTTCTCCCAGGTTGCCTCGGAGGTCAAGACCCTGGCCGCCCGGACGGCCGCCTCGACCAAGGACATCACCGCTCACATCGGCGAAATTCGCAGCGCCACGCAAAGCGCGCTCGAAGCCATCCAAGGCGTTGGCGGGACGATTGGCGAGCTAGACGGCCTGACCGCCGACATCGCCACCTTCGTCGAGTCCGAGGGCGAGACGGGCCGGGACGCCGGGCACAGCGCCCGCCAGGCGGCCGCGGAATGCGCCGAAACGACCGCCGCCGCCGCCGCCATGGCCGAGATTGCGGACGCCACGGGCCGTGGCATCGAACGGATCATGGAAACGGCGCTCGACCTGGAGCGCTACTCTCAGTCGGCGCGTGAGACGGTCGACCGATTGGCGGACAAGATGAAGGATCAGATCCCGGATCCGGCGCCGAGGGCGGCCACGCCGGGCAGGTCCTTTCCTTCCAGCCACTCCAGAAAGGCGCCGCCGGCCGTCGAGACGTAGGAGAAATCATCCGCCACGCCGGCATGAACGAGGGCCGCCACCGTGTCCCCGCCGCCGGCGACGCTAAGCGTGACGCCATCCCGGGTCAGGCCGGCGGCGGCCCGGGCAACGGCGTTGGTGGCAGCATCGAAGGGCGCCACCTCGAAGGCACCCAGCGGACCGTTCCATACCAGGCTCCGACAACGGCCGAGGCGTTGAATAATGCCGTCGATGGAGGCCGGACCAAGGTCCAGAATCATGGCATCGGCGGGCACCGCGCCGATCCCTACCACCCGATTGTCGATGCCGGCCTCCAGGGACCGCGCCACCACCGCGTCGGTCGGCAGGACGACCTCGCAACCGGCCGCGGCGGCCCGGGCCAGAATGTCGTTGGCGGCGCCGGCCATGTCGTGCTCACAGAGCGACGCGCCGATGGCAACGCCCTTGGCGTGCAGGAAGGTATTGGCCATGCCGCCGCCGACGATCAGGATATCCGTCTTCTGCACCAGGTTGCCGAGAACGTCGAGCTTGGTCGACACCTTGGCACCGCCGACGACCGCGGCGAGAGGATGATGCGGCGCCTCGAGGGTGTTTTCGAGGGCCTCGAGCTCGGCCTGCATGAGCCTTCCGGCGGCCCCCGGCAACAGATGCGCCAAGGCCTCCGTCGAGGCGTGGGCCCGGTGGGCGCAGGAAAAGGCGTCGTTGACATAGAAATCGCCGAGCGCCGCCAGACGCTGGGCAAAGGCGCGGTCGTTTTCTTCCTCCCCGGCGTGGAAACGCAGGTTTTCCAGCAATACGACATCACCGTCGCCCAGGGCAGCGACCACCCGTTCGGCCTCGGACCCAACGCAGTCGGCGGCAAACGATACCGCCCGCCCGCCAAGGGCCACGCCCAGGGCCTCGGCCAGCGGACCCAAGCTCACCTCATTCACCACCCGACCCTTGGGCCGGCCCAGGTGGGACAGGACGACGACCCGCGCCCTCCGGTCCGCCAATTGGGTCAGGGTCGGCACCGTACGCTCGATCCGCGTCGCGTCGGTGATGCGGCCGTCCTTCATCGGCACGTTGAAGTCGACACGCACCAGGACGCGCTTACCGGCGACGGCAAGATCATCAAGGGTCTTGAACGCGGTCATGGCTTACCTTGCGGTGGATTCTTGAGCGCCTCGGCGCGGGCGCGCGCCTGGCGCGCTTTCTCGGCCTCGCCCAGCACCTCGTAAGAGCGCGCCAGCATAAGCCAGCCGTTGAGGTCGTCGGGGTTCTCCTTCAGCTTCGCGGCCAGCCCGTCGACCATGGCGCGGATCGTCGCCGCGTCCATCTCGGGCGGCGAAGCGGGCGGGTCGCCGACGGCGGCCGAGGGCTTGACGCTTCCCGCTTCCAGACCCAGTTGGCGTTCGGCGCTGGCGACGCGCTCGCGCACCTCGCCCAGCCACGGCGCGTCGGCCGGCGACGCCGCTATCAGATCGACCCAGGATTGAAGCGCGCCCCTGAAATCGCCCTGCTGCGCCCTGAAATTGCCGATGTAGTACCGGGCCCGGGGATCGCGCGGATCCTTGGCCATGACCTCCTCGAAAATTTCGACGTCCCCGGGGGCAACCGTGCCGTCCTGAGCCAACACCCGCGCCTCGCCATAGGCGGCCAGGATGTCGGCCGGGCGGTCGCTCATGTCGACGGCCCGGCCGAATGCCTGGGCCGCGTCGGAGTAGCGATTTTGGGATTGATAGGAACGACCAAGCAAAAGCCAACCCTCGATGTTGCCTGGTTGCTCTTTCATTTTCCGGGCCAGGTCGTCGATGAGACGTTCCATCTCGGCTTGACCCTTGGCCACCGCCTGGAGGGCGTCGCGGCGCTCGGCCAGCGGCTGGCCGGGAAGATCGGGCGAGCCCAGGTAGCCGTATATTCCGAACGCCGCCGCCAATACCGCCGCCACCAGGATCAGGGCCGCCGTTCGACCGCCACCGGCGGCTGACACCGCATCGCCGGATCCGGTCTCGGCGGCGGCCAGCATACGTCGTTGAAGCTCGGTCCGTGCCGCCGTCACCTGCTCGCCGACCAGCAAGCCGCGCTCGGCATCGCGCTCGACCTCGGCCAACTGGTCGCGGTAGATGGCAAGATCGTATTCTTCGCGGGGCGGCGCGGCACGCCCTGGACGCACCAGGGGCAACACCAGCAATCCGACGACGAGAGCCGTCAACAAGGCGATGGCGAGCCCGAGGCCGATCATCGGGACCGATCCTTGGTCAGCGCCTCGAGACGCTTCTTCTCTTCGTCGCTAAGCGGCACCGGCGCCTCGTCGCTGACCGTGGCGCGACGGCGGCGGAAAAAGACGAACACCGCCAGCAGGCCGAATATCCCTATCACGCCGGGCCCGATCCACAGGACGTAGGTCGTCGCCTTGAAAGGCGGATTGAGAAGGACGAAGTCGCCATAGCGATCGACGACGAAGTCGATCACCGCCGAGTCCGAATCCCCCGCCACCAGCCGCTCGCGCACGATGACGCGGAGATCCCTGGCCAAACCGGCGTCGGAATCGTCGATCGACTGGTTCTGGCACACCAGGCAGCGCAGATTCTTGGAGATATCGCGGGCCCGCGCCTCGAGGACGGGGTCGGCCAGCACCTCGTCGGGCTCGACGGCGCCGGCGGGTGCCACCGCCATCACCAGCAAGGCAAGGGCGAAAGCGATCCTCATTGGCTCAGCGTCCGGATGATGGGCAGCACCTCGCCGTTCAGGGTCTTCTGGGTCAGGGGTCCGACCTGCTTGTGGCGGATGCGCCCCCCGGCATCGACGATGAAGGTCTCGGGCACCCCATAGACGCCCCACTCGATGCCCGCCCGGCCGTCGCGGTCAGCGCCGATCCGATGGTAGGGATCGCCCAGGTTGGCCAGCCATTGAAGGGCGTCCGCCGCCTCGTCCTTGTAATTCAGGCCATAGACCGTGGCGACGCCCATGCCGGCCAGCTTGGTGATGAAGGGGTGCTCCGCCTTGCACGGAATGCACCACGACGCGAACACGTTGATCACCGAGACGCCGCCCTTGAGATCGGCATCGGAAAAGCCCTGCTTGGCGCCGCCCGCGATGGGGGGCAAGGTGAATTGGGGCACCGGCTTGTCGATCAGCGCCGAGGGGATGATCTTGGGGCCCATGCCGAGACCGAGGGCGAAATAGATCGCCAGCACGGCGAAGACAGCCAGCGGCAGGAAATAGAGAAGCCGCTTCATGATACCGCTGGCTGGGCGCCATCCGCTGCCCCGTGGCGGCGCGCCGGGGCGCCGATGCGGTGGCGGCGGTCGCTGAGACTGACCGCGCCGCCGGCCACCATGATCAGGGCGCCGGCCCAGGTCCAGGCCAACAGCGGGTTGAAGTAGAGCCGGGTGACGAAGCCGCCATTTTCATCCGCATCGCCGATCACGGCGTAAAGATCGCCCACGACCATGGAATGGATGGCGGCCTCGGTGGTCGGGCGTCCCTCCACCGGATAGGTCCGCTTTTCCGGATAAAGAGTCGTCAGCGCGGCGCCGTCCTGGCTGACCTCGAAGGTTCCGCGGATGGCCATGTAATTGGGACCGGACGCGCGCCGGGCGCCGCGGAAGGTAAACGTATAACCGGCCACCTCGACGCTGTCGCCGGGTTGCATGGTCTGAATGCTTTCCGTCTTCCACGCCGCCGAGGCGGTCATCCCGGCGACCGCCACGGCAAGGCCGGCATGGGCGATGGTCATGCCCCACGAAGCGCGTTGCAGGCGCACCAAGCGGCGCAGGCTTTCGGCCACGGGCACGCGGAACAGGCGCACCCGCGCCGCCAGCTCGCTCACCGTGCCGACAAACAGCCACGCCGCCACCGCCATGCCGAGGAGCGCCCCGATCGAGCCGTCGGCAACCACGTACCAAGTCCCCACCGTCACCACCAGGGCCACCATCGCGGCGGCCTTCAGACGCCCCAGGGCGCCGGCCAGATCGCCCCGCTTCCAGGCCAGGAACGGCCCCACCGCCATGGCCACCAGCATGGGCACCATGAGGGGAATGAAGACGGCATCGAAAAACGGCGCCCCCACCGACACCTTGCCGCCGCCGACGGCGTCGAGGAACAGCGGATAAAGCGTGCCGAGAAGCACCGCCGCCGCCGCCGTCGTCATTATCAGGTTGTTCAACAAAAGGCCGCCCTCTCGCGAAATCGGCTGGAACAGCCCGCCCGCCCGGAGCGCCGGAGCGCGAACCGCGAAGAGCGCCAAGGAGCCGCCGATGACAATGACCAGAAGAAGCAGAATGAAGACGCCGCGCGCCGGGTCGGCGGCGAAGGTATGGACCGACGTCAGGACGCCCGAGCGCACCAGGAAAGTGCCGAGCAGGCTGAGGGAGAAGGCGACGATGGCCAGGAACACGGTCCAGCCCTTGAGCGTGTCGCGTTTCTCGACGACCACCGAGGAATGCAGCAGCGCCGTGCCCGCCAGCCAGGGCATGAACGAGGCGTTCTCGACCGGATCCCAGAACCACCATCCGCCCCAGCCCAGCTCGTAATAGGCCCACCACGACCCAAGCCCGATGCCGACGGTCAGGAACGACCACGCCGCCAGGGTCCACGGCCGCACCCAGCGCGCCCAGGCGGCGTCGACGCGGCCCTCGATCAGCGCCGCGATGGCGAACGAAAAGGCCATCGAGAAGCCGACATAGCCGAGGTAGAGAAACGGCGGGTGGAAGGCAAGGCCGGGATCCTGCAACAACGGGTTCAGTCCGCGCCCGTCGGCGGGCGCCACCGCAAGGCGCTCGAAGGGGTTGGAGGTAAACAAGATGAAAGCAAGGAAGCCGATCCCGATCATGGCCTGCACCGAAAGCACCCGGGCACCCAGCGCCTGCGGCAGATTGCGGCCGAAAGCCGCGACCGACGAGCCGAACAGAGCCAGGATCAGGACCCAAAGAAGCATCGAGCCCTCGTGGTTGGCCCACACGCCGGAGATCTTGTAGAGCATGGGTTTGGCGGAATGGGAGTTGCGCACCACGTTGAGAACCGAGAAGTCCGAGGTGACGTAGGCCTGGGTCAGGCAGGCGAAGGCGACGGCGATGAGCACGAACTGGGCCAATGCCGCCGGGCGCGCCACCGCCATCAAACGAACGTCGCCGCGCTGGGCGCCGGCCAGGGGCACGACGGCCTGGATGAAGGCGACCGAGAGCGCCAGGATCAAGGCGAAATGGCCGAGCTCGGGAATCACTTGGGCGTGTCCCCCTTGAGCGGGCCGGCATCACCCAGGGCCTTTTCCAGGTGTTGCCACTTACCCGATTTCTTAAGCGCGTCCGCGACCTCGGGCGGCATGTAGTTCTCGTCGTGCTTGGCCAGGACCTCGTCGGCGTGGAAGACGCCGCCCTGCATGCGGCCCTCGGCGACCACGCCTTGGCCTTCGCGGAAAAGGTCCGGCAACAGGCCGCGATAGGTGACGTCGACCGTGTTCACCAGATCGGTGATGCGAAAGGTGACGCGGGCCTCGCCGACGTTCTTTTCGACACTGCCCTCCTCGACCAGGCCGCCGACGCGCATGCGGCGGTCGGGGGGGAGCTGCTTCTCGGCCACGTCGGTGGGACTGTGGAAAAAGACGATGTTGTCCTCGAAGGCGGTCAGCACCAGGGCCGCCGCCGTGGCGACCAGCAGAAAGCCAAGAAAGACGAAAGTAAGGCGGCGGTGTTTACGCTTCATCGGACGCCTCGTCCTCGGCAGGCGCCTTCTCGTCCTGCAACTCCTTGAGCGCCGTCTCGCCGGCGCGCAGGAACGAAAGGCTATGGGCGAATAACGCCCCCAGGACGACCAGCGTGATGACGAAACTGGGCCAGACGTAGGCCCCGTAGCCGCCCATGTGAAAAAAAGATGTTATCGAATCCATGGTCCAATATCCGGCCCTATCCGTGGACCCGGCGCAAGCGCACCGCCCGCACCTTGCCGGCGACGATCTCGGCCCTAAGGCGCAACAGCAGCACCCACAGGTAATAGGTGGTGAAGGCCAGGCCCATCAGCAACAGGGGCGTCAGCATGCTGGGATGAATGGCGGGGCCGCCCGCCTTGACCACGCTTGACGGTTGATGGAGCGTGTTCCACCAATCGACGGAAAACTTGATGATGGGGACGTTGACGAAGCCGACCAGGGCAAGGATGGCGGCCGACCGGGCGCCGCGCGTCGGGTCGTCGAAAGCATTGTGCAACGCCATGTAGCCGAGATAGAGAAAAAACAAGATAAGCACCGACGTCAGACGCGCGTCCCACACCCACCAAGTACCCCACATGGGTTTGCCCCACAGCGATCCGGTAACAAGGGCCAGAAAGGTGAAGCAGGTGCCGATGGGCGCCGTTGCCTTGGCCGCCATGTCGGCCAGGGGATGCTTCCAGATCAGGCCGACGGCGCTAGCTCCGGCCATGCAGGAATAACAAAACAGCGCCATCCACGCCGCCGGCACGTGCACGTACATGATGCGCACGGTCTCGCCCTGCTGGTAGTCGGCGGGCGAGGCGAACAGCGCCAGATAGAGGCCGGCGATGAGAAGGACCAAGGTCAACCCCGCCGTCCACGGCAGCAGCGCCGCGCTCAGGCGCAAGAAGCGGTTCGGATTGGCAAATCGGTGCAGCATGATTGTCGGTTCCCGGGATCTCCTGTCTTGTAGCCCCGCAGGCCGTTCATTGCCATTGATCTAACGCAAAATAATATATGGATTTCCCTATTCAAGGGACTGGCGCAAGGCCGCCGCGGCGGCCCACGGGCAAAGCGCCACGGCGCCGATCAGAAGTCCGCCCAGAATCATCAGGTGGGGACGCACCGCGAAACCGCCGAGGGCGGCATCGACCGCGGCGACGCCGAAGATCAATACCGGAATGAAAAGCGGCAGCACCAGCAAGGACAGCAGCACGCCGCCGCGCCGGGCGCCAAGGATCAACGCCGCGCCGACACTGCCGATGAGGCTCATGGTCGGCGTTCCCAGCCCCAGGGCCGCGATGAGGACGGCGAAGCCCTGGGCGTCCATGTCGAGCAGCACGGCCAGAACCGGCGCGGCCACGATCAGGGGCACCCCCGTGGTCAGCCAGTGGGCAACGACCTTGGCCACGACGACAAGCTCCAACGCCACCGGAGCGAGGGCCAGCAGCTCCAACGATCCGTCCTCGTAGTCGGTCTGGAACAGGCGCTCCAGCGAAAGCATGGAGGCAAGCAGCGCCACCACCCAGATAACGCCCGCCGCGATACGCGCCAAGATATTGGCCTCGGGTCCGACGCCCAAGGGAAACAGCACCACGGCAAGGACGAAGAAGACCACCGCCATGAGGCTGTCGACCCCTTGGCGCAGGGCCAGGCGCAGGTCGCGGCGCATGATGTCGAAGGCCCGTCTCACGGCGCCGCCCCGGCGGCATCCGGCCGGCCGGCGAAGGTATCGAGATCCAAAAAGCGGGCGCCATCGAGGGCGAGCCCGGCGTGGGTTGAGATCGCCACCATGCCGCCGTCCGCCCGATGACGGGCAATGGCCGCCATCAGACAGTCAGTGGCCGCCGCGTCGAGGGCCGTCGTCGGTTCGTCCAACAGCCACAGGGTTGCCGGCGAAGCGGCCAGGCGGGCCAGGTTGGCGCGCCGCTTCTGGCCGGCCGAGAGAAAGCGCCCCGGCACATCGGCCAGGGAGGCGCTGTCGAAGGACTCGAGGGCGCCCGCGACGGTGCCCGAGCCATTCCCCATCCGGGCCCAGAAGGAAAGGTTTTCGTTCACCGTCAGGGCCGCCTTGGCCGGGTCCAGATGACCGACGTAGTGCAGGCGGGCATTATGCGTCTCGGGATCGGCGGCAATCGATTCGCCGCTCCAGCGGACGGCGCCGGCGGCCGGACGCAAGAGGCCCGCCATGAGACGCAACAGCGACGATTTTCCGCTTCCGTTGGCGCCGACCAGCAACAGGGCATCGCCGGCGCCGAGGGCAAAGTCGAGGCCGGCGAAAACCAGCCGTTCGCCGCGGATGCAGGTGAGGTCGTGGCCCGTAAAAAGCGTGCCGGAAGCGGGCGCCATGAGGATCGACCTCCAAGCCAGAATGCGGTCGGGCGCGCAAGGTAACGCAATATGGCGGGGAAGGAAAATCGCCATGCGCCGGGATCAGTGAAAAGAAGGGTCGGAAAAGAATTGTCGCCGAACCTATCCCCCCGCGCCCTGGACAATTTTGACATAGGGGCTGCAAACCGCTTAACTGGAGTGAACGTGATCACCTTGAACAATAGATCGCGGGGGAGGTTCGATGTCGTTCTACGATCTGCCGGCGGAGATGGAGGAGCACGCCAAGGCCGTGCACGGCGATGCGTTCATCTTCGACGGCGCGGTTTCGGTGATGGGCTTCCATATAGAGGAAGAGACCGAAATTCAGGCTTTTCTCGACGGCGGCGTGAGCGGCGGCAACATCAGCCTGGCGACCTCCGAGACCGACTTTGCCATCGCCATCGACAACATCAGCAAAATCAAGCGCCTCATTGATCGCAACTCAAAGACAACGGCGCTGGTCGTCTCGGCCGCCGATCTGATGGAATGCAAGCGGGCCGGCAAATTCGGCATGGTCATTCATTTCCAGAACACGACGCCGATCCTGGACAAGCTCGATTACCTATACACCTTCTACGACCTGGGACTTAGAGTCCTGCAGTTGACGTATAACACCCAGACCTTCGTCGGCGCCGGCTGCTGCGAACGGGTCGACGGGGGCCTGTCCAATTTCGGTATGGAGGTGGTGGAAGAGAGCAACCGCTTGGGGCTGCTGTTGGACGTGTCCCACTGCGGTCATACCACGTCGTGGGACGCGATCAAGCACTCGAAGAAGCCTGTTACCGCGACCCACTCCGGCGTCTACACCCTGGCGCGATCATACGGCCGCAACAAACCCGACGACCTTCTGAAAGGGATTGCGGAAACCGGGGGCATCCTCGGCATTCCGACCCAGCCCTGTTTCGTCAAGCGCGACCCCGACACCCACGTGGTGCAGCAGGCGACGGTCGACGACGTGCTGGACCAGATCGACTATGCCGTGAACCTCATGGGCATCGATCACGTCGGCTTCGGTTCGGACATGTCGAACTACGCCGCCAGGACGCTTGATCCGCCACGGGATTCCAATATCCGGCTGGTGCGCGAAAAGCGCCCCGACGTCTTCGGCGTCGGCCCCACCGACAAGTATGATCCGTTTCCGATTGGACTTGATAACCACGGTAAAATGTTGAACCTTACGCGGGGCCTCATAAAGCGTAAGTATTCGGACGAGGACACCAAGAAGGTCCTCGGTGGAAACTGGATGCGAATTTTCAAGGAGGTTTGGGGGGGATAGTCGCGGCCCAATTTCGGCATCTCCAACCAATCACAACCAATCACAGACTTGGAGGACCGCTATGTTACCGAATCTTGGAAAAGCCCTGAAGTGGGGCACCCTCGTCGCGGTGTTCGCCGCCCTGGTGTCCGCCCTTCCGGGCGTTAGCCACGCCGCCGGATGGCCCAAGAAGGCCATTCAATGGGTAGTGGTTTTCTCGCCCGGCGGCGGCAGCGATACCATCGCGCGGGTTCTGACCCCGCATCTCTCCCGCGAGCTCGGGGTTCCGGTCAACGTCATCAACAAGCCCGGCGGCAACCAGATCCCGGCGATCACCTACGTCATGAATTCCAGGCCCGACGGCTACACCTTGATCCAGGAACAGCAAGCCGCCAGCGCCACCAAGGTGATGCTGAAATCCAATCCGATCGATATCGGAAACCGGACCTTCGGTCCGCTGATCGCCGGCGGAGCGAACGCCATCGTGGTCAAGGGAGACGCGCCCTGGAACACGCTTAAGGACATGGTGGCCTTCGCCAAGAAGTCTCCCGAGAAGTTCACCTACTGGCGTGTCGGTGGGAGCTTCACCGAGACCATCCACAATCGGTTCTTCGAGATCGCCGGAATCGACACCTCCAAGACCAAAGCGGTCGACTACAAGGGCGCCGGGCCCGGCAACGTGGCGGTCGCCGGCGGTCACGTGACGATGGGCGGCGGCGGCGCCAATTCGATCGTCAGCATGCACCGGTCGGGCGATCTCAAGGCCCTGGCCGTCACGGCAAGCTCGCGGATCGGCGCGCTTCCCAAGGTCCCGACGATGGCCGAGGCCGGCTACCCTCAGTTCGATCTCTTCAGCTGGTACGGCGTCTCCGGACCGCCGGGCCTACCGGCCGAGGTCATGCAGAAGATGGACGAGGTCGTGCGCAAGCTTCACAAGAACCCGGAGTTCCTCAAGGACATGGACAAGCTGGCGACGTTCCCGTTCTACAAGCCGCCGGCGGAGACCCGAAAGCACGTCCTCAAGGAGGCGGAATTCTACAAGACCTTGGTCAAGTAGCCTCTCCGCGAGCATGCTCTACGACGCGGATAAGGGTGATTTCACCCTGGGGGCGGTTGGGGACGCGATCCTCAGCCGCCCCCTCTCCGTGTTCAAGGAGAAACGGTTCCTCGACATGGTGGAACTGCTGCGCGGCACCGACTGCACTTTCGCCAACCTCGAGATCCTCTTCCACGAATACGAACATCCCCCCGCCTACCTGGACGGCACCCACGCCCAGGCCGACCCGGAAATCCTGGCCGAGTTGAAGTGGGCCGGCATCGACATTGTCTCGCTGGCCAACAACCACGCCTACAACTTCGGCTACGAGGGAATCCTCACAACCATCGGCCACCTGAAGCGCCACGGCATCCCCAATTCAGGCGCCGGGGCGAACCTGCAAGACGCCCGCATGCCGTGCTTTTTTGACACGCGGCGCGGCCGGGTGGCTCTGGTCTCGGTCAATTCCACCTTCGAACCCCACTGGCGGGCCGGCGAACAGCGACCCGACATGCAGGGCCGCCCCGGCATCAACTGCCTCGGCTTCAAGACGGTCTACACCGTCGACCAGCAGGCCCTGGACGAACTCAGGCGCATCAGCGCCGAGATCGGCTGGGAGGTCGAGAAAGAACTTTACAACACGCAGCATTACTATGGCCGCGTCTATGACGATACCGACACCCGCTTCCACGTTTTCGGCAAGGTGTTTGAACTGGGCGACAGGTTCCGCCGCAACACGAGCTGCGATGCCGGGGATCTTGAAGACAACCTGAAATGGGTGCGGGCCGCCGCCAAGCAGGCCGACTATGTGGTGGTCAGCCTGCACAGCCACGAGCAGGGCGAAAGCCCCGAAATTCCCGCCGATTTCGCCCAGGAATTTTCCCATGCCGTCATCGATGCCGGTGCCCACGCCGTCGTCGGTCACGGGTATCATCATCTGCGCGGCATAGAGATCTACAAGGGATGTCCCATATTCCACAGCCTCGGGGACTTCTTCTTCCAAGAAGAGAACTTCATGCGCTATCCGCAAGAGAGCTATGACAGGGTGGGGCTGGGAATGGATGCCATCGCCCCCGACTGGATGTCGGCGAGGAGCGCCGACGAGACGCGCGGATTTCCGGCCGATCCCTCGATCTGGCGCACGGTTATCGCCACCGTCGGCTGGCGGGACTGGAAGGTGCGCGAGCTTATCCTCCACCCCATCGACTTGGGGTTCGGCACCTCGTGGGGTCAGCGCGGCCGGCCCATGTTGGCGGACAAGAAAGTGGGCGGCGAAATCTTGGAAAATCTCCGAGAACTGTCCGATCCGTTCGGCACCAAGGTGGAGATAGAGAACAACGTCGGCGTCGTTCGCCTTTAATTTGGGCATGGAAAAGGCCGTGCCACACCCCCGCCCGCAAACAGGGAGCCGTGATGCACATCAAACGCATTGAAGTCGGGATCCTTTTCGCCCTATCGACAATAGTCGTGATTGATGGGCTCGTCCTGACGAACCTCGACCGAATGCGGGCCGGCGAATCGGGAGGGTACGAAATCCTGATCGGCCTGATCCTGGCCACCCTTACGGTGTTGTACTGGTTCCGGGGCAGCGCCGGCGAGTGGACCGGCGGTCCGGGAGGACGCCACGTGGTCGCTGCCTTCGCCATCCTGGCCGCCTACGCGTTCATAATGCCCCACCTGGGGTATTTGTTGAGCACCTTGCTGGTGACCGTCGCCTACATGCGCGGCATAAGCGGCTATCGCTGGCTGCCCAGTTTGGCTTTCGCCGTCGTGTTCGCCATCGGCACGGCTTGGTTTTGGGCGTGGCTTATTGTCATGGTCCCGCAGGGAATTCTTCCCTGGCCAGAGTTGTAGAGCGGGGGCGGGGAAAGTCGGATGGAGCCGTTCCTTTTAGGTATTCTCGGCGCCTTGACGCCGGAGAACCTGGTTTACGCGCTCGCCGGCTGCCTGCTCGGCACCCTGGTCGGCGTCCTGCCGGGGATCGGCCCGGTCTCGTCGCTGGCCATCCTTTTTCCCTTCACCACCTATCTGCCCCCGACCGGCATGATCATCACGCTCGCCGCCATTTACTACGGCGCCATGTACGGCGGTTCCACCACCGCCATACTGATGAACGTTCCGGGCGAGATATCGGCGGTGGTCACCGCCATGGACGGCTACAAGATGACCAAGAAGGGCCGGCCCGGCCCGGCCCTGGCCATCGCCGCCATCGTCTCGTTCGTGGCCGGCATCGCGGGCGCCACCTTCATCGCCCTGTCCGGCCCGACGATCGCGCGGTTGGCGCTCCATTTCGGCCCCGCCGAGTACCTGGGACTGGCTCTCTTCAGCCTCACCGCCATCGCCAGCCTTTCGGGGCGGTCGTTGATTCGCGGCGCCATCGTCGCCGTCGTCGGCATGGTCCTGGTCACCGTTGGCTACGATACGGCGTCGGACTTCGGCCGCCTGACCTTCGGCAACCTGACCCTGCTCGAGGGGTTCAGCCTCGCGCCCGTGATGATCGGGCTTTTCGGCGTCGGCGAAATGCTGCGCGTCTACGAGGAGAAGACCGGCAAGTTCGAGAAATTCAAGATCGGCAAACTGATGCCCAATCGCCAGGAACTCGGCGCCGGCCTGGCGGCGGGCGGGCGGGCGACGGCGATCGGCATTCCCCTCGGCATCCTGCCGGGCATGTTGCCGTCGGTCACCTCGTTCATCTCGTACTCGTTCGAGAAGCAGCGGTCCAAGACGCCCGAGAGATTCGGCGAGGGCGCCATCGAGGGCGTGGCCTCGGCGGAAGCGGCCAACAACGCCGCGGCGATGTCGAACCTGCTTCCCCTCATGACCCTCGGCATCCCCACGGGCCCCTCGATGGCGCTCATCCTGGCCGCCTTGATGGTCTACGGGCTCAATCCCGGGCCGCTCTTGTTCACCGTCCACGCCGATTTCACCTGGACCGTCATCGGCAGTTTCTTCGTCGCCAACGTCATCCTGCTGGTTCTCAATCTGCCCCTTGTCGGGCTGTGGGCGCGAATAGCGACGATTCCCCAGGGCATTCTGACGCCGATCGTCCTGATCTTGTGTCTGGTCGGATCGTTCAGCCTCAGGACCAGCCTGTTCGATCTTTGGGTCTGCGTGATGTTCGGCCTGATCGGCTGGGCCCTGGTCCGGGCCAACTGGCCCCTTGCTCCCCTCTGCCTGGCCTATGTTCTGGGCCCGATCATCGAGGAATCGGCCAGGCAGGTCGGCCATCTCGGGTACGGTCTGCTCTTGGAGCGGCCGATTTTCTGGGTCTTCATGGTCATGTCCGGCCTGTCGATCTGGTTTACCCGGCGCATGTGGGCGAAGACCCGGGAATAGCCGCTTCAATGCTGTCCGGCCGCCCAGGCATCGCGGATGGCATAGACGACGGTCGGCGTCTCGCGGCCGCGCACCGTGACCTCGTCGATACGCTCGAAGCCGAAATCGCCGCCGGCCTGGCACACCGTCGCCTCGCTGGCCATGACGTAAGTGCCGTAGGTCTTGTTGAGCTGTTCCAGGCGCGCCGCCACGTTGACCTCGTCGCCATGCACGGTGAACAAAAGCCGGTCCTTGGCGCCGACGGCGCCGAACACCAACTCACCCGTCGACAGTCCGCAACGCGTCTTCATGACGGCGCCGCCGAAGGTGCGCCCGGCGACGGCGGCCTGGATGCCGATGGCCGTGCCGACGGCGTTGGCGGCGTGGTCGGGGTCGGGCTTGGCGGTGTTGAAACTGATCAGCATGGCATCGCCCTCGAACTGGGTGATGACGCCGCCGTGACGGTCGATAACCTGGCACAGGGCGGCGAAGTATTCGTTGAGCGCGCCGATCAGCGCCTTCGGTCCGAGCTTCTCGGACGTGGTGGAGAAACCCTCGATGTCGGTGAACAGGACGCTGGCCTGTTTGACCTCGCCGTCGCCGGCCTGGACCTCCTCGTGGGCCGTCGTGATGCGGTCGGCGACTTCGGGGGCGACGAAACGCGACAGGTCGTGGGCCGCGGCGCTGTCGACCACGGACCGGTTGAGCAGGCGCTGAGCCCGCACCAGGGCCACCGCCAGGACGGCGGTAACCATCAGGATGGAGATGACCTTGTCGATCTCGGCGCCGATGAGGACCGAATTCGAGGTCATATAGCGCACGTAGTCGCGGGTGATGGCGTCCATGCCTTCCATGCCGGCCAGGGCGTAGAGAAGCAGCATCAGCCAGCCGCCGGCGGCGGCGACGCCGGCGGCAACGACGTACTTGGCCTCGAAGCGTAGCGCCCTGAGCGAAATGAAGATGAATACATAAAGCATGGTCGGCGCCTTGAGGTAGAAAGGCGCCGGTTGTTCGTACTGCAGATGGAAACTCCAAATCAGGCCCATGAGAAGCCCCATGTCCATGACCACCGAGATCATCAAAAGCGAACGCGGCAGGAAGCGCCGGTAGGCCAGGAAGATGCGCATCACGGTGAACGACAGGTAAGCGCCGAGGGCCCAGGGCACGGGTTGGAAACTGGTGCCGGCCGAGGTCTTGGGTGAGAAAATGTAGAGGGCGGCGAGAACCCCGACCAGGGTCAATTGAACCCAGCCGATGAGGGATTCGCTTTCTATCTGCTGGTCGGCGATGTCGCGCCGCGTGCGCTCGGGAACCTCGGCTTCAAGACGCTTTCCAAAGACATAGGCAGAGATGTTTTTCATCGTCGGCGGACCCCTCAATCAATTCAGTCCGATGAGGAAGTATGAAACACCGCAGACCAAGGATACACTTGGCAAACGATCACGGCCGCTCAAAAGTCCGTGTATTCGCGTTCAATATCCGCGCGCCATATCCACCGGGTTGATGAGCGGCTGTCCGGCGAGGGCTCGGTGAATATTGTCGGCCACCTGTTCGGCGGCGGTGCGCGGCAGGGCATCGGCCGAGATATGGGGCGTGACAACCACCTTGGGATGGCTCCAGAAGCGATGCTCCGACGCCAGGGGCTCGTCATGGAAGACGTCCAGGGCGGCGCCCGCTATATGACCCGAGTCCAAGGCCGCCAGCAGGTCCTCATCGACCACGTGAGCACCGCGCGCCGGATTGATCACATAGGCCCCCCGGGGCAACGCCGCCAGGGTGCGGGCGTCGATGATGCCCCGGGTTTCGTCGGTCAAGGCCAGCAGACAGACCACGATCTGGCTTTGCCCCAGAACCGACGGCAGAGCCCCGGCGCCGTGGACGCATTCGACGTCCGCGATGTCCTTGGGCCGCCGGCTCCACCCGATGACGCGAAAGCCGAGCGCGCTCAGCATCCGTGCCGTATCCTGACCCAGGGCGCCGAGACCAAGCACCGCCACCGTCGTCTTTTCGGTATCGGGAGGCGGCAGTTGACGCCATTGGCCTTCGGCTTGCGCGGCGCCGTAGTGGTCCATGTGGCGGTGATGGCTCAAGGCGGCATGGACGACGTACTGGGTCATCAAAAGGCGCGCCGAGCGGTCGACCAGGCGCACCACGGGAATGCCGGCGGGCAGGTCCGGGTCGCTGGACAAGTGGTCGATGCCGGCACCCTTGGAGTGGATGAGCTTGAGGTTGGGGAGGCTGGCGAGCAGGCCGGGCGGCGGCCGCCAGACCAATGCGGCAACGATGTCGGAGGCATCGCCGAGATCGGGAAGGTAGCGCATCTCAAGCTCCGGCGCGCAGGCGCGAAACGCCCGGATCCAGGGTTCCGGGTCATCGCCCGAATGATAGAGAAAGGCCAATTTGGCGTCTTGTGACATCCCGAATGCCTCGCCTGTTATCGTTTGCCGACGTTGGGAACTGTTTACCACGAACAGACCCCAGCCGGGCGTTGAATCCGCGTCCGGTCTCGCCTAGGGTCACGGCGGGGGTCTTCGATGATTCGCCATTTTCGGTTCGCGTTCGTCCTTCTTGCCATCGGGGTCGTGGCGGCCGGGCTGTCGCTTGCCCTGGTCCGCCTGCCCTTTCTCGGACTGGCGGACCAGTGGCTGGCGGACTTCCGCATCGCCGCGCTGTCGGCGCCCGAACCGCAGAACGAAGATATCGTCATCGTCACGGTGACCGAGGACACCTTGGCCCAATTCCCCTACCGTTCGCCCCTCGACCGCGGCTTCATCCGCGACGTCCTGCTGACCTTGGAGGAACGCGGTGTGCGCGCCATCGCCATGGACATCCTCATCGATCAGCCGACGGAAGCGGCCAAGGACGCCGCCCTCAAAGCCACCATCGAAGGCTTGACGGTGCCCTTTTACGCCGCCTACGCGGGAACGGCCGAAGGCTTGACCGAGAGCCAGTCGAAATACCTCGATGCCTTCCTGGCCCCGCGCCTGCGCGCCTTCGCCAACCTGATCAAGGACGCCATTAGCGATACGGTGCGCTGGATTTATCCGGGACGGACCTTGGCCCAGGGCGTTCACGTCCGCGGCTTCGCCGGGGCCTTGGCCGACCGGCTGGGCCACCCGGCCCCCGACACCCTGGTGCCCGTCTACTGGCGCGCGGCGCCCAACGACGAGAAGCCGGCCTTCCGCTCTTTTCCCGCCCAGGCCCTCAAGTTCCTTCCCCCCGCCTGGTTCAAGGACAAGGTCGTGCTGATCGGCGCCGACCTTGGTATCGAGGACCGCCACCGCACCCCCTTCGCCGCCCTTGGCAAACCCGAAGGGCGGGTTTCCGGCGTCATCGTTCACGCCCACGCCGTGGCTCAGTTGTTGGACAACCGCCGCCCCATCGAGCTTGGCCCATGGGGACGCATTTTGGTCATCGCCCTTGTGGCGGCGAGCGGCATCGCCCTTGCCTTCGTCGACGTCAACCTTGCCGCCCGCCTTGGCGTGACCATCGCTTCCCTGGCCCTGCTGTTGGTCGGCGCTCTTGCCGTCTACCGCTATGGCCAAATCCTGGTGCCGGCGATTGAACCGGCCCTGGCGCTCATTGCCGGACTGTGGATGACCGATGCCTACCGGGGGCGCTCCGAACGGCTGCAGAAAAGGTTCATCAAGGACGCCTTCGCCAAGTATCTTTCCCCAACTTTGGTCGACCGACTGGTGGAGGATCCCAGCGCCCTGGCGCTGGGCGGCGAGAACCGCGAGATGTCCTATATCTTCACCGACATCGCCGGTTTCACCACGCTGTCGGAAAACGCCGGCGCCGAGGCCGTCTCAACGCTCCTCAACCAATACCTGAGCGGCGCCTGCGAAATCGTCTTTGCCCACGGTGGCACGGTGACCGACTTCATCGGAGATGCCGTCTTCGCCATGTTCAACGCGCCCTTGCACCAGGACGACCACGCGGCGCGGGCCCTGGCCTGCGCCAGCGACCTGGATGCCTTCTGCGAATCCTTCCGCGGCGAGGAGATGGGGCGGAAGCTGGGCCTGGGGATCACCCGCATCGGCGTCCACACGGGCCCCGCCGCAGTCGGCAACATGGGGGCGGACACTCATTTCAAGTATTCGCCGATCGGCGACGCGGTCAACACGGCGGCCAGGATCGAGGGACTGAACAAGCATTTCGGCACCCGGTTTTGTGCCTCCGCCGCGACTCTCAAGCATTGCCCCGAGGCCGCCGCCCGTCCCCTGGGCCAAGTGGTTATGAAGGGCAAGACCGAGCCCCTGGAAATATTCGAAATCCTGGACGCCGAAAGGGACCGATCGCCCTACATGGAGGAGTATCGTCGCGCTTACGCCATGCTGGATACCGGTGACGAGGGAGCCAAAGCGCTGTTCGCCAAGCTGCGCGCCGAGAACCCGGACGATGCCACGGTTGCCCTTCACCTGGCGCGCATTGAGGACGGCGCCAAGGATGCGCTTGTCATCATGGAATCCAAATAACCCGCGATTACGACGATGCCAGACGTTTGCCTATCTCGCGCAGCACGACGAGCGAGGCGTGGCGGTCGCTCCCGATAAGCTCGAGGAAAACCTCCTTGTGCATCCTCAGCGCCTCGACCGGTCCCTCGGCCTGCACCGACGCCGTGCGGGGCATGTCGCAAATCAATGCCAGTTCGCCAAAGACGTCGTTGTCGGTCATGGTGCGGATGTAGCGGTCCTCTCCATCGCCGGTAATGAAGACCTTGGCCTGGCCGTCGGTGATGATGTAGGCACTGTCGCCGATGTCGCCCTGGCGGATGATCATGTCCCCGTCGCCGAAGGTCATGGCCTCGCTGGTGAAGGCCAGGAGTTTGAGTTGCGAGCGGTCGAGCCCGGCCAAAAGCGGGATGCGCCCCAGGTTCCCCGCCACGCCGGCCAGCTCTCCGGCTTCGACTTCTTCCTCCACTGCTTCGGCCTCGGCGGCACCTTCGCTGGCGACGCGCCCGTTCTTCACCGTGAGAACGGCGTCGAAGGAAATCTCGGTCGGCACTTCGCTGTCCACCAAAATCAAGGTTGCGTCGGCCAGACTTTCGGCGATCCCCTTGAAAATCCGGCCCCTTGCCTCGCCGTCGAGGGACGACAGGGCCTCGTTGACGATCAGGATATCGGGCCGCTTGATTAGGCACCGCGCCAGGGCCAGTTTCTGGCGCTGCGCCGCCGCCAGGCGACCTCCCGCGTTGCCGACTTCCATGTCCAGCGCGACGTCCATGATGGCGTCGCGCAGATGCAGTTCATCGATAATCTCGCCGATGATGGCCTCGACCCTTTCATTGGCGTCCGCTTGCCCATGGGCGATACTGCCGAAAAGGATGTTGGATTCGATATCAAGGCCGACGTTGTAGCTCGCCTCGTCAAAGAATTGGACGCTTTCTTCCTTGGGCTCGGGCAGGGCTTCGCGAAAGCGCGCCCGAAGCCCCAGCAGATTCTTTTCCATCTCGGCGTCGATGATGCCGAGGCGGTGGCGCGATGGGATCAGATTGAAGGGCAGGCCACGCAATTCGGTCTTCTCGTCGTCGGCCAATTGATCGAGTCCCATGTTTTCGGCACGCCGCGTGATCTTTTGCAAGGCCGCCAGGCCGTCTTCGTCGACGAAGCTGTACTGGTCGAAGAAGGGGTGACCGGCGGGCAGATTGGCAAACAGCTCGACCACGATCTTGGCCGCCTCAAGGCCATCGGCCAGGAAGCGGTCATAAAGACCCGCTTCTCTCAACAGGTCGAGCATGAATTCGTTGCGCGCCAACGCGTCGGCCTGGAACTCGGGAGTGACCGGCTGGCCGAAGAGAATGTTCTCGGCGACCGTCGTGTTGGCGTTGAACTCGTCGCTTTTGTATTGACGGACCAGGTCCTGGGCGCCTTGGGCGTGCAGGACCTCGGCGATGCGGCTTCGGGCAGTGAGAATGCCGGCCACCACTTCAGGCCGGGCACCGGGTTCGATCTTCTGGCGCAGTCCAAGTCTGAACAAGTCGTCTCCGAAATCGACCAGGCGCAGGACTTCCAGGCCCTTGGCCCGAAGGGCCTTTTCGCCATCGACGCCAAGGCTTGCGTAATCGATCCAATCGGCGTCCAGATTGTCGACGCTGTTGCCCGAAGCGACGGCCTCGTCATACTCGATCTTGCGTTGCTCCGACATCGATTCCTCGAGGGCGGGACTGTTTTTCAGGCCAAAAAACAGGTTTTCGATGACGGTTCCGGCGAAGGTATAGGAATCGGCCGTCACGTAGCCGATCCTGGCGCCGCTGACCGCCTGGGGCAACGCTTCCAGTTCGACGTCGCCGACCATCAGCTTTCCCGAAGTGGGAACCACCAGGCGCGCCATCAGTCGAGCCAATATCTCCTTGCCGCTGCCGCCCGGACCGATGATTGCCGTGCGGCTTGCCGGCGCTAAATTGAAAGTGGCTCCATCCACGACCTTGATGCCGTCTTCGTCGACCAGGCTGACGCTCTTGGCGACGACGGCCCCGGTCAGGTTTTCGATGGGTTCGGGGCGTTGGCGCTGCTTCTCCTCGTCCATCATGCCGCTGGGCTGGAACTGCTCGATCAGGTCTTCGTACTTGATGCGCGCATCGGCCATGCGCTGATAGTAATTAAGCATCTCTTTCCACGGCGCCGACAGATCCTTATAGGCGGCTAGTGCCGCGACCAGGGCACCGAAGGTCAGGTCGCCCTCGATGACCAAAATGCCGCCCACCGAGAAGAAGAAAAACGGCGTCATCTGGCTCAGGAAATTGTTGATGAACTTGATGAGAAATTTCTTTGGGGCTGTCCCAGATAACCCATTTGGGGGGTTATCATGGGAGCTATGCGGAAGAGCCGTCTCAGCAGGTACAA
>JASLLZ010000027.1 GCA_030746775.1 Rhodospirillales bacterium | reverse complement strand
GATTCTCTCGTTTGTGTCCAAGCAAAGGAGAGAACACAATATGTGGACTGCAATCACTCGCCCCCAGTATGAGCGGTCTGGCCTGCGTTACGCAAGCGACCTGGTTGGCCCCCTTCGAGCCAAGGGGCTAGCTTTGGCATCACGTGATGCCAAATTCCAGAAGCCGCCGAATAGGTCTGCAGCCATATAGGGGGCACTGAAGCACGAAGCCCCCCCCATGTGGCGCCGAGCGACGGGCTTGGCCGCCGCCTCCTTACGCGCCACCCGTTCCTGGTCATGAAACTGCCTGATGCCGACGCGTTCGCCTAGAATAGATTCGTGGGTCCGATGAAAGTCGTCGAACGTTTCGGTTTCGTCGTTGCTCACCACATCCTCCGTTGGTTGAATGCCGGGTCGAATCGGACGAAAAAAAGCGCCCGCGGGAGGCCCGGGGCGCAGGAATTTTACGATGACGGATTTTTACTCCGAATCCGTCACATATGTCAAGCAAAATATTACTGCGTGGTAAAAATAAATTTACGGTCGCGGCGGACGAGGCGCCGCTCCGGCCGCCGCCCTTTACTTGGCGGGCTTGGCGCCGGCCGTCTGGCCGGCCAGCCCCTTTTCCATCATGGCCGCCAGGCGGCGGGCGAAGGCCGGGGCGTCGGCCACCGGCTCGCCCTCGACGATGCGCGCCTGGTCGAGGAGAAGATGGGCCGCGTCGGCCATCGATGCGATCGTCGTGCCCTTGGCCTTGGCCAGACGGTTGAGGCGCTTGATCAGGGGATGGGCGGGGTTGACCTCCAGGATGCGCGTGCTGGCTCCTTGCGTGCGCTGGTGTTGGCGCATCATGCGTTCCAGGCGCATGTCCATGTCGCCCTCGCCGGCGACCAGACAGACGGCGCTGTCGGTCAGGCGTTCCGAGACACGGACGTCCTTGACCGCGTCGGCCAGGGCTTCCTTGAGGACGGCGATAAGCGGTTCGACGTCGGGCGTCTTCTTGGCCTTGTCGCCTTCCTTTTCCTCAGCCTCGGTCCCGGCGGCGATGTTGTCGATATCGGCGGCGCCTTGGGTTACCGACTTGAAGGGCTTGTCGGCATGGGAGCCCAGCGACGGGATCCAGAACTCGTCGACCGGATCGGTGAGCAACAGGACCTCGATGCCGCGCGCCTTGAAGCCTTCCAACTGCGGGCTGGCGCTTACCTGTTCCAGATCATCGCCGGTGATGTAATAGATCGCGTCCTGGCCCTCGTTCATCGCCTCGACGTAGTCGTCAAGGCCGATGAGGCCGTCGCCCCGGGTGCTGTGGAAACGCGCGATCTCCAATATCCTATCGCGGTTGGCGGGGTCTTCGTAGATCCCCTCCTTAAGGACGGCGCCGAAGTTTTGCCAGAAGGCGGCGTAGTCGTCCGGTGCCTTGGCCGCCTTCTTCTTGATCTCGCCCAGCACCCTCTTGGTCAGGCCGTTCTTGATCTTGGCCAGTTTGGGGTCGTTTTGCAGCATCTCGCGGCTGACGTTGAGCGACAGATCCTCGGAATCGACGATGCCGCGCAAAAAGCGCAGATAGGGCGGCAACAGGCCCTCGCAATCATCGGTGATGAAGACTTTGCGGACGTAAAGCTTGACCCGTTGCTTGCGCTGAGGATCGAAGAGGTCGAAGGGCGGCGACGACGGGATGTACAAAAGGTTGGTATACGACAGCACGCCTTCGACCTGGTTGTGAAGCGTCATCCACGGATCGTCGAAGGCGTGGGCGGCGTGGTGATAGAATTCCTTGTACTGCTCTTCGGTGATGTCCTTCTTGGCGCGGGTCCACAGGGCCGAGGCGGTGTTGAGGGTGGTCTCGTCGCCGTCCTTGCTGACGAACACGATGGGCAGCCCGATGTGATCGGAATACGACTTGACGATATGGGCGAGGCGCGGCTGTTCCAGGAATTCCTTTTCCCCCTTGGCCAGGTGCACGGTGACGGTGGTGCCCTGGCCGTCGCGTTCGGCGTCTTCGATGGTGAAGGAACCCTGGCCATCCGACGACCACAGCCAGGCCCCCTCCTGGCCCGCCTTGCGGGTCAGCACGTCGACCCTTTCGGCGACCATGAAGGCGGAATAGAAGCCGACCCCGAACTGGCCGATCAGTTCCATGTCATTGTCCTGCTCACCGCTTAGTTTGTCGACGAAGGCCTGGGTGCCCGACCGCGCGATGGTGCCAAGCGTCGCGCTCAGGTCGTCGCGGTCCATGCCGATGCCGTTGTCGGCGACGCTCAGCGTCTTGGCTTTCTTGTCGAGGCTGAGCGTGATCTTCAGCGCGCCCTCGAGGAGCATGGGATCGGTGAGGCTGAGATAACGCAACCGGTCGCAAGCGTCGGAGGCATTCGAGATCAGCTCGCGCAGGAATATCTCCTTTTCGCTGTACAGCGATCGGGCGACGATATCCAACAACTTGCTGACTTCCGCCTGGAAGGTGAATGTTTCCTGTGCCATCCGGTCGAGCTCCCTTGATGCGGTTGATGCCCCTTGGCCACAAGCCCAAGAGGCGCGTTCAAGGCCAGATATGCGTCACCGGAATCGCCGGCGCAAGCCCCTGGAACCGCTTTGTTTGCTGCGGGGCGGCACGGCGGTGCCTTGGCACGGCGCAATGAGGGCCGACTCAGGACGTAGTACGCCGATTTTCTTCCACCGCCTTGAGATTGCGCGAGATGCTCTCCAGCCCAGCCTTGCACCACCGGTCGAGGGTCTGGCGGCGGCGGCCCAGGCGTCCCTCCAGGACCCGCCACGGTATGCCCAGGGCACGCCCCCACATCACCTTGCGAACGCGACGGTCGCCGTTCCAACACATCCAGGTCAAAACCTCGAACATGCGGTCGATGGCGGCCCCGGTCGGCGCGCCCTGACGGGCCAGGGGAATCTGTTTCTTGTATAGGCCCAGGGGATCGCCGTCGAAGCCGGCCTGCAGCCAGGCGTCACGGTCGTCGCGGGCCGGCGCCGGAAGGGATGTACGGTAGCCAAGCCGGCGCTCGCCGGGCAGGCGCTTCAGAGTCGCCGCCGCTTCGTTGACCCGCTCCGCCACCTGCTCGACCGCCCACGTCCGCGGCGCCGCCGCAAGGCCCCTCTTGGGACCGTTAAAACCATCGACGCTGCCGGACGAGCCGCTGCGTTCGTGCATTATGGATTCCTCCTGCCCCTATGGGCGTTGAACGTTGGTTTGACCTCACCGGGAATTATAATATGAAGTTTTTTTACTTTGTCAATGTACTTTGTACGGACCTGATTGTAAAAAATAGGCATACTGGCGCCATGACAGAGAAAACAGGGCCGCCCCTGATACCCCAAATTCTGGCCCGCAATCTTACCAGGCTGCGCAAGCGGGCCGGTTATAAACAGACAGAGTTCGCCAAGCTGTGCGACATGTCCAAGCAGCGGCTTTGGTATTACGAACATGCGTATAAGGGGCGGGTTCTGCCGGCCGAGTTGGCGATCGAGGTGTCGAGAGTTTTGGAACGTGCCGGGCTTGGGTTGGAGGAAATCGCGTCGATATCCTTGTTGCCCGAGACTTCGGAAATCACTCTGCCCCCGCCCCCGGTCCCCGATCAGTCGAGCGAGCAAATCCTCGAAGTGCTCCAGGACGTGCGATCACTCTTGCTGGAGATTCGCGATTCAGGGCGAAAAACCTGGGAAGGTCGCCCTCCCCCGAAGGATCAAGGAACAGCCGAGGACGACCGCGACTGACCCTGACGCGGGAAGGAGCCAGCGGCTGCCACCGGGTTCTATCTGAACATTAGTAAAAAATATGTTGACTTTGTCCTAAACTGCTGTACCTTTGCCGGGGTCATGCCGTCAAGTGGGAGGTAACAATGTTGATCGTCGACGATTTTTCGCTTGAGTTCACCCTCAAGGCCCTACGCCGGTTGAGAGCCCTCCAGCGAGTCCTGGGCGGGGCCTATTCGGATGCCATCGCCCTTGAGTACGAGGGATCGGAAAAGGCCGGCTCGGACCGCATTGACGAGGCCTTGGCTGAAATCGTGGTCACCATCGAGGACTGCGAACAGGCGGTCGGCGAATACCTGAGGGAAGCGGCATGACGGGCCGCAACCTGAGCCGTCGGCGCTATCGTTCCCGACGCTCTTCGCCCGTTCAAGAAAATAATTCGTCCGGTGTGATGGCGGTCACAGATTGGCGGCCCCTTTGCCTGTAGGCTAGGGACACTGTTACAGACTTCTTCATGTGATCCTCCCTTACTCAAGACCCACTCGGGCCGGTTTGACCGGCCCAATTTTTTTGTCCCCCGGGCGCCACCTGGGACAATGCCCGTCACTCGATGAAAAAGTTCCCTTCGTCTTCGCTGAATCCAATCACCAACGCTTGCCTCGGGACAAGGTCTACCCAGGCGTCATGCACGAAATCAAAGTCCTGGCCGTCGCCCCGGTCGCGCATTCTGACGGCAAGGCGATGGCGGCCGGCGGCAACCGCGAAGGTAGTGTAAAAGCTGGACTGCCCGTCGGCCGACAGGCCGGCCGGATTGACGGTCTCGGCAAAGACGGTCTTGCCGTCGAGGTCGAGTTCGACAAGGACCGGCCACCGTTCCCGCGAGCAAGCGAGCGGAGCCCGCATGTTCGGCGCCAGCCTGGCCAGCTCCTCGCGTGAACGGCGGCGACACTCCTCTTTGCGCCGTCCCGGATGGCTAAGGCTCAGCTTGATCAGTGCCAGGCCAGGGTCATGGGGCGCATAGAAGGAACGGTCGAACCCGGCCTCGACGACGAGCAGAAGGTCCTGCAACAGACGGCGAATGGACTTCGGCAATCCGCGACTCCTTGAGCGGAAAGGTGAACGGGCCGGGACCATAACGGCCCGGCATCGGGAAGAAAAGATCGGTAGGGCGGGAGATGCCGGCCCGACGGCCTCTTATTCTAGCACCCTCCCGGTATCTTCCTTGATGGCGGTCAAGGCGGGTGCCTTCAAGCGGCCGTTCCGTCGCTCCGCCGACGGCGAAGACGCACAAGGTTGCGGACAATGAAGCCAATCATGAAAAGAATAATGACGGTGCCGACGATGAGCTGAATGAAAATGGAATAGTCGAAGCGGTACCTGTCGGCGGCGGGGTCGTAAATGGTGCAGAAGAGTCGAACCTTCTTCACCAAATCCTCGAAACTGGAAAACGGTGCCGCGGTCCCGAAGACCAGCTCCTTGAGGGGTTCGACCAACAGAGGGGTCTCGAAACCCGCCCCATAGACCTGGCGATAGACCCGGCCCTCGCCGTCGATGATTGTGGTCTGAAAGAGGTGATCGAAACCCTTGGGAGAGCGGTAGAAGACGAAGCCCAGGTCGTCCGCCAATCCCACCACCGAAGGCAAATCGCCACTAAGAAACCGCCAGTTGGAGAGATCGGCACCTTGCTGGCGGGCGAACATTTGCATGCGCTCGGGCGTGTCAGAGGCAACGTCAAATCCGACGGTGACGATCGAGAAGGCGTCCTCGCCCAAGGTATCTTGGGCTTCCTCGGCGGCATCGGCCAAGGTACGGGTGGTTACCGGGCAGGCGTCGGCGCAGCGGGTGTATATGAAGCTCACCACCAATGGCCGGCCCCGGAAGCGCGACAGTGGCACCTCGCGATTGACCGCGTCCCGCAACACATAATCTCCGACGCTGCGTCCGATTGCCGCCTGGCTTCGGGCCAGCGCTTCCTTTTCGCCGAATTCATCGTTCTCTCGGGCGACAGCCGGCGGCGCACCAAGAACGGCAAGTACCAGCAAAGCCGTCCAACCGAGGCGGCAAAGCAGCATGCCAACGGACTGCCGCGGCGGGGCGATCATCGTCGCTCTCCGAAAAAAAAGGTTCGGGCGGACGGCGTGATGCCGCCCGCCCGCAAGACCTTAGCTCAGGCCCCAGACGCTGGCCAGATACTTCCAGTTCACGAAATAGTAGAGCACGAACGCGACAAGGAAGATCATGGCAAGCGAGAAGGTACGGTCACCACCATTTCGTAATCGGGGTGGACCTGGATGTTGATGTTATCGGGCAAAAGCGAAAAGCCGTGCTGCCAGTCCATGGACGACAGGTGCAGGCGGTAGCTCTGTCCCTTTTCCAACTCCAAGATGGGCCACCACTCCCACAAGCGGGCGATCATGTAGACGTCGCTGCCGGCCGGCGGGTGGACGACGGGAACCTCCTGCGACGTTTCCGTGCGCACGGTATATTTCGCCGCCACGGCCTCCGCCTTCTCGGCGAAGGCGTCGGGGCTGATACGGTAGGCTTCGTTGGACAGGTTCTGGTCGCCGGTCAGATGCCAATAGGGCATCATGAAGAACATGATCAAGGACCAGACCAACGCGATGACAACCCAAAGAACCTCTGTTTTTTCGACCGGTTCGTTCCACCAAATGCGTTGTGACGGAGGAAATATCGACATGGCTGCGCCCCCTCCTCGGCTATTGGGCGATGGGAATCGAAACGACTTCCATCACTCCCCAAATGAGATAAAAGACCGTCGGCACGGTGATGCCGATGAAGAGCAACAGAAACGGACTGTCGAGAACCTGTTGCATGAATGGTATCCGCTCATCGGACATGCCGCCTTCGGGCGCCACGGATCCAGATCCTTGGTCGGCCATCGCCTCCCTCCTTTGTCCAGACTGTGCCTCTCCGCCCCGCTTCGATGTCGTGGTCGCGGGGCAACTGTGCACATTTCAACCGTTGTCCGATCGATGGTCCTGGACCCATATCAAGTGCCGGTACGATGGCCGATCCGCGAGAAAAGGCCCCAAAAACCGTCAGGGCCTCATTTCGCCATACCGTTCAACGGATTTAATTTATTAAAATCAGTCTTTTACGCGCCACATGTGGTAGCGGTGCGGAGCCGTACCCGGCGGTAGAGAGAGGGCTTCCCATCGGGCGACCGTCATCGCCTGATCGCTCACCACAATGCCGCCGGCGACCATGATCGGGTTCAGTAACGACCCGACGCTTCGGGCCAGGCGCGAATCGGCCTCGGAATTGCCGCTTCCCATGTCGCAGTGAGCCAATGCCGCCGGCCGGCCGATGCGTTCGAGCGCCGTGCCGAGAGTGTCGTGAAAATCACCAAGGATCATGTGGTCGTCATCGGGAACGCACTCGGGATGGGCGGCGACGCGACGGTCAAAGACAAAGATTTCGCGTTCCGGCAATTGCTGGCGCAGGTGATCGAAGGTGCGGCCATTGCCCAGCCCCAGTTCCAGAACCGGCCCCGCCACGTCGCGGACAAGCTCCACCGCCGCATTGAGACAATCGCGTTGTGCGGTGATCCGGCGTAGAAAGCTATCCAAGCGGCTCATGGTCGAAGATCCGATTGCGGGCGTGGCCATCTTATACCAAGGGGCGGTGATAAAGACCCATAGGGAATTCGGCATGATATGATCATGTCGACGGTGGTTAACGGGGGAAGGGCGCGGCATGAATGGACGGTGGCGCGGGGTGCTGGCCCGGGCGATGACACTTAGCGGACTGGCGCGGCGCGGATTCTTCATCCCCTACCGCTATGCCGCCGAGGTGACGGGATCGGGTGGGCGCCCGCCCTACCCGGAGGTCGAGGCGCTGTTGCGGTCACGCGAAGACGTATTCAACGCTTTTCTCTCGACCATCGACGGCTTCGGGCCCGAACTTGAACGCATCGGCGGTGAACCGCCGCCGGCGCCGCGCTGGACCCAGGATTGGTTTCCCCGCCTCGATGGCGCCGCCGCCTACGCCTTGGTGCGCTCCTTGAAGCCTAGGCGCGTTGTCGAGGTTGGGGCCGGTCATTCGACCCGCTTCGTCGTGGGCGCCGTCGGCGACGGCGGATTGAATACAACCATCACCGCCATCGACCCGGCGCCGCGCGCCGACCTGTCGCGTCTGCCGGTGGAGGTCGTCCGCTCGACGGTTCAAGAGGCCGGAGACGGTCTCTTCCAGGGCCTTGAGGGGGGTGACGTTCTGATGATTGATTCGAGCCACATCCTGGTGCCGGGAAGCGATGTCGATGTGCTGCTCAACCGGGTTTTGCCGTCGCTCCCGGTGGGTGCCGTGGTGCACGTTCACGACGTTTTTCTTCCCGACGACTACCCCGAAGACTGGGCTTGGCGCGGATATAACGAACAACTTGGCGTGGCGCCGCTTCTCTTCGGCGGTGCCTTCGAAGTGCTGTTCTCAAGCCGCTTCGCGGCGACGCGAATGGCCGGCGCCGTGGCGGCGACGGTGGTCGGGCGC
The DNA here is from genome assembly GCA_030746775.1 of Rhodospirillales bacterium. Taxonomy (GTDB): domain Bacteria; phylum Pseudomonadota; class Alphaproteobacteria; order Rhodospirillales; family JASLLZ01; genus JASLLZ01. The sequence continues at coordinate 24,421 of JASLLZ010000027.1, read as the reverse complement.
CTGCCCCTGGTCAAGGGCGCCACCGAATCGAGCCTGTGGCTGCGCAAGATAGCCTAATCAAAGGTTGGCGTAGGGATCGGCGGCGTCGCGCAGGCCGTCGCCCAGGAAGTTGAAGCCCAGCACCAAGATGACGACCGGCAACATGGGTAGCAAGAGCCACGGATAGAGAGCCACCGCTTCGATATTCTGGGCTTCGGTCAGGAGGACCCCGAAGCTGGTTATCGGAGGCCGCAAGCCCAAACCAAGGAAGCTGAGTGCCGTTTCGCCGAGGATCATGGAGGGAATTGACAGCGTCGCCGAAGCGATGAGGTGGCTCATGAAGTTGGGCAGCAAATGGCGACCGATGATGCGCCCCGGCCGCGCCCCCATGAGCTTGGCGGCGGTGCAATAATCCTCCTCGCGCAGGGCCAATAGCTTGGAACGCACGGCACGTGCCAGGCCCGGCCAATCCAAGAATCCTAAGATGACGGTGATGCCTAGAAACACCAGGATCGGACTCCAGGTGACGGGCAGCGCCGCCGACAGCGCCATCCATAACGGCAACTCGGGCAGCGAGCGCAAAATTTCGATGACCCGCTGCACCACGTTGTCCACCCAGCCGCCGAAATAGCCCGCCGCGCCGCCAATGGTGATGCCCAGTATAAAGCTGATGGCGATGCCCACCAGGCCGACCGTTAGCGAAATTCGCCCGGCGTACAGCAGGCGCGATGCCATGTCGCGCCCCAGCCGGTCGGTGCCAAGCAAGAAAAGCGTGCCGCCCCGTGCCGCGCACACAAGATGGGTCCGCGCCCGGAACAGTCCCCAGAAATCGTATTCGTCGCCTTCGCAAAAGTATCGTATGACCTGTGGGTCACGGGTGTCCGGCGTGTACACCCGCTTTAGATTTTTCATATCGAGCCGATACTTGAGGCCATAGACGAAGGGACCAACGAAACGACCCTCGTGAAACAGGTGGACGCCTTGCGGCGGCGCGTAAATATAATCGGTGTGCCGGCTGTGCAATTCGTAGGGAGCGAGGAACTCGGTGACGGCGATCGAACAATAACTAAGGATGAGAACAATCCCGGCGATCACGGCAACCCTGTGGCGTTTCAATCGCCACCACATCATGCGCCATTGAGAGGCCATGTAGAATTGTTCTTGCTCGGACGTCAGAGTCTCGATCGCGGTCGGATCGAACGGCTCGCGTGAAACGTAATGGTCCAGTTTGTCGCTCATCGCTGTGCCGTCCCAAACATTCGGATGCGCGGATCCAGCGCCGTCAGCAAGATATCGGATATGAAAATTCCGATCACCGTGAGCAGGGCCAGGAACATGACGAACGAGCCCGCCAGGTACATATCCTGGCTTTGCAGTGCCTCGAGTAGCATGGGGCCAGTGGTGGGCAACGACATGACCGCCGAAACGATAACCGATCCCGAAACCACCTGAGGCAGCATGTTGCCGATATCGGCAACGAAGGGATTAAGTGCCATGCGCAGGGGGTATTTGACCAACAGGCGTCCCGACGGCAGGCCCTTGGCACGCCCCGTGACGACGTATTGCTTTTGCAGTTCGTCCAGCAAATTGGCTCTCAGGCGGCGGATCATACCGGCGGTCCCCGAGGTGCCGATAACAAACACCGGAACCCATAGGTGCTCAAGGACGGAAAGCGCCTTGTCTATGCTCCACGGCTGGTCCAGGTAGACGTCGTCCATCAGGGTGCCGACGGAGGTCCCGAAGGCGACGTTGGCGAAATAGAGCATGATCAGCGCCAAGAGAAAGTTGGGCGTCGCCAACCCCAGAAAGCCGAGCAGGGTGAGGCCGTAGTCGCCCCAACTGTACTGGTGGGTGGCCGAATACACGCCGATCGGAAACGACACCAGGTAAATGAACAAGATGGTGGCGAAGTTGAGCACCATCGAAAGCAGCATCCGGTCGCCGACCACCTCGGTCACCGGCAGGTTGTGCTCGAATGAATAGCCCAGGTCGCCCTGAACAAGACCCGTCACCCAGACAAAGTATTGCTCGACCAGGGGCTTATCCAGACCATACTGGCGGCGCATGTGCTCGATTTTTTCGGGACTGACGATTTCACCCTGGCTTTCAAGTTCGGCCATGTAGGTGCTGAGAAAATCACCGGGCGGAAGCTGGATGATGACGAAAACAAGGCCGCTGATGACGAGCAGCGTCAAGATCATGGTCAGAATGCGGCGCGCCAGATAATTGAACAAGGCGGCGCCCTCACTGGCTTCCCGGTTTGCCGTCGTCGGCGAACCAGAAGGAATCGGGGCGGTAGATGCCGAAAAAGGCGCCGGGGTTCCAGTTGTAAATCGCCTCCTTGGGCACGTTGCGCAGACGGTTGCTTACCACCACGGGCTGAGGCACACCACAGATCAAGCCAATGGAGAACACTTCGTCGGCGTGGATCTTCAGCATCTTGCGCCAGATGTCCTCCTTTGTTTGCCGATTATCGGCGAAGCGCCACGCCGCGTTCAGGCGGGCCAATTCCTGGGCTGATTTCATATCCACCGCTTGTCCCGCCCTGCCCATGGTCTGGTAGTGCTGTCCCCATTTGGGCCATTGCAACTGCTGTTGGCTGGTGGGGGCCAATTCCTCGGGACTGAGTTCGGGCGTCGGCACGCCGTTCTCAAGGCCCGACCACACCGACATTTGCGCCAATCCGGCAAAGACGCGATTGCGGAAGACCTCGCGCTGCCGCGGTTTAGCGTGCAGCTTGATGCCCAACTTTAGCCAGCCGTCATGGACAAGCTGCAGCACGTCGGTCTGCTCGCTGTCCTCACCCGCCGTCTCGACGATGATCTCCATGGTGCGGCCGTCGGGCAACAGACGGATGCCTCGATCATCCCGCTTGGTGAGACCAAGGTCGTCGAGGATCCGGTTCGCCTGATCGACATCGAAGTCGGCCCATTGACGGGCATAGATTTTGCGATAAAGCGGACTTTGCGGCAGGACGGTATTGTTGGATACCAAAGCGAGTCCGAAATAAATGACCTGATTGATCTCGTGACGATCGGCGCCCAGCGATAGGGCGCGACGGAACTCGGAATTGCGAAATAACTTGCGCCAGACCGGGTCATCGATGTTGAGGTTGGGAAACAGAGCCATCTTCGAGCCCTTGGCCGACTGCCACAGCCGCACAGTGTAGCCGTTACGCTCTTCGCCCTCTTTGAGGAAGGTATAGTTATTGAACTGAAGGTTGCGGGCTTGCAGGTCCGATTCGCCGCCTCCCACCTTGACGGGCACCAGCTTGGCGCTGGCGATGCTCATCGCGACCTGGTCGATGTAGGGAAGTTGGCGGCCCTCCGAATCGACGCGGTGGAAATAGGGATTGCGCACGAAAACATAGCGCTGGGCCGGCGGCGGCGTGCTGTTGACCCAGGGCTGCAAGGAAGGCAGCTTGGGATTGTCGTTCTTGTACATGCGATCGTGGCGGAAGTGCAGCGCCACCCAGTTCCGTTGCCCGGCTTCCTTGACCCGGCGCTTGATATCCACGGGATGGGCGTGGCGGGCGTGAAACTGCTTCAGGTAATGGGCCGGCCGGTAGATAAAGAGCGGTGACGTCCCGGCCAGGGCGGGCAGGAAAAAGGGATTGGGCTTGGACCAGCTGTAGCGCACGGTGGTCTCGTCCAGGACTTCGAAACGTGGCCGTTCGCCGTCAACCACCATCGTTCGCGGCGGGCCGACCGGCGAAACCTCGGGGTTGGTCGCCATGTCCTCCCAATAATAGCGGAAGTCCTCGGTGGTGAAGGGATTGCCGTCGGACCACCGATGTCCCTTCCTGAGATGGAGCGTGAAGACACGGTCGCGCACGACGTCGACCCGTTCCAAGATGTCCGCCTTGAGGTTGAATTCGGTATCGTAGCCGACCAACCGGGCGTAACCGTAGACCACCATCAGGCGGATATCCTTGCGCCGGCCCGAAACGGTGCGCAGGGTACCGCCATGACGGCCGATCGTCCGCTCCTCGCCGTCGAAAGTGACGACCAGGGGGACACTGGGTACGCGCTCATCCACCGCCGGCAATTCGCCACTCGTCACCTTGGCCGCGAGCATCGGGGTCTCGATAAAGGTGGCCGGGGCGGGGTCTGCCCGCGCCGGCAGACAGGCGAGGACCGCAATGGCGACCGGGGCCAGGCGCCGCGCAGTGCCGCTCATGGCCGTACCCTGTCGATCCCGGGGTCATGATGGGCGCGAACGAGATGCCCGCCGCCCAGATCGATTAGAGGCATGGCACTATCTTCTTCGGAGCAGAAGGGATGTGGCCAAGCCTCGGGATCGGAGGCCCGCCCTTCCATGAGGGCCGAAAAGTCAAGCCGGCGGTCGGGATCGGGGAAAGGCACCGCCGCTACCAAGGCGCGGGTATAGGGATGGGTCGGGTTTTGGAACAAGGCCTCGCGCGGCGCCATCTCCACGACGCGGCCGGCGCACATGACGGCAATGCGTTCGGCCATGTAGTTGACCGCCGCCAAATTGTGGGAAGTGAACAGATAGGTGAGCCCAAACTCGGTTTGCAGGTCCTTGAGCAGATTGAGCACCTGCGCCTGAACCGAGACATCGAGCGCCGAGACCGGCTCGTCGCAAATCAACAGGTCCGGTTGCAGCGCCAAGGCCCGGGCGATCCCGATGCGCTGGCGCTGGCCGCCGGAGAAACTGTGCGGATAGCGATTCAGGTATCGGGGATCGAGTCCGACCACGCGCAACAACTCCATGACCATTTGGCGGCGGTAGTCGAGATCGCCCTTCTCGTGGATGACCAGGGGCTCGCTGACGACTTCGAAGACGGTCATGCGCGGATTGAGCGACCCAAAGGGGTCTTGGAACATGTACTGGATGGCGTTGCGCAAAGGCACCATCGCCTTGTCGTCCAAGGACAATAAATCGATCGCCACGCCGTCGTTGTTGTAAAACACCTGGCCGCTGTCGGCGTCCAGCGCGCGCATGATGATCTTGCTGACGGTTGTCTTGCCGCAGCCGCTTTCTCCAACCAGCCCCAGACACTCGCCGCGCCGCACCTCGAAACTCACGTCATCGACGGCGCGTACGCGGGTCCGTGACCCGGCGCCAAAAAACCCGCCGCCTTTGCGCGTCGAGAAATTCTTGGTCACGTGGCGCACGTCAAGCAGAGGCGACTCGTCGATCACCGCCGGCCCGGGCGTCTTTTCCGACAGCAGATGGCCGGCCTTGGGCTTGATTTCGCGCAGGGGCACCAAGCGCTCGCCGGCAGCCATCTCGAAGTGGGGCACCGCCTGCAACAGGGCCTTGAGGTAAGGATGGCTCGGGTGGCGGAAGATGTCCTCCAGAGTGCCGCTCTCCATAACCTCGCCATTGTAGACCACGACCACTTCGTCGGCGACGTTGGCGACGACGCCAAGGTCATGGGTGATGATCAGGACGGCCATGCCAAGCTCTACCTGCAAGTCCTGAATCAGCTTCAAAATCTGAGCCTGGATGGTGACGTCCAGCGCGGTACTCGGCTCGTCGGCGATGAGGAGCGCCGGGTGACAGACCAGGGCCATGGCGATCATGGCCCGCTGGCGCAGTCCCCCGGACAGTTCGAACGGGTAGGTGTCGTAGGCCCGCCCGGGATCGGGGTATCCCACCATGCGCAGCATCTGCTCGACGACGTCGCGTCCTTCGCGGCGTTTCATCGGGCGATGCAGGAGAAGGGCTTCGACGATCTGGTCCCCTATCGTATGCAACGGCGACAGCGAGGTCATGGGCTCTTGGAAAATCATTGAAATTCGGTCGCCCCGGATACAGCGGAAGGCCCGGCTGTCGGGATCGACGGTGGCCAAGTCAACCAGATCCCCGCGCTTCTCGCCAATCATGCCGGGAGTTTTCCGTTCCGAATTGGCGAACAGAATTTCACCGCCGGTGATACGTCCGTTCCGTGGCAACAGCCCCAGGATGGCCTGGGCAGTCACCGATTTTCCCGAACCGGATTCGCCCACCAGGGCAACCGTCGAGCCCGCCTTGACGCGAAACGAAACACCGTCAAGGGCGCGCACGGCACCAGCGCGGGTGGCGAATTCGACCTTCAGGTCGCGAACTTGCAAGAGGTCGTTCACGCGTCCTCCTCGCCAGGAACTGACAGGCCGAGAAGGTGCAGGTTGGCCCTTGTCGTTCGGTCAAGTTCAAGACCGTTGTCGGCGGCGGACCGAATTGCCTTTCGGGCGATGGCATCGAAGCCGTCGAGTGTCGATTCTATGCGCAGCGTGCCGCCCTTACCGGTCAGACGAAGCTGCATCCATCCTTCGCCGCCCTCGCGCCGGATCGAATAGTAGGCCAGCGAGACGCTCGACAACTCGCCCCAGGCGAGACGGACACGGCGCCAGCCCGATGATTGGATGGCGTCGTCGGTCGCCCGCAGGTTCATCGACTGCTGGGCCGCGATCCGCAGGCCATAAAAGGCAAACAGGCCAACCGCAAGGGCCAAGACGACAGTGATGGCCAAGGGAAGATCGATCACGGCAAGGGGCAAACCGCACAACCCCAAGCCCAGGCCGGCACGCGCATAATCGGCGCGGACGGCGTCCGGGGGGTAGCCGTGAATCGTCATCACCCGAGCCATAATGCTTCTTCCACGTCGAGCCAACGGACCGCCCGGTGGGCCTGGGTGCGCGCCATCAGGGTGGCGAGAAACGCCCAGCAAGCGTCGTCCATTACCAAGTGATGCGTGAGAATGCCGGTTGCTTCCTCGGCGTCCGCCTCGCACCGGCGCCGCCAGGCAAGATGATCGACGATCGCGGCGAGTGCCGCCTCCTCGCCGACAAATCCGCGACTTCCCCGCCAATCCACAATATCGACGTGGCAATTGCCCTGGATCAGGCCGGGGGCGGGTTCAACCGATTGCCGAGCGCCAAAGGCGGACAGACCGCGAAATCCGGCACCCGGCAGGGCCGGCACCAAGAGCGGGTCAATGCGGTTCCACGGCGGCGCCAGGACGGCATGAAATCGGCCATCGAACAGATCCGTCAGCCGCCGTCGACCGCGGATCAATTCGCCAAGCGCCTCTTCGGCTGGACGGCCGGCGGCCAATTCCGCTTTCTTTCCGTCCGCGCCCCCATGATTGACATGGGCATAACCGTGCTGGATCACTTTCACCCCCGGCACGGCCTCCAACACTTGCGCCAAGGCGATCTCGGTGCCCAGGGGCACCACGGCGAGGGTCAACGGGATAGAAGTCTCGTCGGACAGCGCCAGCAGGCGTCGCAAGGCCGGCGTCGGGCCACGGGCATCGTCGTCGCGCCACCAAAGGTCCGCCGCCCGGTCCCCATCGGCCCAGGCGTCCAACTCTTCCTCCAAGTCCCGCCAACCGTTGCCGGCCGCCGTACCTTTCCCCATTGCCCGTCTCGGAAGGGCCGAGATGGGCGCCCGCTCCATCGCGGGCACCTCGCCTCCTTCCCCGCCGAGGCTTTGTGGTTCCGAGGTCATGTTTCGCGCTTACAATTCGATGGTGAGACTCTTCGACTTGCCCTGCCGGCACAGGTCCAGGGCAAGATCCAAGTCCTCGTCTTCGAAGGCGTTCATGTTGAAGCGGAAGGTCTTGCCGAGCGTGATTTCTTCCGCGCCGACGGTGAAGGGCTTGGCAAGGGCCTCGGCCATTCGCCGGGCCACATGCGCGGGGTCGGCATCACTCTCTATCTCGTTGACAAGAATCGCGAACTCCGTTTCTTGCAACAAGGCGACCGTGTCCAATTCACGCAGACAGGCCCGAATGCGCTGGCCCGCCTGTCCCAGAATATCGTCACGGTTACTGCCGGTGCCATCCGTCAAGTGGTCGAAATCGAAGGTCAGCAAGGCCGACAAGTTGCCGTGGCGCTTTTTGTGGGCCCTGGCCAGATTGAAGCGGTCGTTCAACAGACTGTAGGTCGCAAGATTGGTCTCCGCGTTATACATTGAGCTGGTCTTGCCGTATTCACGCAAAGTTCCTTCCAGACGGGCGGCGACGGCACGGGTCACGTTGGCGCTGACCTCGGCATCGTCCTCGATCAGGCGGACGAACAATTCCTTCGAGATCCCAAGGGCGGTGAGCGGAGATTGCCCCCGCACGGTGGCGGTGCGCGGCGCGTCGCAGAGCAGGGCCAGCTCGCCGAAAAGTTCGTTCTTGCCGATCATGGCCAAGCGCTTGTCGCCTTCGCCGGTCTCCAGGACGACCTCGGCCGTTCCCTCGACGATTATGTATGCCTTATCGCCCACTTCACCTTGACGGAAGATGATTTCGCCGGCGTCGAAGGAGAGCTTTTCACTGGTAAAGGCAAGGAACTTTAGTTTCGAGCGATCCATGCCGGCGAACAAAGGAATTTTGGCAAGCACCTCAACCTCGGCGCCCAGGCCGGTGGCGGCCGCCGGCTCTGCTTCGTCCGGCGTCTCGGCGACAGCGGTTTGCTCGGCCGGCGCCGCCTCGCCCAAGGGGACGATGCGGCCGCTTTCGGCGGCGAAGACTTTTTGGAAGCGGTCTTCCTCTTTACTGCCGTCCTGGCTATCGACCCAGATCAGGCTGCGCTCGCCGATGTCTTCCTTGACCCTGGCAAAGATGGCGTCTCGGCTGTCCTTATCGAGAGACGAAAGAGCCTCGTTGACGATGACCACGTCGGGTCGTTTCAGGAGACAGCGGGCGAGAGCCAGTCTCTGGCGCTGGGCCGGCGAGAGACGCGTGCCGCCAACCCCAACCTCATAGGCAAGACCCGTATCGATGACCGTGCGCCGCAAATCCAACGCTTCGATTACCTCGGCGATCTCCTTGCCGACGCGGGCGCCGCTCTGCGCCTTCTCGGAGACCATCTTGCCGAACAAGATGTTGTCTTGGATGGAACTTGCCGCGTTATAGGCGTCGCGGTCAAAGAACTGAACAGCGGGCTTAAGGTCGTCGGGAAGTCCCTCGGCGAACACGCGGCGCGCCTCCAAGAGGCGCTCTTGCATGGCATCGTCTATGAGATCCAAGTGATGGCGGGCAAGAATCAATTTGAAAGGTAACGCCATCAGCATGGCGACATCGGCCTCGCCCGCATCGTCCAAACCCGATTTCTCGACGCGCCGCAGCATGGCCTGGAACTCGGGCAGGTCGTCGGAACTGACGAAGCTGAAACGCTCGAAGAATTCGTGACCCGGCGGCAGATCGTGGAAAATCTCAACCATCATTTCCGCCAGCTTTAGTCCCTTGGTCAGGAAATCCTTGCTCAACTCCATCTTCTCCAGGACCTCAAGGACATAAGCGTTCTCACCCAGATTCTCGATGGCGAAGGTCGGGCCGACCGGTGTTCCGAACAAGATGTTCTCGGCGACCGATGCGTTGGCGTTGTATTGGCCCTCGTCGAAGGACTCGACCAGGGAAGCAACATCGGGCGCGCTCAGACGTTCTTGAAGCAAGGTCCGGGCTTCCAGTATCTTGGCCACGGTCTCGGGCTGATCGGCGGCGTCGATAGTCCTGCGCAAACCGATCTGGAAGATGTCCTCTTCCAACTCGACGACACGCAACACCTCGTCGGTACGTTCGCTCAGGTCTTCGGAACCGGTGCCACCGGCCGCCTCATAATCAACCCAGTCGGCTGCCAAATCGTGGGAGCTGTTGCCGGCGCGCGCCGCCTCTTCCAGTTCAAGACGGCGTGTGTTGCGTGTTTCGTCGTCGTAGGTTGCTTCGCCCAGGGGCCGATGCTTAAGGCCGTAAAACAGGCCGTCTTGAATGGTGCCCGAGGCGATGTAAGCCTCTTGTCCGACATAGCCAATCCGCCGCCCGGTGACCGATTCGGGCAGTTCGACCAGGTTCCGACCGCCGATATCGATGCGCCCCGACGACGGCACGAGCTGGCGGGCGAGGAGGCGGGCGAACTCGTCCTTGCCGCTGCCTCCGGCGCCGACAATGGCCATGTGGGTGGGCAAATTGACGTTGAGCGAGGCGCCGCTTACCACCTTTGTGCCCTCGTCTTCCTCCCAACTGACGTTGGATGCCGTCAGTTCGCCGTCCAGCGGCCCTCCGTCGCCAGGCTCCGAGACCAGCAGTTCCTCGTCCAGCATGCCCGCCGGCTGGAACTGCTCGATCAATTGATCGTACTTGATCCGCGCATCTTCCATGCGCTGATAGTAGGCCAGCAGCTCCTTCCACGGCGCCGTCATGTCCTTGTAGGCGGCAAGCACGGCGACCAGGGCGCCGAAGGAGAATCCCGACGTGATAACCAGGTATCCGCCGATCGAAAAGAACAAGAACGGCGTCAATTGGGCGAGAAAATTGTTGACGAACTTGATGAAGAACTTCTTGCGGTAGATCTTGACGCGGATACCGAAAAGAACCCCCAAACGGTCGCCATAATCGGCCAGTTCGTACTGCGAGGTATCGTGGGCGTGGATCTCGTGCGCCCCGGAGACCGTTTCGCCGATGCGTTCCGAAAGCTTGCGCGCGTTGCGTACGCGCTCCTTGCCGAGAAGGTTCACTTGACGCTGCAGCTTGGGAATCAGGTAGGCCTGGATGGGGTAGAGCGAGATCGCCGCCAGGCCCATGACCCAGTCCTGGATGAACATGAAGCAGACGATGGTCACCAAGGTGCCGCCCTGAAACGCCGGCATGGCGTAAGCATCGCCGATGAAACCGCCCAGGGGCTCGGTCTCGGTGGTGATCATGGAGACGATCTCGCCTTGCGACGTGCGCCGGAAATGGGGCAGCGGAAAGCGCATGACCCGCGCGATCAGGGTATAGCGCAGGCGGCGCAGCATGCGCTCTCCGACGACACCGCGGAACACGTTAACGTAATACTTGAAGCCGCCGTTGACGAAGACCAGGGCGAGGAAAAAGCCGCAAAGGATCAACAGATAAGGAATCTGCTCGACCTCCATCCCCAGGAAATCCGTGGGAAATTCCGTCCCGTCGATCGCTTTGTTGATAATGGTCTTGGGCAGGTCCAGGGACAGGTAGAGGAACGGGAACGACAAGGCCGTTACCGCCAGAAGGATGATTTGCTCCTTCTTGGAGTAGCGAAAGATATAACTGAAAATGTTGGGACTCATGTCGCGCCCTCATACCTCTTGGGACAATGGAGGAAACTCCGGTTCAAGGTTCGGAGAAGCGGTCGCCTGATATTCGTTCCAAAAGCGCTTTTAGTTCATTCCCTGTATCGCCGAGGCGTATTCTCCATGTAATTCCTGCCTCCATCAAGCCATTCCCTGCGCCAGGGAGGCGACGATCCTGGCGCTGGCCTCCGCACCGTCCAATCGCACCCCCGGATCGGCCGGCGGACTCGTTGCTTCGGCCACGCCGACGGCCTGGGCCAATCGGGATGGATTCAGGTGCCTTTCCTCGACCACCTGGACCAGGCCGCGTTCGGCCAGAAGGCGGGCGCGGATGGTCTGTTCGGTCTCCTCGCCGCCGGCGTAGGGAACGATGACGCCGCGCGTCCCGGTGGCCAGGACCTCGGTCACCGTGTTGTAGCCGCCCTGCGAGATCGACAGCCTTGAGGCGGCAAGGAGCGAGAGAAAGTCGGCGCGCGCCCGCTCGACGATGACGCCTTTCGGAGCATCGGCGCGCAACCCGGCAAAGCGCGCGTCGGGCAGGTTATGGCCGACGAGCAGGCGCCATGGCTTGTCGCCAAGTGCCGTCAGGGGCCGCGCCTCAATGGCGCAGCGGAGCAACTCTTCGCTGACCGCGCCGCCGCCCGCCGAAACCACTACCTCGCCGCTGGGGGGAAGCGCCGACGCCTCGGCGACCGCCGCTTGGTCGGCCACGTAACCCGTGTAGCGGAGCCGTTCCCCAAGATCCACCGCCAGGGGAAAGGTCGCATCGAAGGGGATGAGCGCGGGATCGCCATGCACCAGGACGGCGTCGAAGTAGGTCGTCGCCAGGGCCATCATCTCATCGTTGCGTTGCGGCTTTGCCTTCTCCACCAGAATGTCGCGCACCGACGAGACAATGGCCGGACGGGGCCGCGCCTCACGCGCCGCATCGAGAAGGGGGATCAACTCGAAGCGCAGTTGCCGCCGGCCGAAAGGAAACAGCTCAATGACAAGCCCCCGGGGCTTGGTCTGTTGGAAGAGGTCAAGCAGTAGGTCCCGGCGGCGTGTCTTCCACGCCTCGTCAATCGGTTTCCCGCTTTCGGCGAGAAGCACCTTGAACGACTTGTCCGCCGCCCGCACCGGCGGCAACTGGACGAAATTTATGCCCCCGGCATCGATGACGGGCACGTCCTCGCCGCCCGAGACCACGACCACCTCCAAGCCTTCGTCGCGCATGGCGCGAGCCAGCGTGACCGCCCTCTTGACGTGGCCGATCCCCAGCAGATGCTGGACGTAAAAGAGAACAGTGGCCCCGCTCATGGCGCCCTCAGGCAGACGTTGAGACGCGCGACGCGGCATCTGGCATCCTCATCCAGGGAAAATACCTGGGCGCAGTCGTCGTGCAGTTCATGCGGCGGTCCACCGGTCATGTCCCACTCCACGGCTTCGGCATATACAGCCCGCAGCACACCGCGGTGGGTGACGCCGACCGTCGGCCGGCGGCGGTCGGCAATCTCGGCAAGCAGGGGCCGGAGACGCCTTTGGACCTGACGCGGGCTCTCGCCGCCGGGACGCTGGAATTCGATGCCGCGTGCCGCCATGCGATCGAACGCCTCGCCCATTTCGGCGCGCAGGTCCTTGAGCCGGCGCCCCTCCCAGCGGCCCCAGCTCATCTCGATAAGCCGGGAATCGAGGGGCGGAACATGGCCGATCAGCATCTTCGCCGTGTCCCGGGTCCGCCTCAGCGGGCTGGTGATCCAATCGTAATCTCGCCACGTCTCCGGCACCGTCCAGGCCCCGACCTGGCGCCGGCCGGCGGCGCTCAACGGTCGGTCGGCCCGGCCCTGCATGCGGCCTTGCGTGTTCCAGGCCGTCCGGCCATGGCGAATGAGGACCAGTCGGGTCACGATGCGATCTTTCGCAAGGCGCCATCGATGGTCCGCGCCGCCGCCGCCAGCCCATGGCGCCGGGCGCAGCGCCGGCGCGCCGCCGTGCCCAATGGCCGCCGCTGCTCGGGATGATCCAAAAGCGCCGCCACCGCCGTTGCAAAGGCCGCCGTGTCGCCTTTCTCGACAAGCACCCCGGTGGTGCCGTCGGCAATGATATCGGGAACCCCGCCGACCCGGCCGGCGACCACCGGAAGCGCCGCCGCCTGTGCTTCCAAAAGCGCCATGCCGTAGGCCTCGTTGACCGCCGGCCAGACAAACAGGTCGCTCGCCGCGTAAAGCACCGCCAGGGCCTCGGCCGAGAGCTCGCCAAGCCAGTTGACACGGCCGCCAAGGCCGGCAAGGGCGGCTTGCACTTCACCGCGCGCCGGGCCATCGCCGGCGACCAGCAGGCACCAGGGCCGGGCCCGCAGATGTGCCAGAGCACGGCCGAGAAGCCTGTAGGAGGCAAGCTTGTCACCCGGACGCATCATCGCCACGGTTAACAGCCAGGTCTGGTCGCACTCGATGACCAGGCGCCTCGATAGCGCCCGGCGAAGGCTGTCGCGGCACTTGACGGCGGCGGCGTAGGGAGCGGCGTCGAGAAACGGCCGCAAGGCGACAATCGACGACCGGGCGCCAAGCAGCGGCCGGACGCAGCCCGCATCCGCCGCGTTGAGGCCCAACACCAGATCGGCGCGCGATATGGCCGCCGCCGCGGCCGCCCAACCCGGCGCCCAAGGCCCGTTCCGCTGTTTGGGCGCGTGGGACGCCTCGGCCACGACATAGGGAATGCCCAGGCCGTCGGCGACCCGGGGACCCAGCCAGTCGGGTGCCTTGTGGTAAAGGTGATAGGTAAACCACGCCTGCGGCCGCCGGCCAGCGGGCCGCGACCGGTAGCGACGGACCAGTCGCGCCGCCAGCCGACCTCCAAGGGCGCCCAGGCGGCGTTGCCGCCCGGCCGCGCCGGTGGCGTCGTAACTGCGGAATCGCGATGCCAGTTCGACCGAATGTCCGCCGGCGTCAAGGGCCGCCATCAACAGGCGCGCCATGCGCCGGTCGCCCGACGGCGCCGGATGGTCCGGCGGCTTCATGGGGGCATAAAAGGCAATCCGCATCACAGACTTTCCAGTGCCGGCGGGCCGAACCGTTGAACCAGGCGGTCGATGCCGTCTTCGAACGAAAAATTGGCGCCCAGACGCTCCATACCGGCGGCGCCCAAACGTTGCCTGAGCTCCGCGTCGGCGATCAGGCGAGTCAGTGCTTCGGCCAGGGCGGCCCCATCGCCGGGCGCCACCAAGACGCCGGTTTCATCCGCGACGATGAGCTCAGGGATGGCGGAAACGGATGTCGAGAGACACGCCAACCCCTGGCTCTGAGCCTCCATGAGGACGTTGGGCAAGCCGTCGCGGTCGCCATCATCGGCGATGCGACAGGCCAGCACGAAGGCGTCGGCGGCGCGGTACTGGGCCAAGACCGCCTCTTGCGGCTGCGATCCCATCCAGGTAATGCGACCGGCAAGCCCATCGCGTTGCGCGCGGCGCTTCAGCTTTCGCAAAAGCGGCCCGCCGCCGATGTGGATCAAGCGCCAATGCAAGCCCGCCGGCAAGCGGCCAAGAGCATCAAGCAGGTCGTCGTAGCCCTTTTTTGCGACGGCGCGGCCGACCGAGAGAAGGATTACCGGGTCTCCGGCATCGCTGCCGTCGCGGGACGGGCGGCACCGTTCCAACGGCGGAAAGCGCCCCCGGTCGAGGCCGTGGTAAACCAGATCGATATCTCGTCCGGCGGGTGCGAGTTGGGCCAGGTGATCGCGGTTGGTCCGGGTGCAGGTAACCAGCCAGCGGCAATCGGCAAGTTTCTCCGCCTTCTCCCAGGCCGGCGTCGTCCACACATCCTTGGCGTGAGCCGAACAGCTCCACGGCAGTTCAAGCATGAAGGCCGCATAACGGGCAACCGACGCCGGGGTATGCAGGAAATGGGCGTGGATCCACCCCACGTCGGCGGGTAGTTCGCGGGCCAACACAAGGGCCTGGCCGAAACGACGCACCCGGTTGGGGGTCGAATCACGCCAAAGGTCCCGAAGCCAGATCCCCAACGCCGCCCTGTAGCCGGAAAGCCGGCGCCCGGCACGCCATCCGCGCCACACCCTTGCCGGCGCGCGATAGAGGTACTCGGGCAGATAATTGACCGGCGCGCGGATCTCTCGGTGCACCGCGTGAACGTGGCGGTCGGTAGGACGGCGCAGCGAGATCAGGCGAATATCGATCCCGCGCTCTTCAAGCGCCCGAATTTCCTCGGCGATAAATGTTTCGGAAAGGCGGGGATAGCCCTTGAGGACGAAGGCGACGGCGGCGCTCACGTCACACGGTCTGGCCGACAACGGAAAGGTCGGGCGCCATCGTTGGCATGTTCAGCCACTGATCGACCATGGCGTTAATGACCGACAACCCGTCAAGGAGCCCGGGAAAATGGACTTCCGATGGCCGCGGCTTGCCAGGCAGTTCGCGCAAGGCCGCCGCCATCTTTCGCGGACTGCGCGTGCCGTCGTCAACCAACATGTTCACCAACCCCAATTCCTGGGCGCGGGCGGTGCGAATGTACTGTTCCAGGCGCGGCACGGTGCGCGGCACGATCAAGCTTGGCTTGTCGAACGACAGAATCTCGCAAAACAGGTTATAGCCGCCCATGGCGACGATGCCGGCGGCATTGGCGAGCAGGCTCTCGACGTGCGAATCGAAAGTCAGGGCATGAACACGGTTCAACCGGGCGGCGCGCTCGATGAACTGCACCTGAAGGTTGGACGCCATGAAAGGTCCCAGCACCAGGACAGCGGGATGGGTCATGGCGGGATCGTGCTCGTAAGTGCGCAGCACCCAGTCGATCAGGCTTGCCCCGTCGCCGCCGCCACCCGTGGTGACCAGGAGATAAGGTTCGTTTTCGATCTCCGGCATGGGGCGCAGCGGCGCCGCGCCGTGCACCCATTCGCGGCGCAGATATCCGGTGTAGCGCATCTTTTGACGCACCGATTGCGGCACATGCAGGCCTTCCAACGGATTGATGATTTCTTCCAGTCCGTAGACCCAGATGTGATCGTAAAGCTCCTGCAAGGCCGGCATGGCGTTCTTGCGCCGCCATTCGTCGACCAGATGCTCGGGACTGTCCATGACGTCCCTGAGTCCCAGGACCAGGGGCGTACCGCGGTCCTTGAGCATGGTCAGTGTGTCCTTTATCTCGCCGCGCAGACCCAGGGGTTCCTTGTCGACCAACAAGATGTCGGGATCGAAGGTCTCGGCCGTATGGCGAATGATCGAGGCCCGCATGGCCAGGGTTTCATCGACGCCGATGTCCAGGCTGAGCGAGGTATAATCGCCACGGCGCAGTTTGATGACTCCGGGGATGCGGACGAAATCCACCCTTGTGCGGAAATCGAAGCTGCCGATGATGGGGGAGCCCGAAAGGATAAGGACGGACAGGTCCTTGTGGTGATCGATCAGGGAATTGGCGATGGCGCTGCAACGGCGCAGATGCCCCAGCCCGAAGCTATCGTGGCTGTATATCAGTAGCCGTGCGTGAGCCCTTTTCCGCGCCATGGCCCCATTCTAACCTGTATTCGCGCCCAAACAGCCTATGGTATATCCCGTCCTGGACGGTTGAAAACCCATATTTGCGCCGCCATGAAAGACGATGGGGCGGGGGAATTTCCCAAAAACCCCGTTCGACGTCCGGTTCGACCGGATATTAATACTTGCTTCGTGGGCGCGCGCCGCGCTTTCCCCATCCCCACGGGGAGCCCCCCGTCGAGGGATGACATAGCCCGGAATTAGGCCTACCATTTATGGGCGTCGTCAGGCGCGGATCATCCCCAAGACAAAACGATTGGAGCGAGCGGCATGGATTCCAAGGTGAGCGGCCTTCTGTCCGAAACACTGGCACCCGAGATTCAACAGTACGTCTATGGGGCGCGCCTGGAGAGCGATTTCCGCCACGTCTTCGCCGACATGACCGATGTCAACCAAGCCCATGTACTGATGTTGGCCGAGCGCGCCATCCTGACGTCGGACACCGCCCAGTCCTTGGCCCGTGTGCTGATCGACCTGGAGGGCCAGGGTCCGGACGCGTTCACCCTCGACCCCGCGCGCGAGGAATCCTACTTCAACTACGAAGCCAAGGTGATCGAAGAAGCCGGCGCGGAAGCCGGCGGGCGCATGCACATCGGACGCAGCCGCAACGATATCAAGTCGACCATCGACCGCATGCGCAGCCGCCGGTCCTGCCTCGACATCCTGGATTCCCTGGCAACCGTCCGCGAAACCGCGCTCGACCAGGCCGAAACCCATGCCGACGTGGTCATGCCCGGTTACACGCACCTGCAACCGGCCCAACCCATTACCTTCGGATTTTTTCTGCTTGGATTCGCCCAAGCCTTTGAACGCGATCACCAGCGGATCACCGACGTATACCCGCGCATCAACCTCAACCCGCTGGGCAGCGGCGCCTTCGCCGGAACCTCGTTTCCCATCGACCGCGAACGGACGGGCCAACTCCTCGGCTTCGATGGACTGTTGGAGCACAATCTGGACGCCATCGCATCGCGCGATTATGCCGTCGAATTGCTTTCCGACTGCGCGCTCCTCGGACTGACCTGGAGCCGCCTGGCGCAGGAATTCTTCGTCATGGTGTCCTACGAATTTCAGACGATGACTTTTCCCGACCGGGTGTTCTGTACGTCCAGCATCATGCCGCAGAAGAAAAATCCCGTGGTTCTCGAATACCTGAAGGGTAAATCGGCCCAGTTGATCGGCGCGCTGACGACGGCCATGGCGGCGATCAAGGGCACAAACTTCACCAACGTGGTCGACGGCTATTATGAAGCATTGCGCTGGCACTTCGATTCGCTCGACGACACCGTCGGCGGACTCGCCGTCCTCGATCTGGTCCTGCGTACCGCCGAGCCCAACACCGAACGGATGCTGGCTCTGGTCGAGGAAAACTACTCGACGGCGACCGACCTGACCGACAATCTGGTGCGCCAGACGGATCTCTCGTTCCGCGAGGCCCATCATGTGGTAGGCCGGGTCGTCCGTGCCGGCCTGGAAAAGAGCCTGAAAGCCAACGAAATCACCCCCGCCATGGTCGAAGAAGCGGCCCGGGAAGTGGCCGGGCGATCGGTAAACGTGGATGCCGATATGGTGCGCCAAAGTCTCGATTCGGCGACGGCGGTGGAAGGGCGTGACGTAGTAGGCGGCCCGGCACCGGACGAGGTGCGGCGCATAATCGGCGAGGCGCGCAAGCGGCTTGACGACGACCGGCGGCGCAACAACGAATACCGGGCGCGCGTTGATGCCGCCCGTGCTACCCTGAAGACAGAGATCGCGACCCTCGCCGGCGGCTGATGGAGACCGCGTAATGGCTCAGCGCAAAAAGATCAATGTGAAGACCCAGAAAGCCAAACTGATCGCCCACCGCGAAGAATTGGAACGGGTTGGCTCGACGGGCGCCGACGCGCGCCGGCCGGTGGAACTCGACCAAACCCGCGTCGGCCGTCTGTCGCGCATGGATGCCCTGCAGGATCAGGCCATGGCGCTGGAAACCGACCGCCGCAGGGGTATCGAGATCAAGCGCATTGAGGCCGCCCTCAAGCGCATCGAAGACGGCGAGTATGGTTTCTGTCTGAGCTGTGGCGAGGACATTCCGGCCGAGCGCCTGGAACTCGACCCGGCGACGCCCGTCTGCGTCGACTGCGCCGGCGACTGATCAGAAGACGGCGCGCCGGAAGGGTGGGCGGGCTGGTTCCATCTAAACGGCAGATGCTTCACCGCCCCGGCAGAAGCGGGTCGGCTGGCGCGGCAATGCGCGTTGCGGGATCGAAGAGCGGCATTTCCGGCTCCTCGCCCAGGATGTGCTGGGCCAAAAGCTTGCCCAGAAAGGGGCCGTGGGTAAAGCCGCTTCGCGCCGCCCCGATGACGAAGGCGTCGGCGACGCCCGGCAAATCGCCGACCAGGGGCAACCAGTCGGGGCCGGCGGCGGCGAGACCGAGCCAGGTTCGCATGATGCGCGCCCGGCCGATGGCGGGGATGGCATGGCGGGCAAGTCGGATGTTGGCCACGACGCTTTTCGGAATGGCATGGATACCGCCGACCTCGGTATCGCCGATGCCCGGCCACCCCCCGCCGATGAGGATGGTGCCGTTCGCCGCCTGCTTGAGGGTCAGGAGCTTGTTGGCGACGCCGATGATGGGTCCCATGACCGGGCCCATGCGTTCGGTGACGACGACCTGGGGCACCCGGCATTCGACCGGAAGATCGACGCCCAGCCAGACGCCCATCTTCTTCAGCCACACGCCGCCGGCCAATACGATGCGGCGCGCCCGCACCGCGTTGTCGGCGCAGCGCAAAATAAAGCCGCCACCGTCGCGTTCGATGCCCTCGACCGGCCAGCCCTCGCGGACATCGACCTCATCCCTCTTGAGGGCCACGCGAAAGGCCTTGCCGGTGAGGGTCGAGTTGGCATAGCCATCGATGGCGCAGTACGACGCCAAGGTCACGTGCCGGGACAGACCGGGTTCGATTTGGCGCGCCCGGTTGGCGCCGATGATCTCAATCGGGGCGCCGGCCGCCCGGCGTTCCTCCATCACCGCTTCGAGAAGCGCCGCGTCGGCATCGTTGAAGGCAAGGGTCAGCCCGCCGCGAACCGCGAACCCCATGTCCATGCCCAGCCACCGGGGCGCCGTTTTCCACAACTCCCAACCCTTCAGCGCATAGGGCAGCAGTGCCGCGCGCTTGGTCTGCATCGACAGCGTTCCGGGGTTGGCGCCGCTCGCCGCCCGGCACAACGGCCCGCGCTCCACAACGGCAACCCGCATGCCGCCCCGCGCCAGATGAAGCGCCGTCGTGCATCCCATAAGGCCGCCACCGACAACCGCGACATCGAAATCCGCCAGGCCCCGCATGGAGCGCTTATCCGTCGCGCCGGCCGGACAGAGCGCCGACCAGGTCACGAAAGGCGTCTCCCCGGGCCTCGAAATTGTCGAACTGATCGAACGATGCGCAGGCCGGTGACAGCAGGACCACGGCATCCCGGCCATCGTGTCGTCGCGCCAGGATCTGGGCCTCGGCGACCGCCGCTTGCAGCGTCCCGGGTTGGCTTGTCGCCACCTTGCCGGCCAGGGCGGCGGCGAAGGCATCCGCCGCCTCGCCGATCAGGAATGCGTGGCGAATGCGCTCGAGGTACGGCTCCACCGCCTCCAGGCCGCCTTCCTTGGCGCGCCCGCCGGCGATCCAGTAAACGGTGTCGTAACAGGCCAGGGCCTTGGCCACGGCGTCCGGGTTGGTGGCCTTGCTGTCGTTGACGTAGGTGACGCCGTCAATCGTCGCCACCTGTTCCTGGCGGTGGCTGAGGCCCGGAAAACTTTTGATGGCGGACGCAATGGCACGGGGCGGCACGCCGAGGGCCCTGGCGGCGGCAAATGCGGCGGCGGCATTTTGCCAGTTGTGGCTGCCGGGCAAGTGGGTCAGCGGGCGCAGATCCAAGATCGCGGCGTTTCCGGCCGCGCCGCCGTCGCGCAATCGCCCGTCGGCAACGTGGATACCGCCGGTGGCCAGGCCGCCGCCCGAGATGGGAACCACGAATTGCTCGCCTGTTTCGCGCAACTGTTCGAAGATGGCGTGGGAGGGTGTGTCGTCGATGCCCACCACGGCCGTCGCACCCGCCTTCTGCCCTCGAAAAATCAGGGTCTTGGCGGCCACGTATCCCGCCATGCCGCCGTGATGTTCCAGGTGATCGGCGCTGATGTTGAGCAGCACCGCCACGTCGAAGGCAAGAGAAGGCGTTAATTCCAGTTGATAGGATGACATCTCGAGGACGAATGTTCCCCCCGGCGGCGGCGGCTGTAATTCCAGCACCGGCACCCCGATATTGCCGCCGACCTGGGTCGGATGATCCGCGCCATTCAGAATGTGCCCCAGGAGCGCCGTTGTGGTCGACTTGCCGTTGGTGCCGGTAACCCCGATGAAGGTGACGCCGCGTTGGGTCCGGGCCAGCAATTCGATATCGCCGATAACCTCGCAGCCGGCGTCGCGTGCCAGCGCCACCACGGGGTGGGGATGGGGATGGGTGTGGGGGATGCCGGGGCTCAGCACCAGGGCCTTCGGCGTCGACCAGTCGCAGCGCGCAAGATCGACAAGCGGAATGCCGGCCCGTCCCCCGGCGTCGCGCGCCGCGACGTCGTCGTCCCAGGCCCACACCTGGGCCCGGCCTCGCATCAGGGCCGCGGCCGCCGAGAGCCCGGTGCGCCCGAGGCCGAGAATGGCGACGGTGCATCCTTCGAACGAAGAGGGGTCGATCATTGCCCCCCCGCCCCTTGCCCGTCATGCGCCGCGCCGTCGCCGTCGAAGATTACCCGTTCGTTTCCGGCCAGGGCCAGAAAGCGCTTGCCCTTGCAGCGGCCGATCAACGTCAAGCCGGCCTGGCGCGCCAAATCTACCCCCCAGGCGGTGAAGCCGGAGCGCGAAACCAGAATGGGAATTCCCATCTGCACGCACTTGATGACCATCTCGCTGGTTAAGCGCCCGGTGGTGTAAAAGATCTTGTCGTCCCCGGTCATGTTGTTGAGACACATGTAGCCGGCAATTTTGTCGACCGCGTTGTGGCGCCCGACGTCCTCCATGTACACCAGCGGCCGGTCCTCCCGACACAGTACGCCCCCGTGGATGGCGCCGGCCTCCAAATAAAGGCTGGGCGCGGTATTGATCTTCTTCGAAAGGCTCCGCAGCCATGACGTGCGCAGCACCGCCCCGCTTGCCAGTTGGACCGCATCGAAACTCTCCATGAGGTCGCCGAACATGGTCCCCTGGGCACAGCCCGACGTCAGGGTTTTTTTCTTCAGCTTGTCTTCGAAGTCGGTCGAATTCTCGGTGCGCACGACCACGGTGTCGATCTCGGGATCGAAATCGACCGCCGTGATCTCGTCCCTCGAGACTACCATGTTCTGGTTGAAAAGGTAGCCGACCGCCAAATACTCCGGGTAATCGCCGATGGTCATCATGGTGACCACCTCTTGGGCGTTGAGATAGAGCGTCAGAGGGCGTTCCATGGTGACCGAGGCGGTCACCGCCGCGCCGTCCTGATCGATGCCCTGGACGCACCTCGTCAGACTTTCGTCCGAGGGATCGGGCTTGACGAAAAACTCGTCGCCTTCGGCCATGCCAACTCCTTCAGGTCCCAACTATGAAGGGCGCGCGGTTCGACGGCAAGTCGCCGGAGTCCAGTCCACCGACCCCAATCCCCCCTAATTCCTGATTGTCCCGTACAAGACAATTGACTCCGGTGCGAAACCGAACGAAAATTTTTGGGAGGCTTGTTATATTCACTCTCAATTTCAGTTAAGTGCTAAACTTGTGGATGAAGGAAGGGGGAACTTCATGGACGAAATTGGCATCAGATTGGATCACGACACAACCTTGGCGGAACTGGAACCCGGCGAGAGCGGAGTCATCAACCGCATTCGATCCGGCGGCTCGCTAAAACGGCGGCTAAATGCCATGGGCCTAGTCGAAGGGACCGAGATTTCGCTTGATCACACGGCCCCCATGGGGGATCCCAAGGCCTATAGCCTGCTCGGCTATCAACTTTCGCTACGCAATGAGGACGCCCGGAAGATTATTCTTCGGCACCGGAACGGGAAGTGAATTCCCCCGATGGGGCGCGGTCGATCACCGTCGCTCTCACT
The DNA here is from genome assembly GCA_030746775.1 of Rhodospirillales bacterium. Classification (GTDB taxonomy): domain Bacteria; phylum Pseudomonadota; class Alphaproteobacteria; order Rhodospirillales; family JASLLZ01; genus JASLLZ01. Next base: position 1,786 of record JASLLZ010000027.1, on the reverse strand, counting down.
GGTAACCCCAACTGCGGCAAGACGACCCTGTCCAACGTCCTGACGGGATCGAGGGACAACGTCGGCAACTATCCCCGGGTTACGGTTGCCAGGACGGAACACGTCGTCCACCATCGCGGCTGGGAAATCCATCTGGTCGACCTGCCAGGCATTTATTCCCTTACATCGCATTCCCCGGAAGAGCGCATCGGGCGCGATTTCATCCACCACCAGCAGCCCGACATTGTGGTCAACGTGCTCGACGCCACCAGCCTGGACCGCAGTCTGTTCCTGACCACCCAGCTCATTGAGATGGGCCTGCCGCGGGTCTACGCGCTCAACATGATCGACGAAGCCAGGGGCAAGGGCATCGGCATCGACACCGATGACCTGGTTACCATGCTTGGCGGCAGGGTGGTGGAGACGGTGGGCATCACCGGCGAGGGCTGCGACGCGCTGCTTGACGCCGTGGTCGACACCGCCGAGACCTTGAACGGGGCGACGTCCATGGTCATCCCCTACGACAGTCACCTGGAGAAGGCTATCGGACGGGTCCGCGATCTGGTCGCCAGACTGCACCCCAAGACCCTCAACGACATGCAGGCCCGCTGGCTCAGCATCAAGCTGCTGGAGGGCGACGACGAGATCGTGCGTCAGGAGAACGACCACGAACACCTGGTCGAGATGCTGAGAAGAGAACGCTACGACCTTGCCAAGAGCCACGGCGAGGACAGCGAGACCCTTTTCGCCAACGGCCGCTACGGTTTCATCCACGGCCTGTTGACGGAGGCCAGAAGTATGGCCCCCGATTTCTCACAGCGGCTCTCCATGACCCGCGCCATCGACACGGTGCTGCTGCATCGGGTTGTCGGAATGCCCATCTTCCTGGGCCTGATGTGGCTCATGTTCGAGACCACCTTCACCCTCGGCCAAATTCCCATGGACTGGATCGACGCCACGGTACTGTGGATATCGGATCGGGCAAGCGGCGCTCTTCCCGCCGGCTTGTTCCACGACTTGATGGTCGACGGGATCATCGCCGGCGTCGGCGGGACCATCATCTTTCTGCCCAACATCGTCATCTTGTTCCTGTTCATGGCGCTATTCAGCGAGACCGGCTACCTGGCCCGCTCGGCTTTTCTGGTCGACCGTCTGATGCATATGTTCGGGCTGCACGGCAAGGCCTTCATCCCCCTGGTCATGGGCTTCGGCTGCAACGTGCCGGCGGTGATGGCGTGCCGAACCGTCGAAAGCCCGCGCGCCCGGCTGATCGCCATCCTGATCAATCCTTTCATGTGCTGCACGGCCAGACTGCCGGTCTTTATCTTGTTCGCCGGCGCATTCTTCTCGCAAATGGCCGGCACCATGGTTTTCGCCATGTACATGCTGAGCATCGTGATCGCCATGGGTGCGGCGGTCTTCCTCAGCCGCTTCGTGGTCAGCGGCGGCGACGAGCCCTTCGTCATGGAACTGCCGCCCTACCGCATGCCGACCATCAAGGCTGTAATCTTTCACATGTGGGAGAAGGCAGTGAAGTTCCTGCAGAAGGTGGCCGGGATAATCTTGATCGGCTCCATCATCCTGTGGTTCTTGCAAGCCTTTCCCCGCGACATCGAATGGAGCGAGAACCACGAGACGGAGATCGCCGTCCTGCAGAGCCAACCCGAAAGCGCCCAGCGCGACGAGGCCATCACCACCCTCCAAAGAGAGCATGCCCAGAAGAGGATGGAGAAGAGCTATCTGGGAAGGCTCGGCATCGCGGTGACGCCGATCTTCGAACCCCTGGGCTTCACCTGGAAGGATTCCA
>JASLLZ010000026.1 GCA_030746775.1 Rhodospirillales bacterium | reverse complement strand
TGTACCTGCTGAGACGGCTCTTCCGCATAGCTCCCATGATAACCCCCCAAATGGGTTATCTGGGACAGCCCCAAAAACATATTCCCTACGGCGCCCAAGCCAGGGTCGAGGGCAAGGGCGGCATCGCCGCCCATACGGCGACCGACGTGATGGTGGCAGCGGCCATTTCCAACTGGGGCGGGTATGGCATCGCCGCCTGCCTGGCCGCCCTGGCAAAGGATCCCTCGGTATTCCACGATCCCGCCGTGGAGGAACGGATACTGCGCCGATCCGCCGACGCCTCGTTTATCGACGGCGCTACCGGATGGGTGGAGCCCAGCGCCGACGGCGTGGCCTCGCCCATTCAACAGGCCTTCGTCGCGCTGATGGGCGAAGCCGTGCGCCAGGCGGTGGGGCGCCTAGGCGGTTGAAGGCGAACTGACCTAAAATGTCAGGCGCTGGACAGGTGTTTTCCGTCCTCCGGCCTAGGCCGAAGCACCCCGCCCTGCCACGGGCCATATGCACTCCACCCGTCCGTTGCGGATTCCGATGTACCAATCGTGAAGATTGACCGTCGGGTCGCAATGGCCGGGAATGAGGCGCACCTTGTCGCCCACCGCGAAGGTCTTGTTACTGGCTTCCATGTTGAGACGGCCGTGCTCATCCGAGGGGCCAAAATAAGGCACTTCGGGTGCATCCGCGACGACCGGTTCGCCGGAATCGAAACTCATCGCCTTCAGCCCGGCGTCGACGATGGCGATGCCCTTCTTAGCCTGGCTGATTACGGTGGTATAGACGAAGAGACTGTTTTCGAAGTCGTCGAAAGGGGTTCCGTCCTCCTTCTGGTTGCGACCGTAATCGGCGTCCATGAAGATATAAGAGCCGGCCTGGAGCTCATTGTAGTGGCCGCTTTCGGCTTCGGAGAGGAAGGTGCCCGTGCCCGCGCCCCCGACGGTCTCGCAATCCAAGCCGTGTTCCTTCAGGAGCGCCACCGTGGCCGCCGTCAGGTCCACGGCTTCTTTGGTTGCCTGCCGCCGCTCGGCGAAATCCCGAATGTGTTGGGACTTGCCATGGTAGGCCTGCAAGCCGGCGAAGCGGAGGGCAGGGGCGGCATCAATCTGTTGTGCCAGTTCGAGGGCCGGCCGCCCCGGCGCGACACCGCAGCGCTGGTTGCCGACATCAATCTCGACCAGCACGTCCAGCCGCACGTCATAGGACGCCGCGGCCTTATCGATGGCCACGATGTTGTCGGCATCGTCGGCGCAGACTCTGACGCGCGCTTGGCGGGCGAGCGCCGCCAGCCGGGCCAACTTACCCGAACCCACCACCTGATTACTGACCAGGACGTCCGGAACTCCCCCAAGAACCATGGTTTCCGCCTCGCCCACCGTTTGGCAGCATACGCCGACCGCGCCCAATGCCATCTGGCGGAGCGCGATCACGGGTGACCGGTGGGTCTTGGCATGGGGCCTGAAACGGACACCGGTAGGGGCGATGGCGTCCGCCAATCGCCTTAGGTTGCGCTCGAAGGCGTCAAGCTCGATGAGTAGGGCCGGCGTGTCCACATCTTTTAGGGACATGCCGATTTCAGCGGGTGAACGGGAAACCACAGTCATTTCTCCTCATTAGAAATCGATTGTTTGGCGGAGTGTCACAGGCGCTCTGAACCGACATTCCTCAGATGACCCCACCCAACTGCTCATGATGGTAACACGAAGGGTATTGGCGCCCCAGTTCCCGCCCCGTGCCGGTGCGTCAGGTCAGCTTCCGATAGACGGAGCGGATACGGTTTGACGTGTGTGGGCGGATTTGGGGCTTCCAGTCACCCGTGTCGGAAGCAGCCCGCCATTCGGGGCTGTTGACCACCTCCGGCGAATCGACCTCGTAGACGGCAACGTACCGGGGACCACCATTCTCCAACGCACTGTCCAGGACATACCGGGTGCAGCTGTGAACACCCGGAACCCGCAAGATTTCCGGAACATGCTGGGTATCGTAAATGCGGTTGAAATCGTCCTCCAAGTCGGGGGGGATGTCCAATTGGACAACGTAGATGAAATCAGCCATCACCGGGCCTCCCTTCGATTGTTGCGTCAACTCGCTGACTTTGCGGGCTCTTACACAGCCTGAACTCTAAGCGGGCCAGCCCGAGGGTGTTACCAACGATTAGCCGGAGGCAACTTGTAGTTTACCTTTGACGCCATGCTTTTCGATCAACTCGGCGACCAACCCACTCTCCTTGGCTTCGACAATGAACTGCTCGACGAGGGCTTTCAGGGCGGCGTTCTCCGGCTTTGTGCCGATGGCCTGGCGTACCGAGGTAAAGCGCCCGTCCATCACGCGTGAACCGGGAAGGTTTTCGGAATTTTCCTTCAACGCCGGGACCAGGCCCGCCAGCGCATCCAATTTTTCCGTCACGAACAGTTCGAAGGCACCGCGAAGGCCCTGCGCGCGGCACAGTTGTGCATGCTTCAACGTGCGGGTCAGGTACAGATCGTAAGCGGAGCGGTCCGACACCGAGATCCTGACGCCTGGCCGGTCCACGTCCTCGATGGACTGCAAAGGCGAGCTCTCGGGTACCAGATACGTGGCCTCGATCTCAACATAGGCATCGCAGAAGGCGATCTTCTCGGCGCGCTTCGGTTCCACCGCGATCAATCCGATATCCCATTTGTCCCTTTCCACCGCATCGGCAACCTCGCCCGGCGTGGCGAAGGTCGCGTATGAAACAGCAACGCCAAGGCGCCCAGCGATCGCCGCCGCCATGTCCGGCGCTACACCTTGCGGATCGCCGGTGGGGCCGGTTCCCGTCACCAGGAGGATGTTGCCGAGGTTGATGCCGACGCGCAGCGTGCCGGGAACGGTGAGTTCGGATAGGGCGTCTTCGGTCATGGTCGGTCTCTTGTTTTAACGTGAAGGAATAAGTGGTTGAGGACGATGCGCGATCCGCCGACGGAATTCAATGATAAGGGATGGGTTGTCCGAAGGGGCGCGATGTCCGGGTTCGGCTATTGACGGACATTGATCGCAGCCGCTCGTTACGTCCCCTTTCAACCTTATGGCGGACGTAAAACCCTATTGCGTAGTCGGTCGATGGGGGTCGACAGCAATAAAATGCTGGTGGCGAACCGCCGCTTCGACGCTTGCCCACCGAACAGGTTCCAGGTTTGGTCTCAAAACACCGCAACTGGAGGTTTTCCAACAACATATCTCTTTCCGGTTTTCAAGACCGGTCCCTTAAACCACTCGGGCACCCATCCATATTAGAAAATCAATAATTTAGCGTGGCCTTGCCCGTCAACTTTCGCGGTTTGCGCCCCCTTGCAACCCCATCAAGCCGGGGGGCGATTCCACCCACTCTTGCTGGCGGAGGCAAATACCAACTCCGCCATCTCCGCCGGCGGTACTGGCCTCGAGATCAAATAGCCCTGTCCCGTCTCGCATTCCAGGGATCGCAAGAACATCAGCGCTTCCTCATCCTCGATGCCTTCGGCGCAGAGGCTCAGGCCCAGGCTATGGCCAAGGCCCGCGATCGAACTGACGATCTTTTTCGACTCCTCGTTATCAATAAGCTCCATGACGAAGGATCGGTCGATCTTCATCTCGTTGAAGGGCATGCGATGGAGCTGGATCAACGACGAATAGCCGGTGCCGAAATCGTCGATGGAGAGCCCGAAGCCCTTGAGGCGAAACCGGGTCAGGATGTCCATGGTCAGCGACGTATCGGTCATCGCCCCGGTCTCGGTGATCTCCAGGATCAACCGGGAAGGACTTACGTCAAATCCCGACACCAAACCGGAAATCTTGTCGGGAAGCGCCAGATCGCCAAGAAGCTGAGGCGCGATATTGACCGCCACCGACAGCGCCAAGCCGTCTTTGTCCCATTCGCGAAGCTGCCTCAACACCATGCCCAGCACGCAGTTGGTCAAGGGTAGGATCAAGTCGGAATTTTCGGCCAGGGCAATGAACCTATCGGGCATTAACAATCCGTAGCGCGGGTGTTCCCAGCGCACCAATGCCTCGCAAGCCTTGATATCCCATTGCCGTTCCGACCCAAGATCGACCTTGGGCTGGTAATGAACGATCAATTGGTCATCCTTGATCGCCTGGCTCAGATCGCCCGCCGAGACGGTTTGCTTTTCGTTGATGGCCTTTCTCAACATGGCGCGCAGGTCTTGCATTCTGACCGGTTTTTGCAAGGTGCCCAGCATGTTTAGTCCATTGTCTTCGCCTATCCGTCGCGCCGTGGCAAGAACCCTCGAATCGGCGCCGCTGATGATCCCAACATGGGCGCTGCACTCCTTTTCGGCCAAGGCGCGCAACAACTCTACGCCGTCCGTTCGCGGCATCTGTAGGTCAAGAAGGATGACCGAGGGAGGCGACGCGGAATAGGATGCCCAAAACGATTCCGCTTCGGTCACGATCGTCACCCCGAAATCAAGTTTCTCGGCGCAATTGCCAATGACCTCGGCAACGGCGGGTTCGTCATCGATGACCAGAAGGCGGTTCGAACTCATAATCGCGTTCCCTTATCGGTCCGGCGCCTGGCCCACTTGGCGCCCCGCATCGAATCCTGGGATTCGCCCCCGCATCGCCACGCGTGTCGATCGCCAATCCATGTTAACCCGTTTTTCCAAGATGGCCAGCGCCGCCCGGACGTTCCCCCTGAACGTCGCCATCGGGGAACCGTCGGCTCAGGGCGGGCCGGGCCAGAAGTCGGGCCGGGTCAGTTTGTCGGCCAGCCGTTCGACCATGGCCTCGAGCATTATGCGGCCTTTTTCGGCCGTTGCCAGGGCGGCATCGCCGATGACGCCGCTGTCGGTGCGCTCGGCAAACGAAAGCCAGCGCCCGATGCCGGGACCAAGGGCCGCCTTGGGGTCGCCGTCCTTGCGGCCGTGGGCCTCGCCCAGGCGCTGCGTATCCACCAGTTCGGGCGCCACCGCCAGCATCAGCGACGTCTCACCCTCGCAAGCGTGATGAAGCGCCGTCTGGCGCTCCAGCAATCCCTCGACGACGTCCGGCGCCACCATCCAGTAGTTGACCGAGGTCAGGGGGATGGCAAGTTCGCGGGTCAACTCGCCGACGATCAGTTCAAGGGCGGCGATGTTGCCGCCGTGGCCGTTGAGCAGCAAGATGCGGCGAAATCCATGCCGCGCCAGCGAACCGACGATACCGCGCAAGAGCCGCGAAAAGGCATCGAAATCAAGGGTGACGGTGCCGCCGAGCGTCATGTGGTGCTCGGCCAGGCCGGTCCACACCGCCGGTGTCACGACCACCGGCGCGCGATCGGCGATCTGGCGCGCCGTGCGCCGGGCAACCTCGCCGGCCAGCCGGGCGTCGGTCTGCACCGGCATATGGGGTCCGTGCTGTTCGGTGGAACCGACCGGCACGATGACGATGGCGTCCTTTTCGGCCAACGCCCTTAGTTCATGGGCCTTGAGGTTGGCCCATTCGACATCGGTCATGATGTTATCCTTCCCATCGTTATTGGGCCGGCCCCAGCCGTGGGTGCCGGTTCAATCCGCCGGTTCGAGTTCGCCGACCTTCTTGGCGCGCAGCATTTCGCTGGCGGCGGCGTCGATACGGCCATCTTTGCCGACCACGCAGCCGTAGTCGCGCCGCGCTCCCTCGGACGTCACGTAACCGTCGTCAAGGTCGCTTTGCACGGCCTCCAACGGCCTGACCAGGGGGTCGCCGTATCCCGATCCGCCGGCCATATCAAGCTCGGCGACATCGTTGGGCGATTTCAGGGTGGCAAGGGCGCCGATGCCCAGGTCCGAAACCTGCGCCGCATGATCGGTACGCACCGCGGCGCGCGCCGCCGCCCCGGGCTTGCCGCCGAAAAGGCCGTTCGTGGCGACGGCGACGCCGTTCGGGTAGAGCCCGACCTGGGTCGGGCGATCATCGTCGAACAGCCGTCGGGCACGGATGGCTTGGCCGAGGCCGCCGCGCTGGCGGCCCGGGCCGCCGCTGTCGGACAGATAGGCCTTCTCCAGCACCAGGATCGGCGCCCTGGTCTCGAACAGCTCGACCGAGGTATTGCCGGCACTGGTTGGCCACAAGAGGCCCGACTTGCCGTCACCGTGCAAAGACGCCCCTTGGCCGCCGCCCTGGAACAGGTGGTCGTTATAGGTCCGGCCCTCGGCGTCCGTGCCATAGAAAAGCTCCGAACTGGGCAAACCCGTAAAAGACTGCACCCGGTCGGGCATGGCCTCGGCCAAGGCCATGAACAGGTTGGGCGCGATGTACCATCCGGTGCGAATTCGCGTGTTCACCGCCATCGGTTTATCGCAATTGAGGATGCTTCCCTCGGGCGCCCGTACCGTCAGCGGCCGGTAGCAGCCGGCATTGCCGGGCACCTCGGGCGTGAGCATGCATTTGAGGGGATAGGTGGCATGGGCTTGAGTATAGCTCAGCGTGCAGTTGCTGCCGCCGCGCGGGCTCTGTGGCGGTGCGCCGGCGAAGTCCACTTCCAGTTCGTCGCCCTTGACCATGATGTCGACCGGGTAGCGTTGCGGCGTGCCCAGGCCGTCGTTCCAGATCTCGCTATCGTAGACGCCGTCCGGCAGCCGGCGGATGGCATCGCGCATGGCGACCTCGGCGCGTCCCTGGACAACCGTCGCCAGGGCCTCAAGGTCGTGCATGCCGTATTCTTCCATGAAGCGGAGCAGGCGCTCAGCCCCGGTTCGGCTGGCCGAAACCAAGGCGTGGATATCGCCGATTACCTGGTCGGAATCGCGCACGTTCTCGCGGATCAAGTCGATCACGTCTTCGCTGACCCGACCCTCGCGATAGAGTTTCATGGGCGGGATTTGTATCCCTTCTTCATAAATTTCCTGGGCGTTCAGGCTGTCCTTGGTGCCGCCGATGTCGGCGACGTGGCCGACGATGCCGATGATTGCCACCACGCGGTCGTGGCGGAACACCGGGGCGGCGATGGCAATATCGAACAGGTGTCCGGCGCACAGCCACGGGTCATTGGTGATCATCACGTCACCCGGCTTGAGCTCTTCGGCGGGATAGCGCCGCAACATGGCATTGACCGCCATGGGCAGGGTCAGGTTGAACACCGGCATGGCGCGCGGCGAATGGGCGATTTGTTTGCCGCGCGCGTCCAGCACTTCGCAGGCGAAGTCCTGAGCCTCGCCGATGATCAGCGAGAACGCCGTGCGGATGACGGTATACCAACATTCCTCGGCGACGTTGATCAGCCGGCTCCACATGATCTCAAGGCCGACAGGATCGTTCTCGATGCGCGCCACCGCCTCTTCCATCGCCATGCCCTCCGGCACCACGGTTTCGAGGGCCGAGGTCTGGCCGATTGTGAGGCGGAGGTTCAGGTGCTCATCCACCGACAGCCTATCGCCAGGCGGCACAATGGTGGTCGATTCCCGTTCCTCGACGATCGCCGGACCGGCGATATCCTGGCCCGGTTGAAGCGCATAGCGGTCGTAAACCGGGACATCGACGAAGTCCCCGGCCTCGGGGAAATAAGCCAGCCGACTGCTTTTTCTGTCCCGGCCGCTTGCGTCGGTCCCTGCTTGGCGGGTCATGTCGACCTTGGGCGTCGGCCCCGAGCACAGCACGCGCCAGTGCAGCGCCTGGATCCGCGATCCTTCATATAGATGAGTGTAGAGCCGCGTATAAACCTCTGCGAAGGCGCCGGTCAGGTCGGCGACGTTGATTTCGTCAAGCGGCGCGCTTGGCAGCGGAACCTTGATTTCGTGCATCTGACCGAAAAGTCGCATGTCGGCGGAACGGGCGACGGTGATGTCCTTGGGATCGACGCCGGCCTCGCTCAGCATCTGCCGCCCTTCGGCTTCCATCTCCCCGAGCAGGTCGTTGACCGCGCCGAAGTCCATTTCTTCGATCAGGCAGGGCAGGGAGCGCGTGTGCTCGAAGCTGATCGGCGCGACCAGAAAGCCGAGCGCCGAGGCGGCTCCCGACGCCGGCGGTACGATGAGTTCGCCGACGCCGAGCTTGCGCGCCACCCGCGCCGCGTGGGCCGGTCCGGCGCCGCCCACCGCCACCATCGCATAGCGCCTGGGGTCGTGGCCCTTCTCGACGGTATGGACGCGCGCCGCCGAAGCCATGTTTTCACACACGATCTCATAGATTCCCCAGGCCGCCTCCACCGCCGTCAGGCCCAGGGGTTCACCAATCGCGCCGATCGCCGCCGTCGCCCGCGCCCCGTCCAACGCCATCCGTCCGCCGAGGAAAAAGTCGGGATCCAGATAGCCCAGCGCCAGGTTGGCGTCGGTAACCGTCGGCTCCGTTCCCCCGTGTCCATAACAAGCCGGTCCCGGGTCGGCGCCGGCGCTGCCCGGACCGACCTTCAAGAGACCCAGGTTATCGACCCGCGCGATCGATCCGCCGCCGGCGCCGATTTCGATCATGTCGATCACCGGCGCCTTGATCGGCAGGCCGCTTCCCTTCTTGAAGCGGTGCACCCTGGCCGCCTCCATCATCGGCGCCACGTCGGCGCGGCCGTCCTGGATCAGGCAGGCCTTTGCCGTTGTTCCGCCCATGTCGAACGAGATCACGTCCTGTTGATCGACCTGGCCGCCGAAGAACGCCGTCGCCATTCCTCCACCGGCCGGCCCCGATTCCAAGAAGCGCACGGGAAACGAAACCGCGACGGCCGGCGCCGCCAGGCCCCCGGACGACTGCATGAGGTGAAACTGGCCACCAAACCCCTGCGCCTCGATGGCCTCCATCAAACGCCCCACGTAGCGCCCCATCAAGGGCTGTACGTAAGCGTTTGCCACCGTCGTCGAGGTACGATCAAACTCGCGCAGTTCCGGTTGCACGGCGCTTGAAAGCGACACGGGAATATCGGGGAATCGCGCCGCGATGAGGGCGCCAAGCGCATCTTCGTGCGCCGGGTTCTTGTAAGAGTGCAGAAAACTGACGGCGATCGCCTCGACCCCGCCATCGATCAGGTTTTGGATCTCGCGGCCCGCTTGTTCCAGGTCCAGCGGAATGACGACGTCGCCGTCCCGGTTCAAGCGCTCCACCACTTGGCGCCGCAGGTGGCGCGGTACCAACGGCTTAGGGAACTCCAAAAACAGGTCGTGTATGTCGTAGCGCTGCTCCGTCCCCATCTCAAGGACGTCGCGGAACCCCTCGGTCGTCAGCAGGCCGACCCGCGCCCCGCGCCGCTCGATCAGGGCGTTCGCGACCAGGGTCGTGCCGTGGATCAGGTGACCGATCTCACCGAGTGTCAGGTCCGCCGCCGCCAGCAGTTCCTCCAGGCCAAGCAGCGCCCCCGCCGAAGGGTCGTCGGGCGTCGTCAGGCATTTGTGGAGGCGGACCTCTCCGCTTTTACCGTCAAGGAGAACGAAATCGGTGAACGTTCCACCGATGTCGAATCCAAGGCGGAAACGTTCGGGTTGATCGGTCATTTTCGTTGTTTTCCCTTGGCTGGTCGCGAGCCTTTATAGTTCGATTTTTTTTCACTCAATGGTAATGATGACCTTTCCCAGGTTCTCGTTGGCCTCCATGATCTCATGGGCGCGCTTCGCTTCGTCGAAGGGAACGGCGGCATGGATTACCGGCTTGACCGTGCCGGCATCAAGCAGCGGCAGCCAGGTTTCGCGAAAGCGCCGGACGACGGCGCGCTTGTCGTCCACGGATTGGGCGCGCAGCGTGAAGCCGCATATCCTGAGCCGCTTGCGGAACATCGGGCGGACGTCGAAACTACCGATGGACCCGCCCAGGATACCGACCAGGACCAGGCATCCGGTTTCGCGCAACAACGCGATGTTGCGCATCAGATAGTCGGCGCCGATGAAGTCTTCGATGACGTCGACACCCTCGCCCCCGGTCGCCCGGAATACTTCCTCGACGAAGTCGTGGGTGTGATAGTTGAAACCGGCGTGGCCGCCCAATTCGACGACGCGGTTGATCTTGCGCTGCGAGCCGGCGGTAAAATAGACCGTGGCGCCTCTGTGGCGGGCCATCTGAACGGCCGCCGTCCCGACGCCGCTGCCGCCGGCGTGAATGAGGACGGACTGGCCCGCCTCAAGTCCCGCCAATTCGAACAGGGTCTCGTGGGCCGTGCAAAAGACCTCGATCACCGAAGCGCCCTCGACGAAACCCCAGGACTTAGGAATGGGCACCGCCAGTCCCCGGTCCATGACGGCGTATTCGGCGTAGGCGCCCTCGGTGACCAGCCCGAAGACCCTGTCGCCCACCGCGTGATCATCGACGCCGGGGCCAAGGGCCGCCACCTCGCCGGCCAACTCGAGGCCCGGGACGTCGCTGATTCCGGGCGGCATGGGGTACAGTCCTTGGCGCTGCAGGCCGTCGGCCCGGTTGACCCCGATGGCCCGTACCCGCACCAGAATTTGATCGACGCCCGGCTCCGGCTTCGGCGCCTCGGCGACGGTCAAAACTCCTGGGCCGCCGTATTGCGGCAGCACGATCACTTTCATTGTGTTCCTCTCATCCGGGCCCCGGGCGGGGCTTCGGCGGAAAGCGGGTGCCCGGGCGCATCATCTAGCTTCTTGATTTTTAGCGGCGATTACAATCATTATAAGTACGGCGAAGCCGACAGACACAAAAATAAGCAAATGTCTCCGTCCAAAGACGGATCGCGTCGCCGAGGGAGGTTACGGATAACATCGCTGAAATTTGCTTCACCTGGAATTCAAACCTGAGGGCGCCGTTTCCCGCATTGGGAAGGGGCGTGGACTCAAGGATAATCATGACCAACAGGAGGAACCCCTGATGAGACGCATTTTCCTAATGCTTGCGGCGCTGTTCGCCGCTTTGGCCGCTCCCGTACAGGCCGAGACCGTTTTGCGGACCGACGAAGTAGCGGTCGGCGAGATGGATCCCTACAAGGCCAAGGACGTGGCCGATTCAATTTTGCTTTACAACCTATACGACACCCTTGTCTTCCCGGCGCTTGACGGCAGCGGAAGCGGCATCAAGCCGCACCTGGCCGAAAAGATCGACATCGACGGGATTACCTATACCATCACGCTCCGCGAGGGCGTCAAGTTTCACAGCGGCAACGTGCTCGACGCCGATGACGTGGTCTTCTCGATCAATCGCATGAACGCCCTGGGCCAGGGGTTCTCGTACCTGTTCAAGGGCCGGATCAAGGACGTGGTGGCCAAGGACAAGCGCACCGCGGTGGTTACCCTGGCCAAGCCCTACGCGCCTTTCTACGCGGCACTGTTGCGCCTGGCGATCCTCGACAAGGACGACGTGCTGGCCCACAAGGAAGCGGGCAAGTTCGGCGAGTTCGGGGACTATGGGCAGAAGTATCTGCACGGTAACAGTGCCGGCACGGGCGCTTATCGCCGGGTCTCACACGACCCTCAGCAACTGACGGTAATGAAGAAGTTCAAGGACTACTTCGCCGGTCACGCGGCCAAGGCGCCCGACGTCGTGCGTCAACGGTATTCGCTCAAGGATCCGACCATCCTGGCCTTGATGAGCCGCGGCGAGCAGGATCTCGCTAACCAGTGGATCGGACCGGAGACCCAGCGCTCGCTGATTGGCCTGAAGGGCGTGACCATGTTGAAGGAGCCGGGCATCGCCCAGTACTTCATCAAGCTTAACACGACCAAGGCGCCCCTCGACGACGTCCATTGCCGCCGGGCCCTGTCCTATGCCCTTGACTTCAAGGCCATCCATGGACAGCGGCGCATCACCGACGATATCGTCGGCGCCAAGCCGTCCAAGGGTCCGCTGTTGGAGACCATGATGGGTTACGATCCCACCATGCCCGACTTCGCCCAGGACATGAAGAAGGCGAAGGCCGAGCTGGCCCAGTGCAAGTACAAGCCGGGCGACCACAGGATCGAGATTACCTGGATCGCCGAGGTCTCTTGGGAAGAGCGCATGGCGCTCCTGATGCAGCAGAACTGGGGCGTGCTGGGCTTCAAGTCCGACGTCGTGCGCGTGCCCTGGGTGCTGTTTACCGAGCGCGTCGCCAAGCCCGAAACCACACCCCACGTCGGGCAGATCAACTACAACGCCCGCACGCCGGATCCGGACGCCTATCTCTACACCCTCTATCATTCCAGCACCCATGGCCAGTACAACGCCATGGAATACTTGAAGGATGACGAGGTGGATCGGCTCCTCGACGAAGGCCGGTCGACGACCGACTCGGCCAAGCGCAAGGGAATCTACACGAAGTTGATCCGCCGGATCGTCGATCTTCGTCCGTCCATCTACGGTTTTCAGATGGTCAATCTCTATCCCAAGCGCGACGTGGTCATGGTGCCGACCCTGGAAAAGCCCAACATGAACACCGGGCTCATGGGCGGCAACATGATCTTTCGCATTATGGAGATGAAGTAGTAGAGCGCGGCGACGTCGCGCTGGCGAAAGTCGAAAAGGGGGCGGCCGCCGTGAAAGGCGCCGCTCCCGCTTTCTCATTCGGCGCGGGTTGGGACCACCGATGCTGATTCGATACCTGATCCGACGGGCACTGGCCGCCGTCGTCACCCTGGTGGGCGTCTCGATGCTCATCTTTGTTATCGCCCGTGTCATTCCCGGCGACCCGGCCCGCATGGCGCTGGGACCGATGGCGACGAAGGAGCAGATCCAGGACCTGCGCGAGGAGCTTCATCTCAATGATGCCCTGCCGGTCCAGTATTGGGAATACGTCAAGGGCGTGTCCGGGGGCGACCTCGGCATTTCCCTCTACACCCGGGGGCCGGTGGCCGACGATCTGATAAAGACCTTCCCCGCCACGTTCGAACTGATCGTGGCGTCTTCCATTCTCATGATCACCATCGGCATTCCCCTTGGTACCCTGGCGGCGCGCTATCGCGACGGCCTCTTGGACAACTTCTCGCGTCTGTTCTCGCTTCTCGGCGTGGTCACGCCCAACTTCGTGTGGTCCGTCTTCTTCATGTTGATATTCGCCTTCTGGCTCGAGATATTGCCGGTCGCGGGCCGCCTGTCCGAAGCCGTGACGGCGCCGCCTCATGTGACGGGGCTGTACCTGGTCGATTCGCTGATCGCCGGAGAGTGGGCGACCTTTCGCGACGCTTTTGCCCATATTCTCATGCCGGCGGCCGCCCTGTCGCTGGCCAGCATCGGACAAACAACCCGCCTGACCCGTGCCAACGTGGGCGAGTCCTACGAGCGCCAATACATCGAGTTCGCCCGCGCCTACGGCTTTCACGAGGGCCGGATCGCGGCCAAGTACGCGCTGCGCCCGGCCCTCATTCCGACCTTGACCATTCTCGGCCTCGACATCGCGGTCAAGCTGGGAAGCGCCTTTCTGGTCGAATCCGTCTTCGCCTGGCCCGGCATGGCCCGCTACGGCGTTTATGTAATTCTGGAAAAGGACCTTAACGCCATCGTCGGCACGGTGCTGGTCATCGCCGCCTTCTTCCTGGTCATCAACCTGATCATCGACATCATCGTCGCCTTCATCGATCCGCGCATTCGGCTCGGGGTCCGCGGTCAATGAACCCGCTCGCCATCTTTCGCAGCCGCGGATGGTACAAGTTCAGCCGCAACAAGCTGTCGGTCTTCGGCCTGGTCTTGGTCATCGGGTTCGTCTCGCTGGCCATCCTGGCCTCCGTCATCACGCCGTTTCCCGAGCACGCCGGACCGTTTGTCGACTTCGCCAACGCCACCAAGCCGCCGTCGGCCGTGTACTGGTTCGGTACCGACGTGGTCGGCCGCGACATTTTGACCCGCGTCGTCTTCGGATATCGGGTTTCACTTGAGTTGGCCGTCATCGTGCTGGTCATCGCCGTGCCGCTGGGGGTCGTTCCGGGCTTGATCGCCGGCTACTTCGGAGGCTGGTGGGAGACCGTGATCATGCGTCTCACCGATGTCTTCCTGTCGGTTCCGCCCCTGGTCCTGGCGCTCGCCATCATGGGTTTTCTGAAACCGACGCTGACCAATGCCATGATCGCCATCTCCGCCATGTGGTGGCCGTGGTACACCCGGCTTTTGTACAACCTCACCCGGCAACTCAAGAACGAGGGCTACGTCACCGCCGCCGAGGTCGTCGGTGCGCCGCACTGGCACGTGCTGCTGCGCGAGATCCTGCCCAACTGCGTGCCGTCGCTGCTGACCAAGATGACCCTCGATATGAGCTTCGTTATTTTGCTGGCGGCCGGGCTCGGCTTCCTCGGCCTCGGCGTCCAGCCGCCGACTCCGGAACTGGGCTCGATGGTCGCCGAGGGCGCCAATTATCTGCCCAGCCTGTGGTGGCTGCCCGTCTTCTCGGGGTTCGCCATCCTGATCGCCGTCTTGGGCTTCAACCTTCTGGGCGATGGCCTGCGCGATTTGCTGGACGTCGATCTGTGACCGACGCGCCCCTCTTGCAGGTCGAGGACCTGAACCTGAAGTTTCACCTCTACGAAGGCGTGAGCCACGTCCTGAACGGAGTGGCGATGCACGTGAGGGGCGGTGAACGGGTTGCCTTGGTCGGCGAGTCGGGATGCGGCAAGTCGGTCTTCGTGCGCACCGTGCTTGGCCTGCTTGCCCGGCGCAACGTGGAGGTTTCGGGCCGTATCCGTTACCACGGAGAGGATCTTTTTGGCCTTTCGGATGGTCAGCGGCGCGAACTGCGCGGGCGCAAGATCACGATGATCTTCCAGGACCCGTCGGCGGCTCTCAATCCGGTCTTTACCATCGCCCAACAGATGACCGAAGTGATTCGGCGCGGCAACCCGTCGTGTCGCTCGGCCGAGGCCCTCGACATCGCCCGCCAGTCCTTGTTGCAGGTCGCCATCGACGAGCCCGACCGGGTGCTCAAGTCCTATCCCTTCCAGCTCTCGGGCGGCATGAACCAGCGTGTCGTCATCACCATGGCCCTGGTCAACCGGCCGGAACTGGTGCTGGCCGACGAGCCCGGCACCTCTCTCGACGTTACCGTTCAGGAACAGACGCTACAGCTTATGACCCGCCTTACCCATGACGCCGGGGCGGCGGTGCTTTTGATCGCCCACAACCTTGGCGTGGTGCGCGAGTTCGCCGAGCGAGTCTACGTCATGTACGCCGGCACCGTCGTCGAAGAGGGTACCGTCGAGGAGGTCTTTCGCGATCCTCTGCATCCCTATACCAAGGCTCTGTTCGAAGCCGTGCCCCGCCTGACCGGCGGCGCCATGCCGCGGGCCATCGAAGGGATGGTGCCCGACTATACGCGCGCGCCGGAGGGATGCCGCTTTCATCCGCGCTGTCCCCACGCCACGGAACGCTGCAAGGTGCCGCCGCCCAACGTGACCATGGGCCCGGGCCGCCGCGTCAGGTGCATCCTCCATGAGGGAGAGGCGGAGGAGGCGGTTCATGGCTGAGACGCTCCTTGAAGCAATGGCGCTGACCAAGGTCTACCGCGTCGGAAATCACATGGTGCACGCGCTGCGCGGCGTCGACCTGACCATAGAGCGCGGAGAGTGCATGGCGGTGGTTGGCGAGTCCGGTTCGGGCAAGACGACACTGGGCAACTTGTTGCTTGGTATCGAGCCGCCGAGCGCCGGCGTCATCCGTTTCCAGGACCGCGAGATGCCGGCCAAGCGGGGCCGGGAACTGCGGCGCTGTCTGCAGGTCGTGCAACAAAACCCGATGTCGACGCTTAACCCCAAGCGCACAATCTACAAGAGTGTTTCCCTGCCCCTGGCTGTCCACAATCTGGTGCCGCGCGGCGAGATCCGCGAGCGCGCCGCCGAGCTGCTGCGCATCGTCGGCCTGTCGCCGGACTATCTGGACCGCTATCCGGGGGCTCTTTCCGGCGGCCAGCGCCAAAGGGTCGCCCTGGCGCGGGCCCTGGCCGCCGAACCCGACTGCATCGTCCTCGACGAACCCACCTCGTCGCTTGACGTGTCGGTGCAGGCGCGGGTTCTGGAACTTTTGGTCGAACTGCAGCAACGCTTTTCCCTGACGTATCTTTTCATCACCCACGACCTTAGCGTCGTGCGCAACATCTCGACCCGGGTCGCGGTGCTGTATCGCGGCCGCGTGGTGGAGAGGGGCGCGACGGAATCCGTGTTCGCCGCGCCGCGCCACCGCTATACCCAGATGCTGCTGTCTTCCATTCCGGTGGTGAGCGAAGACGAAGAAAGGATCAAACCGGACTGGTCGTGGGACAAGGAAATGGCGGGCAGCGATCGGGTCTCCGAGGTCGGCTGCGCCTTCTTTCCGCGCTGTCCCTACGTCCTCGACACGTGCAAGAGCAAGCTGCCGATCTTGGGGGACGAAGACTCCGAACACTTGTCGGCGTGCCACAATCCCGGCTAGGAACCATCTGAAACGGAGCCCTGAATGATTCGCGTTGCGACCGACATCGGCGGAACCTTCACCGACATCGTCTACTACGAGCACGATGAAAAGACCGACACCGTCAGCCAAGTGACGAATTGGAAATGCGACACCGTGCCCGAGGACCTGACGGCGGGCGTGATGACGGCCATCGACGGCGTCAACCTGAGGCCCAAGGAAATCGGCTTCTTCGCCCACGGAACGACAGTCGTCATCAACGCCATCGCCGAGCGCAAGGGGGCCAGGACGGGCCTGATCACGACGGCCGGATTCCGCGATGTCCTGGAGATCGCGCGCGGCAACCGGCCCGATCTCTTTAACTTCCGTTTCCGCAAGCCGCCGCCCTTCGTGCCGCGCTACCTGCGCCTTGAGGTGGAAGAGCGCACCAATCATCGGGGCGAGGTGTTGCGCCCCCTTGATGTCGACGCGCTGGCCGGCCTGGTCGCCTTTTTCCAGGACGAGGGCGTGGAGGCCCTGGCGGTAAGTTTCCTGCACGCCTATGCCAACCCGGCCAACGAAGTCGCCGCGCTGGACGCCCTCGCGGGCCTATGGCCCGAGGTGCCCGTGGTCGCTTCTCACCAGACGACGCGCGAATGGCGCGAATACGAACGCACCAACACGGCCGTGCTGTCGGCTTACGTCTCGCCGGTGGCCGACCGCTACCTGTCGACGCTGGAAAGCAGGCTGCAGGCCGACGGCATGAACCGGCCGCCCTACATCATGCAGTCCAACGGCGGCGTGACGACGGTCCCCGACGCCCGCGCCAACCCCATTGCCATCTTGGAATCGGGACCGGCCAGCGGCGTCCTTGGGGCGGCGGCCCTGGCCCAGGCCATGGGACGGCCCAACGTCATCGCCCTCGACATCGGCGGCACGACGGCCAAGTGCTCTCTGATCGAGGGCGGCAAGCCGGCAATCACCACCGATTATCACGTCGAGGCCGACCGGGAAAATCCCGGCTATCCGATCAAGACGCCGGTCATCGACATCGTCGAGATCGGCACCGGCGGCGGCAGCATCGCCTGGATCGACGAAGGCGGGCGCCTGTTCGTCGGTCCGCGCAGCGCCGGCGCCAATCCCGGCCCGGTCGTCTATGGCCGTGGCGGCGTTGAGCCGACGGTGACCGATGCCCACGTTTTGACCGGACGCATCGACGGCGGCAACGTTCTCGGCCGCGAGGGCGGCGCCGACGTGGAGGCGGCCGGGCGCGTCTATGGCGAACTTGGCGCCCAAGTCGGCGTGTCGGCCGACGAGATGGCCCACGGGGTGCTGCGCATCGCCGACGTCAACATGGAAAACGCGCTGAAACTGGTATCCATCAACCGCGGCCACGACCCGCGCGACTTCGCCCTTGTCGTCTACGGCGGCGGCGGGCCGCTGCACGGCGCCACCCTGGCCACGGCCCTCAACGTCCCCGAGGTGATCATCCCCGCCAACGCGGCGGTCTTCTCGGCCTGGGGCATGTTGCAAACGGACTTGCGCCGCGATTACATCCAGACCGGCACCGCCCGTCTCGACGATGCCGATCCCCAACACCTTCAAGGCGCCATCGAGGCGCTGGAGGACGAGGCCCGCCATGGCTTCTCGACCGATGCGGCGAATGGCGGCGGTCTCGTCCTGGAGCGCGCCGCCGACATGCGCTACCGGGGCCAGGAGCACACCGTCAAGGTCTCCTTGCCCGGTGGGCCGGTGGACGAGGCGGCGATCGCCGAATGGATCGAACGGTTCCGCGACGTCCACGACCGCCTCTACCGCATTCGCCTTGAGGTCCCGGCGGAGCTGGTCAATTTTCACCTGACCGCCTATCGCATCATCGCCAAGCCGCCGATCGCCCAGCGCACGACAAAGACGGCGCCGCTCGACGAGGCGCGAATCGGCCGCCGCCGCATCGACTTCGGCGAGGCCGGGGTGCATGAGACGCCGGTCTACGAGCGCGCCCGTCTGCGCCCCGGCATGGCGTTGGAGGGACCCGCCATTGCCGAGGAACGCGGCACGGGCGCCCTGATTTGGCCCGGCCAGCGGGCCGAGGTCGACGGCTTCGACAATGTCATCATCAGGACCGGAGGGTAGGATGGCCACCCAGGGCAAGGACGGCGATTATTTCACCATCGAAGTGATCCAGATGGCCTTGCAGGCGATGGGCGACGAGATGTTCACCATCTTGCAGCGCACGGCCCACAGCCCGCTTATCTTCGAGACTCTGGACTTCGCCGTCGGCGCCACCGACGCCGACGGCGAGATCGTCGCCATGGGCAATGGGGTGACCGGCTTTCTGGGCACCCTCGACATGGCGGTGAAGGACGTGATCGCCAAGTTCACCCGGGCCGGAAACCTGGATGCCGACGACATCGTCATCCTCAACACGCCCTACGAGGGCGGCGGCAGCCACCTGTCCGACATCTCCTTGGTGATGCCGGTGTATGACGGCGAGGTCATCGTCGGCTACGTGGTCAACAAGGCCCACTGGTCCGAGGTCGGCGGCATGGACCCGGGCAGTGTCACCACCAATTCCACCGATATCTACCAAGAGGGCCTGCACTTTCCCTGCGTCAAACTGAGCGAAAAGGGGCACATGAACGAGGCCCTGATCGAAATGATCCGCGCCAACGTGCGCCTGCCCGACATGTCGATCGGCGACATGTGGGCCGGCGTCTCGGCCCTGCGCATGGGCGAACGGCGGCTCAAGACCCTGATCGGCAAGTACGGCCGCGACGTCGTGCTTGCCGCCATGGACAATCTGTTGGACTACGGCGAGACCATGGCGCGCAGCGAAATCGCCAAGCTGCCCAAGGGCACGTTCACGGCGTCCGACTTCCTGGACGCCGACGGCCTCGGCAATGGCCCCTTCGAGGTCAAGTGCGCGGTCACCATCACCGACGACGAGTTCATCTGCGATTTCACCGGCAGCCATCCCCGGGTGCCGGGCTCGATCAACTGCACCTACGTCAACCTGGCGTCGCGCGCCCGCGCCGTCTACCGGGCGGTGACGGTGCCCAACGTCGCCACCAACGGCGGCATGTATCGGCCGCTCAAGGTGATCTGTCCGCCGGATACGATCTTCACCGCCCTGCCGCCGGCTCCGACGTCGACCCATTACGAATCCGCCATCATGGCCCTCGATATCATCTGGAAGGCCTTGGCGCCGCACCTGCCGGAACGCCTGTCAGCGGGCAATCTTGCCTCCACCGCCTCCATCGGGGTGTCGGGCACCGATCCCGAGACGGGGGAATTTTGGTATATCTTTGGCCCCTTCGTCGGCGGCTGGGGGGCGGAGATCGACCACGACGGCGGACGCGGCCAGTTCTGCGCCGCCAACGGGCAGACCTTCAACATTCCCATCGAGATCACCGAGGCCCGCTACGGCGTCGAGGTGGAGCGCCACGCCTTCCACACCGAACCGGGTGGGCACGGTCAGTTCCGCGGCGGCAACGGGGTCTATCTCGACTACCGCGCGACCAGCGACGGGATCCTGCTGGCCGCCGGGGTCGGACGTCACAAGTACCCGCCCTGGGGCGTCGCCGGCGGCGCCGACGGCTCGTGCAGCTACGTCAAGGTGATCCGCCGCGACGGCTCGCAGGAGATCTACGGCAAAATTTCGCGGATCGCCATCCACAAGGGTGACCTGATCCGCCTGGCAACGGCCACCGGCGGCGGCTGGGGCGATCCGGCGAAGCGCGATCCGGACAGGGTTCGCGACGACCTGCGCGATGGCTTCATTACCGCCGAGGTGGCGCGGGACGTCTATGGTGTCGGAACGCAAGATGACTAGACCCCGTTCCTTCGAGGCCGTTCTCGACGCCGCCGTCGGCAAGGGTTTGGTCGGTTGCGCCCTCGGTATCCGCCGCGGCGAACACGAGGTGGCGGCGCTGGCGCGCAGCCAAGCCGACCGCGAGGCAGCGCTTTCTCTCGAACCCGACGCGCAGTTTCGCATCGCCAGCATCACCAAGACCTTCGTCGCCGCCTTGGTGCTGCAATTGGTCGAGGAGGGATGCTTGGGGCTCGACGACCACCTGGCGCGCTGGCTGCCGGAACGGCCCTTCGCCGATTCGGTATCCCTGCGCCAGATACTCAACCAGACCGGCGGCCTGCCGGTATACAGCATATACGATCCCGACGATTATCCGCCCGCCGACGCCGATCTGCCGCGCACCGTCTATATCGATCACGCCTATGAGCGGACGCCGGCAAAGGCACCGGGCGGGCCCTTCGAATACGCCAACGTGGGTTCGCGTGTCTTAGCCCATATTGTCGAACTGGAAACGGGGGAAGAGCTTAGCGGCCTTATGGAAAGGCGGTTGCTTGCCCCATTGGGCCTGGCCGACACCCTGGCAAGCGGCTGGCGCGGGCCGCCGCCGCCGCGCTTGGCGCGGGGTTATCTGCACGACGATTCGGGGGTCCGCGACGTTACCCATCGGGTGCCACCCAACCATCTGTGGTCGGGCGGCGACATGGTCTCGACGGTCAGCGATCTGACGCGTTGGGCGCGTGCCCTGTTTACCGGCGAAGTGGTAGGTAGCGCCTTAACCGAAGCATTGCGGACGGAGCTGGTGGAGGGCGTCTTTCACGATTCCTCGATGAGCCACCATGGCCTCGGCGTGATGGTGTTCAGCCAAGGCGGCCGGCGCCTGTTCGGCCACCGCGGCTCGACTCCGGGGTTCGTCGGTATTGTCGGATACGACCTTGACGAGGACCTCGCGGTGGCTGTGCAGACCAACAGTTATGCATCGGACTCCGCGTCGGTTTTCCGCGCCGAGGTGGAGACGGTTCTGTTCGACGCCGCGCGAGCCGCCTAGGCGGCGGACCGCGGTCCTGCTATCATCCGAGCGAGTTACAACAGCCGGGAGTGACCGCCATGCGCATCCTTTGTATCACCCCCATCGGCGGCGCCGTCGACAACCAACAACGCGCCGACCTGTTGGCGAGCATGGCGCGCCCGGAAACGGAGATCGACTTCGTCTCTCTTTCCGCCGACGGGCCGCGCCACGTCGAGTACCATTCCTACGAGGCATTGGCCTTGCCCGACATCGTGAGGATCGTGCGCGACGCGGCCGGCAAGTATGACGCCATCGTCATTACGTGCTTCTATGACCTGGGATTGCGCGAGGCGCGCGAGATTTCGGGTCGCACCGTGGTCACGGCGCCGTGCCAATCGGCCCTGGCCATCGCGTCGCAACTGGGCAACACGTTTTCGATCCTGGTCGGGCGGCGCAAGTGGATTCCAAAAATGAGCGAAGCCGTCCGACTTTACGGCCAGGACCACGCCCTGGCCTCCATGCGGCCGGTGGACTTGGGCGTGCTTGACTTCAACAGCCACGCCGAGGCCCGCCAGCGCCTCATGGACGTCGGCCGGCGCTGCGTCGAAGAGGACGGCGCCGAGGTCCTGATCCTGGGCTGCGGGGCGCTCTACGATTTCCCCCTGCAGATGCAAGAAGAGCTTGGCGTGCCGGTGATCGGCGCCCTGCAGGCGGCCTTCAAGTACGGTGAGTTCCTGGCCGATACGGCGCGGCGTCTGGGCTGGTACCCGAGTCGCAAATGGGGCAGCGAGGCACCGCCCGAAGAAGACATAAGCGCCTGGGGGTTGTTCGATCAACCGGCGCCCGTCGGTCAGATCGTCCATGCCCGAGCCGGCGGGGACAAGCCGGCCATCGTCAAGCCCGCGGCCGTAAAAAGGGCATCCGGCTGAGCGCAACGCCAACTCGCCCGGCGCGTGCTCGGCGCCGCTAGAGCATTTTCGGTGAAAGCATGTGAACGGAAAGTGCTCTAACTGGAACGGAGACCGGCGCGTGCCGTCAGTATCATCCCATGCCACGCCAATCCCGCACCCCGGCAAGGACCTGGCCGAGCGCAAGCGCGATCGCATCCGCGACGCCATGCGTGCCGACGGCATCGCCGGGATCGTGCTGTGCGAGAACGGCCGCACCCGTTACCTGACCGGTTACCAGCGCTACCACTCGGCGACGCAGCTTGCCCCGGCCCATGCCGTCGTCATGACCCTGGATGATGGTCCGATCCTGATGGTGCCGCGCCATATCGTGCCGGCGACCGAGGACTGTGCCGCCGAGCGGGTGATCGAATATCCCCTGTCGCAAGCGGATAAGGTCGCGGCCCTGGCCGATCTCGTGGCGGCGCTTGGGCTGACCGGCGAATGCGTCGGCGTCGAGTTTGAATTCATGCCCCACGGATTTGCCGCCGCCCTCGGCGAGCGCTTGCCCAAGGTTCGCCTCGTCGATGCCTCGCCGGTCTTGCGCGGCGTTACCGCGATTAAGTTTGCCGAGGAGATCGCCATCCTTCGCCAGGCCGCCCACATCGCCGATCTTGGCGTCGCCGCCGCCATCGAGGCGGCGCTGGAAGGGGTCAGCGAGATCGAGATCGGCGCACGGTCCTCGGCCGCTATGCTGGATGCGGGCGCCGAGTTCGTCAATCACATGACCATCCGCTCCGGTCCCCACGCGGCCGCTCTCTTTCCCTTGCTCACGCCGCGCCGCCTGGCCAAGGGAGATTGCGTGCAGATCGACATCGGCTGCGTCTATCAGGGCTATGTGTCGGATACCAACCGCAGCATCGTGATCGGCCCGCCGAGTGCTGAACAGCGTATCCTCATGGAGGTCGGCCAGCGAATGTTGGAAGCGGGCCTGGCCGCCGTTCGGGACGGCATCGAGGCGCAGCGGCTTTGGCGCGTCTGCCGGGACGTGGCGGCGGCACGGGACCTCGACCAATGGATGGCAATCCCGTTCGTCGGCCACGGCATCGGTCTCAGCCTTCACGAACCGCCCCTGATTGCGCCGGCATCTCCCGACGTGCTGGCCCGCGACATGGTTCTGGCGCTCGAACCCGGACTGTTCGTACCCGGCGTCGGCGCCAGCCGGCCCGAAGATATGCTGCGGGTGACGGCGGACGGTTGCGAGGTCCTAACCCACCATCCCCGGGATCATGACATGTTGTCCGAAACCTAGGGCAGTTTCCATACCACCCAGGGCCGGAATACAATTCCTAGCGATTGCTTTTTATGCGCAACATGGTCACGATTGGAGTTGGATGCGAAACCGATAAGGATAGATCGGGTAATCGCGGGGCCTTGCTACGGTAAGTGGCGACGCCACCCCCAGCCGAGTTGGGACGCGAAACCCAAGAGGAGCGCATCCATCTCGGTCGTTAAGGATCGACAATAACAGCAATAATCTTTGGCCCGCCTAAACTAACCAAGGAGGAAGCAATGCGTTTGAGAATTCCGTTCACCATCATGACCGTCCTCGCCTGGGCGTCCGCCGCGGCCTTCACCCCGGCGATGGCCGCCGACAACACCTGGGATCAGATTTCGAAGACCGGCGTCTACCGCATCGGCGTCATGCCCGGCCGCGCTCCCTACATGTGGCAGGAGAAAGGCAGCGAAAAGTGGGAAGGCTTTTCCATCGAGATGGGCCGCAATGTGGCGAAGGCCTTGGAAAACCCCAACGCTCTAGGCAGGAGCGTCAAGGTCGAATACGTACCCACCACCTGGGCCACGGTTGTCCTCGATATTCAGGCTAACCGGATGGACGGCTTCTTCGGCATGAGCATCACCGAGAAGCGCAAGAAGGCGATATCCATGTACGGCCCGCTCTATGCCCTGGCCCACGTCTATATCAACGCCAAGGGCTTCGATCCGGGCAAGACGTGGGAGTCCTACAGCGACCCCAAGATCAAGGTCGCCGTCAACATGGGAACGACGGACGAGGACGCCATCCGCAAGCTATCCCCCAAGGCAACGGTTCTGGCGATGAAAAACTCGCCCGAATCGATCCTCGCCGTTCAGGCGGGCCGCGCCCACGCGCTCGGCACCTCGGTCCTTGCCGGTCTCAACGCGATCAAGAAGAATCCGGACTTCGCCAGCCCGATGGTCATTCCAACGCCGATTCAGAGTCTGCCGTCCGGCGGTGGAACCCGTAGGGACGGTGACGGCCGTTTCTATGCTTTCATGCAGGGATGGGCCTGGGCTTCGCGCAATAGCGGCCAAGCCAAGAAGTTCATTCTCGAATCGATCGCCAATGCAGGCCTCGATCCTAAAGCCGTTCCGCCGGAAATGAAATTTTAAAGCGAAACAATCGACTCCAAGCGCCCCCGCTCCGACCGAGCGGGGGCTTTTTTTCGTGGCGTTTGCCAGCACCGGGTCAGGGGCGGCGGCCAACGTTCCAAAGGGAATGATTGATCGGAGCGCGACAATCGCGCATGATCCGCCATCATGTTGAAGCAAATGGCGGGACTCCTTCTCCGCTTCCTCATCTTTGTCGCCGTGCTCGCCGGTATCGGCGGGGTGGCGCTGTGGTGGAACTGGGAAACCGGCGCCGTCGCCTATTACCGGGGGGACTACGCCACCGCAATCAAGGAATACAAGCCGCTGGCCGAGAGCGGCTGCGTCGAAGCCCAGTTCCTGGTCGGAACCATGTACGAGACGGACGAAGGCGGTGTGCCGCGGGACTATGTTGTGGCCGCGAAATGGTATCTCCTTGCCGCCGAAGCGGGAGACGGCGACGCCCAGGCCAAGATCGGGGAGATGTACCGCAAGGGCCTGGGCGTGCCCCAAAGCGACGTCGAAGAGAAGAAGTGGCGGGACCGCTCGGCGGCCCAGGGGTTCATGATGGCCGAATCACGCCGCTTTTATCCGAAGTGCGACGAAAGCCCGGGGTCCTGAGCGTCCGCTGCGATCGTCGGCTACCAGGCCATCTCAAGGATATTCAGCACGTCGTCGGGGCCGTTGATCTTGCGCGGATTGGCGTGGACGGCGTGATCGTGCATGGCGTTTTCGGCGATCACCGAGAAGTCCCGGCGCCCGACGCCGACGTCGCGCAGACGCGAAGGCAATCCAAGGTTTTCGATAAGGGCGGCCACCACGTCGGCGGCGTCGATGGCGGCATCGCCCATGGCCTGGCTGACCAGGGCCTGGCGCCCGGCGTTGACCGTTTTGTTGTAGCGCAAAACGTGGGGCAAAAGGATGCAAGAGGTCAGGCCGTGAGGCACCTTGGCGGTGCCGCCGAGGACGTGGCCGATGCCGTGGCTGGCGCCGAAGGGCACATCGGCAAAGCTGCGCATCATGGATGCCCACATGCCGATCTGGCAGTCGAAGCGGGCATTCAGATCATCGGCCGACGCCTTGCATCGCTTGAGCGCCCCGGGCAGTAGGCGCAGCGCGTGGATCGCCAGGCCGTCGCTGATCGGATGGGGGCTGACCGAGCACAGCCCCTCGACCGCGTGGTCGACGGCGCGGATGCCGGTCGACAGCCACAGCCATTCGGGCGTGTGGCGGGTGATGGCGGGATCGAGTATCACGCATTGCGGAATCATCTTGGCGTGGGTGAAGCCTTCCTTGCGGTCGAGCCGGGGATTGGTGCAACCGGCGGAGTGATGGAATTCGGCCCCCGACAGGGTTGTCGGCAAGTGGATCGATGGCATGTCGGGGGCCGCCATCGCGGGCACGTCCTGGCACCCGTCGGCGTGGATCACCCGGCGCAGGGGTTCCAGGTCTTCGAATTCGCGGACGTCGTTGGCCAGGCACAGTTTGACCATTTTCCCGGCGTCGGCCAGCGTACTGCCGCCGATCGTCACGATGATGTCGGCCCCGGCGGCGCGGGCCGCGTTGGCGGCGGCGACGACCCGGTCGCGCGGCGTGTGGGCGGGGATGGCGTCGTCCAGGCCGACGCAGCACCGGCCGAGGGCGCGGCGCAGGTCCTCGACCACGGACGTTTCGCGGTTGAGGGTGCGGCTGGCCAGGATGAACGCCGACGTGCCGCCCAGGCGCTTGACCTCGGCGGATAACGCCTCGGCGGCGGGCGTTCCGGTGATGACCCTTTCCAGGGCCGGGAAGGCGAACACACCCGGTTTGTCCATCGACCGATCTCCTCCGCGGGGTGGTGGTCGCGCCCAATCTAACACGATTTACCCAACCGATCGGTTCACGGCCTGACGCGAACGTGGCATCTTGATGGCTGCATCGGCAATGAGGGAGCCGTTATGGCGGAACGCCCACTCAACAGAGAGTGGCGGCGGCCGGGAACACTGGCGACCTGCAGCTTGGCTCACGTGCTCCACGATGGCTTCAGCGCCGCCCTTTATTTGTTCCTGCCGGTGTGGCGGGCCGAGTTCGGCCTATCGCTTTTCCAGGTCGGCATCTTGAAATCGTCTTTCGTTGCCGGCATGGCCGGATTTCAGGTGCCGGCGGGGCTGTTCGCGGAACGCTTCGGCGAACGCAGCCTGCTGGCCGTCGGCACCGCCGTTGCCGGCTTGGCATACATGGCGCTTGGCGGCGCAGCCGGCCTCGCCGCCCTCGGCCTGTTGTTGTTCGCCGTCGGTGTCGGCTCCAGCGTTCAACATCCCTTGTGCTCTTCGCTGGTATCGCGGGCCTATGAAGGCGGGGCCAGGCGCGGCGCCCTCGGCATCTATAACTTCTCCGGCGATCTCGGCAAGTTGGCCTTTCCGGCTGTCGCCGCGGTGGTCCTGGTCAGCTTCGATTGGCGCTGGGCCACGACGGGCTATGGCGTGGTTGGATTGGCCGTTGCCCTGGCTGTCTTCGTCGCCCTTGGTCTGTTGGGCAGTGGCGGGCGGCCCATCGCCGGTCGACAAGCAGAGACCTCGACATCGCGGCCCGGCGGTTGGGGCATCCGCGACCGGCGCGGCTTCGGGGCATTATCGGCGATCATGGTCATCGACGATTCGACGCGCGCCGGATTCCTCACTTTCGCGCCATTTCTGCTCGCCGACCGGGGGGCGTCGGTGCAGACGGTGGGCCTGGCGTTGAGCTTGGTCTTCGCCGGCGGGGCGCTGGGCAAGTTCCTTTGCGGCTTCCTTGCCGGGCGCCTGGGCATTGTGCGCGCCGTCGTCTTGACCGAAGGACTGACCGGTTGCGGGATCGTGCTGCTTCTTGCCCTGCCGCTGGGTCCCGCCCTGGTCGTTTTGCCGTTGATCGGCGCCGCGCTCAACGGAACGTCGTCGGTCCTCTACGGCACCGTCGCCGAGTTGGTCGAGCCCGCGCGCCGGGCGCGCGCCTTCGGCCTTTTTTACACGGTGGGCAGTGTGTCGAGCATCGCCGCGCCGATTATCTACGGCATGGTCAGCGATTTCGCCGGCGTCCCGGTGACCCTGGCCATCATGGGAGGGGTGGTGCTGATCATTATTCCCCTGACCCGGGTCTTGCGCCGGGCGCTTTCCTAGAGCAAATCCCGAGCAAACGGAAAAAACCTAACGGCCGTTCCGTTCTACCAGTCCGGCGGCTGCCAGGCCGTCTCGGCATCGAGCGGGAAGATAGGCCGCCGATAGCCGCTAAAGGTGAAGTTGGCAAGGTTGGGCGAACTCAGGCCCGGGGTATCGGCCTCCAGGATCTGGTCGGGGGTGAACAGATGGGCAAAGCCGGCGCGGAAGTGGCCGCGCGATTTGACGACGACGGTGCGGGCCGCCTCGACGTCGACGCCGAAGGTCTCGAAAAAGCCGCTGTCGAAACACTGAACGCGATTTGAGACGACGACCACGGTGACACCGCCGAGCTCGAGTGCCGCCGTCGGGCCAAGTTGAATCGTGCGCCCGGCGACCGAGCCGCCCGGCCGTCCGACGAGATCGCCCG
This sequence comes from Rhodospirillales bacterium, assembly GCA_030746775.1. Lineage (GTDB taxonomy): Bacteria > Pseudomonadota > Alphaproteobacteria > Rhodospirillales > JASLLZ01 > JASLLZ01. The sequence goes on along the minus strand of JASLLZ010000026.1, from coordinate 4,811 downwards.
AAGACAGGGCGCACACTTTGGCCTCCGCTTCGAAGGGCTTGGAATAGGGGCTCGCCTCGTCGCGGTTGAAGCGCGCGGCGAAGGTCTTTCCGACGCCGAGCGCGTGGGCCTCGGCGGCCAGGGCGGCATCGAAAAAGACGCCGAGGATAACGCCGACCGCGCCGGCCTCGTGCAATCCGCTAAGAAGCCAGGTCGTGTTGCCGCGGCTACCGGCGCCCGGGTTGTCGGCGACGTCGGCGATGATGATGGGCGACAGCGTCTCGTCGTTGCCGACCTCGACGGCGCGCCGGATGCACTCATCGAGCGAGGTCAGGCGAGGGACGAAGCGGTGACGCTGGCCCCAGGCGTGTTCCGCCAGCTCGCGGCACAGGCGCCGCGCCCGTCCCTCGTCGCCGCGCGCCGTGACGATAAACGCCATGCCGTTCTCGGGCGTATCGCCATAGGTGAAGCCGGAACAGATGGAAACGTTGAGGATGGTCTCGTCGAGGCGGTCCTGGCCGATGTCGATGACCTCGCCATAGGGTCCGGTGGCGGTCAGTTGAGTAACTTGCGGGGCTTGCAGGGGAAGCCGGATGAACGCCGTTTCGGTCTTGAGGCCGGCCATCAGCTCGACCATGGCGCGCGCCGCTTCGGTGCCGCGCTCGAAATGATCGACGTGAGGGTTGGTGAGGTAGGCGACCAGGACGTCCGTGCTCTCGACCATTTTGTCGGAGACGTTGGCGTGCAGATCAAGGGTCGAGACCATCGCCGCATCCGGCCCGACCAGGGCGCGGACGGCGGCGAACAACTCGCCGTCGGGGTCGCTGATTTCGGTCGTGACGGCGGCGCCGTGTTCGCAGAAATAGACGCCGTCGACGGGCATCTCGGCCTCCAGACGGCGCAGCATCTCGTCCTTGACCTCCTCGTAATAGGCGTGCTCGACGGCGCCGGCCGCCCCGGCCACGGCGACCATCAAGGGCACCGGCGTCCACGGCCCCATCTCGTCCATGGCGCGGGCGAAGCCGACCAGGGTGCCGGGCGAGCGGGGATTCTCGGTCGCCAGGTCGGCCATCATGTCGGCGCCCTTGAGAATGAGTTTGCCAGCGAATTCCGAATGACCGACGACAGGGGCGAAGCGGTTGCTCTCCAACTCGAAACCAAGAAGTGCGATCCTTTTACCCGATCTTTCGGTCATGGTGCCCGCCTTGTCCGTTGCAGTTGTTTCCATCCTATCGGAAAAGGATTCCGGCGCCAGCGCCGATTGCCTATCATGGGAGAGGGACTTTTTCACGACCAACCCATTGACGGGCCATGACGGCGACCAACCCCTCGACAACGGAATCCGGTCTGAGAGGCATCCTCTGGATGCTGCTGGCGACCCTGCTTTGGGTTGGTTCGGACACTTTGGTCAAGTATCTGTCCGCCACCTATTCGATGCCGCAGATCCTGTGGGCGCGCTATGCTTTCCACGTCGTCCTGGTGGCCCTCTTTCTGGGCCGCCGCTTGCCCGGCGCCATGCGGTCGCGGCGACCCGGCATGCAGCTCGCGCGCTCGGCGCTTACATTGGTTTCGACGGGAATGTTCTTTTACGCCCTTCGGTTCATTCCCATCGCCGACGCCAACGCGGTCTTCATCGTCAATCCGATCTTCGTCACCGCCCTTGCCGTCCCGCTGCTCGGCGAGGCGGTGGGCTGGCGCCGCTGGCTGAGTGTCGCCGCCGGCCTGATCGGGGCGCTGATCATTATCCGGCCGGGCACGGGCGTCATGCACTGGGCTATTTTCCTGGCCCTTGCCGCGGCCTCCATCAACGCGGTTTACCAAATTGCGACGCGCTTTCTCAGTCGCTTCGACCGCGCCGTCATCACGGTCGTCTACACGCCCCTGGTCGGTTTCGCGGCAACCTCGGCCGCGGTGCCCTTTTTCTGGCACCAGCCTGATCTTCAGGGCTGGCTCATGATGGGGGCGCTGGGGGCGTCCAGCGGCGCCGCTCACTCGGCCTTGGTCAAGGCCTACGAAGCGGCGCCGGCGGCCGCCGTCACGCCTTTCGGCTATACAAGCCTGGTTTGGGCCGTGCTCTTCGGCTTCGTCGTCTTCGGCGACCTGCCCGACCGCTGGACCGTCATCGGCGCCGCCGTCATCACCTTGAGCGGCCTCTACATCTTCCGCCGCGAGCGGACGCGCGGCTAGAGCGAATCCCGAGCGGATGGTTACATCCGCGACGACGTATTGGCCGTTATAACAAGGAGTCAGGGGATTTTCGGTGAAGGCATGTGAACGGAAAATGCTCTAACCGGAAGTCTGAGGCGGCGCCACGCTCGCCGCCGTCGCCGCTACTCCAGGGGGAGGGGAACCGTCGGGTCGCTGTTCTTTTTTCCGGTGAGCTTGTTCAGGCTCGCCTCGCAGGCCATGACGAACCCGATCCAGACCCCGATGTAGGCGCCGAATCGGACCACGGTGTGGTCGATGCCCAAGGCCTGGCTGAGCGCTTGGGCGAAGGTTCTGTCGGCCAGGTCGCCGAGGGCGCCGACCAACCAGAAGAGCATGAAATACAGATAGGAAATGGCTACCGCCATGACCGGGGTCCAACAGCGGAACCAGTGCGTGAACAAGGCCGTCACCGCCAGCGGCAGGGTGATGATATAAAAGAAATCAATGGTGCCGATGATCCACGAGACGATCACCGAGCCGACTATCGTTGCACCCACCAGGCACAGCGGGACGGGATCGCTCCAATGCCAGTATCGGCGTCTCTTGGGCCGTGCCGGCGCGGAGTGGGTGGACCTGTCGGTTTCTTCGTTCATCGCCGCTACTCCGAGGCAATGGGTGTTTCACCGCCTTTTAATTTGTGTCACAGTCGGAGCTACGAGAAGCGACAAGAAACGTACCTTTGGGAGTTGTCCATGTCCAAGCGAAACAAGGCCCGCAGCGGCGGCCGGCTGGTCGTCGATGCCCTGCGCGGTCACGGGGTCGACCGGATATTCTGCGTTCCCGGCGAAAGCTATCTGGAAGTGCTCGACGCTCTTTACGACGTTTCCAACGAGGTCTCGCTGATCAGCGCCCGCCACGAGGGCGGCGCCGGCTTTATGGCCGAGGCCTACGGCAAGCTGACCGGGCAGCCGGGCGTGTGCCTCGTCACCCGCGGACCCGGTGCGTGTAACGCCAGCATCGCCATCCATTCGGCCTATCAGGATTCGACCCCCATGGTGATGGTGGTGGGCCAGGTACCGCGTCCCTTCAAGGGCCGCGAGATGCAGCAAGAGGTGGACCTGGAGGCGATGTTCTCTCCCTTGGCCAAATGGTCGACGGAGATAAAAACCATCGACGAGATCCCGGACGTCATGGCGCGCGCCTTCCACGTGGCGCGGTCGGGACGTCCCGGTCCGGTCGTCGTCGCCCTGCCGGTGGACGTATCGGTGGAAACCAGCGCGGTGGCCGACGTGCCGCCCATCGCCGTGGCCGGTGTCCGGCCCAAGGCGGACGAGATGGAGCGTCTGCGCGACCTGTTGGAAGGCGCAGAGCGGCCCCTGGTGATGATTGGCGGGCGGGGCTGGAACCGCGCCACGCGCCACGGCATTGCCGCCTTTGCCGAAGCCAATGACTTGCCGGTTTGTTGCGCCTTCCGCCGCCATGACATCTTTGACAACGCGCACCCCAATTTCGTCGGTGAAGTGGGTAACGATCCCGATCCACGTTTGGAGAAACGGGTCATGGAGGCCGACCTGATCATCGCGGTTGGGACACGCCTCAATTCCTCGACGACCCAAAACTTTGCCCTTATAGAGGCGCCGCGTCCTAAACAGACCTTGGTCCACGTCCACCAGGACGCGGCGGTGCTGGGCCGCGTTCATGAAACGGAACTGGCCATCCACGCCGCTGTCGCCGAGTTCGTCGCCGCCGCCCTTGAGATGGAACCCGTTGACGGCGGTGGCTGGCGCGCCGCGACGGCCGAGGCGCGCCGTGACTACCAATCGAGCCTGATTCCGCCGGAATACGAAGGCGCCCTTGATCTGGGCCAGGTCATGGTTCAGTTGGGCGAGCTCCTGACGCCTGATGCCATCGTGACCCTCGATGCCGGCAATTTCAGCGGTTGGCCGCGCCAGTTTCTGCAATACGGCGGCGGCCGGCGCATTCTTTCCCCGGCCGCGGTCGGCGCCATGGGCTATGGGGTGCCAGCGGCGGTGGTAGCCAAGATCGTAGCACCAGACCGCATGGTTGTCGGGTGCATCGGCGACGGTGGTTGGGGCATGACGGGGCAGGAGCTGGCGACCGCCGTCCAATACGGCGCGGCGCCCGTCCTGATCGTCTTCAACAACGCTATGTTCGGCACCATCCGGGTGCATCAGGAACGCCGCCATCCCGGACGGACCATCGGCACCGATCTGGTCAACCCGGGCTACGCCGCCCTGGCGCGCTGCCACGGCGCCCACGGCGAGACGGTGGAGGAGACGGCGCAGTTCAAGCCGGCCTTCGAACGCGCCGTGGCCGCGGGCAAGGTGGCGGTGATCGAACTGCGCGTGGACCCCGAGGTGGCGAGCACGCGGACCACCTTGACCGCGCTCAGCGAAGCGGCGCACGACGGCGCTTGACTGCCCCTGGTCGCCGAGTCGCGATCACCATCGACTTCCCTATCAAGGCCGATAGACGAACCTCGCATAGCCTTTCCCGGCCCGGGTTTTAGCTCGATCTTGCCAATCGAAAAAATTGTGCAGCGCAAAAAATGGCCTGGGTGCGGCGCCGATATCATGCTTGGAAAGAAAACGACCTTATTCGATATACTGGAATAAAAATAATTTTTGGGGCTGTCCCAGATAACTAGCCCAAATGCTTCCTAA
>JASLLZ010000025.1 GCA_030746775.1 Rhodospirillales bacterium | reverse complement strand
ATGGACGCGGTTTCCGAGGCCTACGACGGCGATATCCAGATGATCGATAGTTCCGTGGTGCGCGTTCATCAGCACGCCGCCAATGTAAAAAAAACGACCGAGTTCATTGTATGGGCCGCTCGCGAGGAGGACTGACCACCAAGGTCCATGCCCTCACCGATGCGCGGGGGCTTCCAATCAAACTGGCGCTGACCCCCGGCCAGACCCATGACGCCAACGGCGCGACGATGCTGTTGACCGACCTCACCGACGGAGACATCGTTCTCGGCGACAAGGCTTACGACGCGGATTGGATCAGAGACCGGATCGAGGATCAGGGCGCGGCACCGAACATTCCTGACAAGGTCAACCGCAAGGTTCGCCATTGCTTCTCCAAGATCCTCTACAAGGAACGCAACCACGTCGAACGCTTCTTTAACAAGATCAAGCACTTCCGACGTGTTGCGACACGTTTCGAAAAACATGCCGACAACTACCTTGCCATGATAAAGTTGGCCGCCATACGAATTTGGCTACGTGTTAATGAGTCCATGGCCTAGATCACATCATCGAAAGATAATATAAGGGGACAGCCGAAGGGCTGTCCCCTTAGTATCGTAAGGGCAAGAGGCGGGAGACCCGACCGTGATATCCGTTATTCACGCCATCGAACAACTCAGCATCTGGATCGGGCGCACCTTTGGCTGGTGTATTCTGATTCTGACCCTTTCGGTGGCCTATGAGGTTTTCGTCCGGTACGTCCTCAACGCCCCCACGGTTTGGGTTTTCGACATGATGGTGCAGATGTACGGGGCGCTGTTCGTGATGGCCGGGCCTTACGCCCTGGCCCAGGATTTCCATGTCCGCGCCGATGTCATCTACCGCTTTCTCACGCCCCGCGGGCAGGCCCGGGTGGATCTCGCCCTATACATCTTATTCTTTTTCCCGGGCATGGCGGCCCTGTTCTGGTTCGGATGGGAAATCGCCATGGATTCATGGCGCTATAAGGAAGTCAGCTGGAACAGCCCGGCCCGTATCCAGATTTATTTCTTCAAGACCCTGATCCCGATGGCCGGGGCGCTGTTCATCGTTCAAGGCGTTGCCGAATGCATGCGATGCTATCTGGCGATCAAGACGAATAAATGGCTGCCGCGTTTGGAGGATGCCCGGGAAACGGAAGATCTTTTGATCGGCCAGGCGACGGGGTTTGAGGCCGAATAACCTTTTTTAGACCTATCCGGTCTGGCGGAGCACGCTTGAGCATGACGAACCCCGAAGTCGCCCTTCTGATGCTGTCCCTTTTCATCGTGATAATATTGCTCGGGTTCCCGGTCGCCTTCACCCTGCTCGCCATGGGCGTCGGCTTTGGCTACTACGCCTATCACGAGGGCGCCAGCATCGATTCGATTGCCGGTGCGCTTAACAACAAGATTTTCTATCTGCTGAACCAGAACACCTATTCGGTGATGGAGAACGATACCTTGGTCGCCATCCCACTGTTCTTGTTCATGGGCTATGTGGTCGAGCGCGCCAACATCGTCAACAAGTTGTTCTACTCCCTGCAAATGGCGGCCCGCAATATGCCGGGATCCATGGCCATCGCGGCCTTGATTACCTGCGCCGTGTTTTCCACCGCCAGCGGCATCGTCGGCGCGGTCGTGACCCTGATGGGACTCTTGGCCTTTCCGGCCATGGCCAAGGCCAACTATGACAAAAGATTCGCTTCCGGCGTCATCTGTGCCGGCGGCACGCTCGGTATTTTGATCCCGCCCTCGATCATGCTGATCGTTTATGCGGCGATCGCCGAACTTTCGCCTCTGCGCCTCTACGCCGCCGCCATTATTCCGGGATTTCTCCTGGCCGGATCGTACATTGTCTACGTCATTATCCGGGTATTGATAAAACCGTCGGACGCGCCCAAGCCGCGCGAAGAGGAAGTTCCGCCCAGGCGCGTTGTCTACCTTCAACTTCTGACCTCTTTCGTTCCCTTGACGGCGCTTATCATGCTGGTCCTCGGGTCCATTCTGGCCGGCCTTGCGACACCGGCGGAAGCCGCCGCGATGGGCGCTTTCGGCGGGATTGTGCTGGCGGCGATCTATCGCTCTCTCAACTGGGTGATGCTCAAAGAGTCGGTCTATCTGACGGCGAAAGCGACGGCCATGGTGTGTTGGCTGTTCGTCGGATCGTGGACCTTTGCGTCTGTGTTCTCGTACCTGGGCGGCCACGAAATCATCGAACACTTCATTTTAGGGTTCAACCTTGAACCCTGGCAGTTCCTGGTCTTGGTGCAGATCATCATTTTCCTTCTCGGCTGGCCCCTGGAATGGTCGGAAATTCTGATTATCTTCGTGCCGATCTTCCTGCCCATGCTGCCCGCTTTCGACGTTAATCCCTATTTCTTCGCGATGCTGGTGGCGCTCAACCTGCAAACCTCTTTCCTGACCCCGCCCATGGCCATGTCGGCGTACTATCTAAAAGGGGTGTTGGGCAAAGCCATCGAACTGGTGGATATCTTCAAAGGCATCATGCCCTATCTCGTCATCGTCATTCTCATTATGGTCTTGATGTATCAGTTCCCGCAGCTCGCGCTGTGGCTGCCCGATTACTTTTTTGGCAAATATGTTCCTTAGGATTTGGTGAGAGGGAATATCGAATGATGAAAATTCGGATTGGCATCAGGAAGTAACGCCATGTTGTCCGCAAACAACTTGGAAAAGATTTTCGGATTGATCGGAGTGATCCTGGTCACCGGGTTCGTTCTCGGTCTGGCGGAGAGCATTTCTTCCGGTGCCGCCGGTTTTTGGGGCGGCCTGCCGTTTTGGATAATCTGCTTCGCTGTCCTGGTGCTGGTCGTCTATGACTTCTGGGATACGTGCCTGCGCAAGAAGTAAGGCCATGCTTGCACGCCCGCCTCTCTGTCCGCCCTGGATAGCAAGGACCGAACCCGCATGACGTTGATCGAACTTTCCGCCACCGAGGCAAGGAGAAAGATAGACGGTGGCGAAATTTCTTGCGAAGAATTGGTTCGGGCCTGCCTGGACCGGATCGACCAGATCGAAGGCGAGATCGGGGCCTGGACGCACCTGGACCCCGACTATGCTCTCGATCAGGCGCGCGCACGCGATAGCGAAAGGCAGCGCGGTGTTACCCAGGGTCCGCTGCACGGAATCCCCGTTGGCATCAAGGACATCATCGATACGAGTGACTTCCCGACCGAATGTGGAACGCCATTGCATGGTGGACGCACGCCCAGCGAGGACGCCACGTTGGTCGCCGTGCTGCGCGAAGCGGGCGCCGTCATCCTGGGAAAGACCGTAACCACCGAACTGGCAGTCTATTCACCGGGCAAGACCACCAACCCCGCCGATACCGCCCACACACCCGGGGGCTCGTCAAGCGGTTCGGCCGCCGCGGTGGCGTCGGCCATGGTTCCCCTTTCGATTGGTACTCAGACCAACGGATCGGTAATCCGGCCCGCCTCGTTTTGCGGTGTGCTCGGCTTTAAACCTTCCCACGGCCGGATCTCGCGGGCTGGCGTTCTCAAGCAATCTCCGCCCCTCGATACCGTCGGGGTGTTCGCCAGGTCCCTCGACGATGTCGCCTTGATCTCGGAAGTCCTGATGGCCTTCGATGCCCGCGACCCGGACATGCGCCCGCGCTCGCGGCCCAGGCTCTCCGCGACCTTGGCCGAGGCGCCGCCCGTCGAGCCGCGGCTGGCTTTCGTGCGCACCCCGGTCTGGGATCAGGCCGAGGACAGCACCAAGGACGCCATGCGCGAACTGATCGAGCACTTGGGAGAGTCCGTCGATATCGTCGACCTTCCGGCCCAATTCGAAGACGCCCACGAGGCCCACCGCCGGATCATGAATGCCGATCTCGCCAGGAGCTTCGCGGCCGAATACACCGATGGCGAAGGAGTAATGAGCGAAGTTCTCCGCGAGATGATAGAGAACGGCCAGCAGGTGCTCGCCACCGAGTATAATTCGGCCGTCGCACGGATCGCTGAATTCAACGGTTATCTGGATCCGATCTGCGAGCACTATGACGCCATCTTGACACCCTCGGCGCCCGGCGAAGCGCCAATGGGCTTGGAGAAAACGGGCAATCCAACATTTTGTACCATTTGGACCCTCTGCGGGACGCCGGCACTCAGCCTACCCTTACTTCTAGGACCCAAGGGCCTACCCCTCGGTGTCCAAGTAATTTCTCAAAAAAATGATGATGCCCGGCTCTTGCGAACGGCGCGCTGGATTATGGAATCGCTTGAGAACTAGGCGCATCCATCGACGCCCTTGTTCAATCTCCGTCCTTCGCCGCCCGCGCCAGGGGGTGGGACCTTTTGACCAGGGACTTCAGCCTCTCTTCCAAGACGTGGGTATAGATTTGCGTCGTCGCGATATCGGCGTGGCCCAGAAGCTGCTGCAAGGATCGCAAGTCGGCGCCATGGGCCAGAAGGTGGCTGGCGAAGGAATGGCGCAGCAGGTGCGGCGACACGCGACGCCGGTCGATCCCCGCCTCGTCGGCCAACTCCTTGAGCATCTGGCCGAAGCGGGCGCGCGTCAGGTGGCCTTGCGCCGAGCGCGACGGAAACAGCCACTTCGACGCTTTCCCTTCGGCTCCCAGGAACGTGGCGCGCACCGCCTGGTAGGCCGCCAAGGCCTGGTGTGCCGGCTCGCCCAGGGGGACCATGCGCTCCTTGTCTCCCTTGCCGCGCACGATGAGCATCTCGCCTTCGCCGGCAAACGCCGCCTCCGGCAGGCCGACCAACTCCGACACCCTGAGCCCGGTCGCGTAGAGCACCTCCAACAGCGCCACCAGCCGTGCGCCGGCGGCGCCCGGGCGCGCCCGAGCCGCCGCCAACAGGGCCTCGACCTCGTCCTCGTTCAGGAACCTGGGCAACGACCGGCCGCGGCGTGGCCGATCGATGGTGGCCGAGGGATCGTCGCCGCGTAGCCCTTCGTCGAACAGAAAGCGGAAAAATTGTCCCAGGGTCGAAAGCCGCCGCGCCGTCGTGCCAGGCGCCATGCCGGCGCCCGACAGCCGCGCCAGATAGGCGCGCACGGCGGCAACGTCGGCATCCTCGGGCGCGTCGCCCCGGCCTTTCAAGAAGGAAGCGAAATCGGATAGGTCGCGGCGGTAAGCCTCCAGCGTGTTTCTGGCCGCCCCGCGTTCGGCAGCCAGCATGTCCAAGAAGGCGTCAACGTGGCGCGACGGCGCCGCAACCGGGGCCGGCCGCCGGCCAGCGCTCATAGGCCCGCCGCCACCAGCGCTTCCACCGCGATGGCGCGGGCCGGGGCATCCAATCCGACGGCGCTCAGGCTTCCGACGACGCGGCCGAGGACCAGCGGACTGGCTTGCCCGGGCCCCCCTTGGCCCAGCATGAGCAGCGACAGAAGGACGGTCTCGCCGACGCGCCCGACGGCGGCCGCTTTGCCCAGTTGGCGCCACAGGGCCGGCTGTGTCGTGGCGCCGCCGGCCTGTTGCGCGCCACCGAGCAAGGCCTCCCACAACGGTTCCGGAACCGTCTCGCCCAGGGATTCAAACAGCGCGTACAGCAACGACGCCCGTTCGCCGGCGTCCTCTTCTTCCTTTACCCCATTCCACCAGGCGGTCAACTTTTCGGGGTTCCAATCCTCCGACCCTTGCGACCCCGCCAGCCGCGCCAAAGGCGCCAACCCGTCGAGGGCCGCCGCCGAGCCCTCGTCGAAGCGGGCGCTGGCGTCAAGAAGTTGGAACCACGGACGCGCCGCCTGGTGATCGCCGACAACCAGAAAGGCCCGGATCGCCTGAGGCGCGAACCACGCCATTTCGGCCGATGGCGGAATGCGCTTCAGTATCGGCTCGAAGGCGCGCGCCGTGGAGGCATGACGCCCCCCTTCGCGGCCCAGGGCCAAGGCCCGCGCCACGGCCTCGGCCCGCGCCGTCGGCACGGTCTGGACCAAAGCCGTGCGGTACAAAAGCGCCCGGCTCATGGGACCGGCCTCGGCCTCGGCACGGGACAGCGGACTGGCCAGTTCCTCGTCGGTGAAGGAGACGCTGGTATAGAGCTGGCGCAAGGTGTCGACGTCGAGGGCGCCCGCCGACTCGGCGCGTTCCGCCGCTTCCAGGCGCAGATCCACCGTCACGTTGGGACTGATGGCGATGGTGCGCAAGACGCCCGGCCGATCCGACGCAATGACATTGGGCGGCAACCGCGCCTTGGCGACACGGGCCATGGCCAGATGCAGCGGCGACGGATCGGGCAGATCCTCGATAGTCGCGCCGCCGCCCGCCGCCAAGGCGTTGATCAAGGTGAAGAACACCGGGTCCTGATCGCCGGATTCGCGCAGCAGCGCCACGCCCAACGCCGCCTTGCTGTGTTCCTGGGCCAAGGCCTGACAAAAAATGAAGGCCTTTTGCCAATAGGTATTGTCCCCGCCACCCATGCGGCCGCGGGCCAGGGAACAGGCGCGATTGTTGTCGTTGGTGAGGAAGCTCATATCGCTTTCGACGCGCGCCAGGTCGTCGCCTTCGCCATGCGCCGGAATAACGCCCAGAAGATCGTCGACGCCGGCCAAGTCGCCGATGGCGGCCAGCAACCGCACCCTAAGCGCCACCAGACCGCCCCCCGGTCCCTCGCCTTGGGGTGCCACGGCGCGCGACAACAAGAGCCGGATTTCCAGAGCGCGCATCGCCCGCGACGTCGTGTTCACCGGCAATCGCGGCAACAACCGTTCGACCAACTTCCTGTTCGTGCCCGACCACATGGCGACACCCAGTCCGCCCTGGGCCTCGCCCAGGGTGCCCGCCGAATTGGGATCGATGCCCCTTAGCGAATCGACCTGTATGACGGCACTGGGAAGCACTTGTTTGACGGCGGGCGGCGGCACGATGGACGGTGGCGAAGCAGCCGGTGGCAAGATCGACGGTTGCCCGGGTTGCACCGTTCCGGGCGGCTTGGCGGGACGCTGTTCGGGCGGTAGCAGCGGGCGCGGCGGAGCCAAGCGCAAGGGCGTGCCCACCGCCGGCCGGTCTTGCTGCGCCCAACCCGCATGCGGCATGATGGATGCCCCGACGATCAGGCCCGCCATCAAGGCCCGAACCGGAACACTAACGGCGGAAGCGATCATCGGGGATAACCTTTTCGACCGTAGCCAGGGGCGCCGGTATGTCCCAAGTGGCCAAGAACACACCGCCGCCGATCAGAACCGCAAGAAGGGACAGCAGAACGATCCTGGAAACGCTTTTCATGTTCATTCCCGTCCGAATAACGTTCCGGGAGCCGCCGTTGCGCCTGGTCCCCAGCTTGACGACAGCCAATTGTCTTTATGCTAGGTTCCTACTATGGCAATATTTTGGCAGTGTATCGGCTACCCGCCGGCCTTTCAACGGCGCTTGGCGGCCATGGTGACAACACCATGAAGGCGAAATCGACCCGGTCCGACCCGCAACTGATCGTTCTTGTCGGGCTCATGGGATCGGGCAAGTCGAGTGTCGGCCGGCGGCTTGCCAAGCGGCTTGGCCTGCCGTTTACCGATGCCGACACGGAGATCGCCAAGGCGGCGGGGTGTTCAATCGAAGACATCTTCGAGCTGTACGGAGAGACCGCGTTCCGCGATGGCGAGCGCCGTGTGATCGCGCGCCTACTGGGCGACGGCCCTCAGGTGTTGGCGACCGGCGGCGGCGCTTTCATGGACTCTGAGACTCGGGCCAGCATTGGCGATCACGGCGTCTCGGTGTGGCTGCGCGCCGAACTGGATGTTCTGGTCAAGCGTATCGGACGGCGCGGCTGCCGGCCGCTCCTCAAGCACGGCGACCCGCGCGACATCCTCAAGGGCCTGATGGAAACACGAGACCCCGTTTACGCCCAGGCGGACATCGCAGTCGATACCGGCGATGAACCGCCGGACGTCACCGTGGAGCAGATCGTGGTCGCCCTCGAGGCCCGTTCCGGGACCACTCGGTGCACAGAGAACTCGGAGCCGTGACGGCGCTCGACATGGATACCCGGGACGACATCGATACCCAGAGGGTCGAGTTGGGAGCGCGCGGTTACGATATTTTGATCGGCGAGGACTTGCTGGCCGCGGCTGGGACCTACATTCGCCCTCTCGTGGCGCAGCCCAGGGTTGCCGTGGTCACCGACACCAACGTGGCTCAACGCTGGCTGCCGGCCCTGGAGAAAGCCCTCGGCCAGGCGAATATCGTCCATGACACCATCGTGCTCCCGGCCGGCGAACACACCAAGGACCTGGCGCATCTGGAGGACCTGACCAACCGTCTTCTCGACGCCCGCATCGAACGCGCCACGGCCTTGATCGCGCTGGGCGGCGGTGTCGTCGGCGACATCACCGGGTTCGCCGCCGCCATCTTGCTGCGCGGCCTGGACTTCGTCCATATCCCGACCACTCTTCTGGCCCAGGTCGACAGTTCCGTCGGCGGCAAGACCGGCATCAACACGCGGCACGGCAAGAACCTGATTGGCGCCTTCCACCAGCCGCGACTTGTCCTGGCCGACGTCGGCACGTTGGAGACCCTGGACCAGCGCCACTTCCTTGCCGGCTATGCCGAAACGGTCAAGTACGGCCTGCTCGGCGATCCTCAATTCTTCGCTTGGCTGGAGACCAAGGGCGCCGATCTGTGTGCCGGCGACCGCCAGGCCCGGCGTCACGCCGTCCGCGCCAGTTGCGCCGCCAAGGCCGCCATCGTCGCCGATGACGAGCGCGAATCGGGACGCCGCCAACTTCTCAACCTGGGCCATACCTTTGGCCATGCCCTGGAGGCACAGACCGGCTTCTCCGATGCCCTACTGCACGGCGAGGCGGTCGCCATCGGCATGGTGCTGGCGTTCGATCTTTCCGTGCGCCTGGGTCTGTGCCCGCCCGGCGACGCCCGGCGCGCGCGCCGGCATCTGGCCGAGCGCGGTCTTCCGGTATCCCTGACCGGCCTGGCCGGTCCGGACTGGACGGCCGACGGCTTGTTCTCCCACATGCTGCACGACAAGAAGGCGCGCGGCGGCCGACCGACCCTGGTGTTGGCGCGCGGCATCGGTCAGGCGTTTACCACGTCCGAGGTAGAGGCCGAAAGCGTGCGCACCGTGCTCGACGACGCGCTGAAAGGTTAGGCGGTCGACCGCGGCCCCTGACTCCTATCCACAGACAACGAGAGAAGCCATGTTGGTTACCATATCGGCCATCGCCATACTCCTCGTTCTGTCCGCCTTCTTCTCGGGCACCGAAACGGCGCTCACCGCGGCATCCCAGCCGCTGATGCATCAGCTGGGCTTGAAAGGCAATCACCGGGCCCAGGCCCTCAACCGCATGTTCGAAAGCAAGGAAAGGTTTCTTGGCGCCATCCTGTTGGGCAATAACGCGGTCAATATCCTGGGTTCGGCCCTCGCCGCCAGCCTCTTCATTTCGTTGTTCGGAAATGCCGGCGTCATTTATGCCACCCTCGCCATGACCCTTCTCGTCGTCGTCTTCGGAGAGATCGTCCCCAAGACCTATGCCTTCAAGAATGCCAATCGGGCAGCCCTGGCGGTGGCGCCGGTGATCGGCGCGCTGGTCACCGTGCTGGCCCCCGTCACCCATGCGTTGCAGATCGTGGTGCGCGGCGTATTCAAGGTTTTCGGCGTCGATTTCCATGCCGATGAGGCCTTCGCCCACGGTTCCGAGGAACTGCGCGGCGCCATTGAACTGCATGCCACCGATCCCGACGCCATCAAGCAAGAGCGCGCCATGTTGCACAGCGTGCTCGACTTGGCCGAGGTTCAGGTGGGCGAGATTATGGTCCACCGCAAGAACATGGTGCGAATCGATGCCGGAGCCCGGCCCGAAAAGGTGCTCGACCAGGTACTGGCCAGCCCCTTTACCCGCATTCCGCTGTGGCGTGACGAACCCGACAATATCGTCGGCGTCCTGCACGCCAAGGAGTTGCTGCGCGCCATGCGCGGGCAGGACAAGAACCTGAAGGATCTGGACGTGGTGGGCCTGGCCGCCAAGCCGTGGTTCGTGCCCGACACGACGCCACTGCTTGACCAATTGCAGGCCTTCCGCGAACGCCGCGCGCACTTCGCGCTGGTGGTCGACGAATACGGTTCGATTCTGGGTCTGGTCACCCTTGAGGACATCTTGGAGGAAATCGTCGGCGAGATTTCGGACGAGCACGATGTAACCGTCACCGGCGTGCGCCAACACCCCGACGGCAGTTTCTCGGTTCAGGGCCAGGTTACCATCCGGGACCTCAACCGCGAGTTCGAATGGCGCCTGCCCGACGAGGAGGCGGCGACGGTGGCCGGGTTGGTCCTGCACGAAGCGCGACGCATTCCCGAGGTCGGCCAGGTGTTCATGTTCCACGGCTTCCGCTTCGAGATCTTGCGCCGTCAGCGCCACCAAATCACCTCTGTGCGCATCACGCCGCCAGCCAAAAGCGCGCAAGACCGATAAGCGTCCCACCCTCCCCCTTGGCGCGTAATTTTCGCCGCTGGCTCAAGCCGGTAGTGAATATTCCCTGCCTGACCTTGGCGTTGGCTGACGACACGACGCGAAGCAGGGCGAAGACGTCCAACAGCGAGCCTGTCGAAACCATCAAATCCCAGATCACCGAAACTTGACGGTCGCCGCGGCCCGGTCAAAAGGCACCGTAGGGGCCGCCCTCCTTGTCTTCCCCGACGCACGACCGATAAGTATAATGCGAAGGATTCGCGAAACACGGCAATGCCATTCGTCGAGGACGGAGGAAAGGAAGACTCCATGCACCCCAAGATCATTCCCGATATCGTCAAGGATCAATCGATCTGCGCGCTATCCTCGTCGGGCACCGCCCTTGAGGCGGCCAAGGCCATGGTGGCCCATCACTGCGCCGCCGTCGTCATCACCGACGAAGACGGCAAGCTGATCGGCATCGTGACCGAACGCGACCTGACGCGGCGCGTTGTCGCCGACAATCACGACCCCAAATCCACCGTTCTGGGCGATATCATGTCCAAGGACCCGGACACCCTGTCACCCGATGATTCGGCCTTCGACGCGCTCGAATTGATGCGGGTGCGCGGATACCGCCACTTGCCGGTGGTGGACCAGGGCCGGGTTGTCGGCATGGTTTCGGTGCGCGACCTCTACGCCGCCGTCAAGGCCTCCCTGGAAAAGGACATCCAGGAAACCGAGGCGTTCGTCTTCGGCGACCGCTACGGCGCGTGAGGGAACCTTCATGCCTCTTTCCGACGCCTCGCCGCGCAAGCATATCCACACGCGTAAAATAGACTGCCGGGGCTATCATCGCGACGACGGTCTATGGGATATCGAAGCCACCTTGGTGGACACCAAGACCTATTCCTTCGGCAACGAAGACCGAACAGGCATCGCCGCCGGTGAACCCGTCCACGAGATGCGCATCCGGCTCACCATCGACGACGACATGACGGTACGGGGCGCCGAGGCCGTCACCGACGCGGGTCCCTTTCATGTTTGCGGCGACGTCACCGCCGGTTTCGATCAGATCGTCGGCCTGCGGATCGCTTCCGGATGGCGCCGCGCGGTGCTGGCAAGGATGGCCGGCGCCAAGGGGTGCACCCATCTTACCGACCTGTTGGTCGGCCCTCTGGCCGTTACCGCGTATCAGACTCTGCTCGAGGTGCGCCGCCGGACCGACGCTCAACGGCCCGCCGGCCAGAAGCCTCCCTTGCTCGACACCTGCCACGCTTTCGCCAGCACCGGAGCATTGGCCAAAAAACGGTGGCCCGAATTCTCGACCGACGATTAGTCAAAGGCCCGAATTCGACGGTCAGGCCGCCGCGTCCTCGTCCGGGGTCAGGGTCCTGAGCGCCAGGGCGTGGATGCCCGACGACAGTTCCTCGGCAAGAATGGCATGGACCATCCGTTGGCGTTCGATCCTGGACTTGTTGGTGAAGGCGGCCGACACCACCTCGACACGGAAATGGCTCTCGCCCTCCGGCCGGGCGCCGGCGTGCCCGACATGGCGCGCCGATTCGTCGACAACCGCCAAACGAGCCGGGGACAACCGGGCGTTCAATTTGCCTTCGATATCAGCAGCCATGCCCACGACCGATTCTCCTTTGCGCCTGTCCCGGACCGCGCTTCTCGGCCCACGGAGGGAAAACCTTCTCTGGCGGCGCCACCGCTTCCAGGCCTGCCTTGCCAGAGCCGCGGCAAGGGACCATAGTTAAGATATGAATGGACGCAAGCGCAAATCCAAGTGGTGGGTGAGCCATGCCGGCGATGGGTCGGTCCACGCCTGCGAATGGCCCGACTGCGGCGAAGAGGGCCTGTACCGGGCACCCCGGTCGCGAGACGATCTGCGCCGCTATCGCTGGTTTTGCCTGGACCACGTGCGCCAAGTCAACGCGACGTGGAATTACTACGGCGGAATGAACGATCAGGAGGTCGAGGAAGACCTGCGCAAGGATTCCGTCTGGCGGCGGCCGAGTTGGCGCCTGGGCACGGGGGGGAATCCCTTTGGCCAGGGTCCCGATGCCCTGCAAGACCCCTTCGGGCTGTTCGGCGGCGCCGAGCCGGCGCATCGACAGCGGACCCCACGAACGCCCGAGGAAAAGGCGATGGTCGTTCTGGAACTCGACCCGCCGCTTACCGCCGCTTCGGTCAAGGCCCGCTATAAGGAACTGGTCAAACGTCACCATCCCGACGCCAACGGCGGCGACAAGGGGGCGGAGGAAATGTTCAAACAGATTCACCAAGCCTATCAAACCATCATGGAGAGCCTGTCCCCGATTAGGTAAGGTCTCTCTTCGCGCATCTCCACCGAACCTTTGGATACCCAATTCATGACGACAACCGTTTCCTCCGATTCCCCTTCGTCCGGATTTCCCTTGGATGCCCCGGACATCTCCATCTCCGTGCGCCAGACTTTCGGCATCGACAGCGACATGGAGGTCCCGGCGTTCAGCGAGGGCGAAGACCACGTTCCCGACATCGACGAGGCCTACCAGTTCGATGCCGATACCACCTTGGCCATCCTGGCCGGATTCGCCCACAACCGCCGGGTCATGATCCAGGGCTATCACGGCACCGGCAAGTCGACCCATATCGAACAGGTGGCGGCGCGGCTCAACTGGCCGTTGATCCGTATCAACCTGGACAGCCACATCAGCCGTATCGACCTGGTCGGCAAGGACGCCATCGTGCTGCGCGACGGCCAACAGGTGACCGAATTCCGCGAGGGCATCCTGCCCTGGGCCATTCAGCACCCGACAGCCTTGGCCTTCGACGAGTATGACGCGGGCCGCCCCGACGTCATGTTCGTCATCCAACGCGTGCTCGAGGTTGAGGGCAAGCTAACGCTTTTGGACCAGAACAAGGTGATGCGGCCACATCCCTTTTTCCGCCTGTTTTCGACCACCAACACGGTGGGGCTGGGCGATACCACCGGGCTTTATCACGGAACGCAACAGATCAACCAGGGCCAGATGGACCGCTGGAACATCGTCGCCACCCTCAACTACCTGTCCCATAAGGACGAGGTAAACATCGTGCTCGCCAAGGTGCCGTCCTATGACAACAAGGCGGACCGCAAACGCATCGATGCCATGGTCGAGCTGGCGGCCCTGACCCGCAGCGGTTTCATCAACGGCGACATCTCGACCGTCATGTCGCCGCGCACGGTTATCACATGGGCCGAGAACGAACGCATTTTCCACGACCTTGCCTTCGCCTTCCGCCTCACCTTCCTCAACAAGTGTGACGAGATGGAGCGCCCCGTCGTCGCCGAATACTATCAACGCTGCATGGGAGAGGAACTGCCCGAGTCGGCCGCCCTAGCGACGGCTTCCTGAACCCTCGGACACGCTAACATGGACCCGGGCGAGGACATCCGAGATCTGGTCAAGCGAGTCACCGGCGCCGCCCTGAAGGCCGTCGCCGGCCGCCACGAATTGAACATCAGCTTCGTCCACGACGCCGTCGGGGCGGCGGGCGATCAAGTCCGCCTTCCCATCCCACCGCGGAACATGGCGGCGGGCGACGTCACCCGGCTCCGCGGCGCCGCCGATGCCCAGGCCCTGCGCCTGCGCCATACCGACGAAGATATCCACCGCCGTCGCCTGCCCGCCAGCCGCGAGGCCCGGGACCTGTTTGACGCCGTTGAGCAAGCACGGGTCGAGCATTTGGGAATTCGGCGGCTGGCCGGGGTCGGCGGCAACCTCAGCGCCCATTTGGAGCAACGCTGTCGGCAGCGCGGTTACGCCGAAGTCACCGAGCGCCAGGACGCCCACCTGCCCGACGTCATCGGCCTCATGCTGCGTGAAAAACTCGGCGACGCGCCGCCGCCCCCTTCGGCGTCGGCCATGATGGACCTGTGGCGCCCGTGGCTCAGCGAAGTGGTGGAGGCTCAGCTCGATGAACTGGGCCGGCGGGTCGATGACCAAGAGGCTTTCGCCGATATCATGGCCGAGATGATCCGCGTCCTCGATCTGGACGACGACGATGGCTCCCAGGGCGACGAGGCGCCGAACGAGGACGACAGCGAAGACGACGATAACGAGAACGATGCGGACGACGCGCAAGACGACGCCGAAGGCATGCTATCGAGCGACGACAGCGAGGGTGCGTTGGACCAGGAAACGGAAAGCGCCGCTCTCACCGAAGAGCAGTTCATGGCGGGCGAGGGCGAGGACGAACCGGCGGGGCCATCGGACTGGCGCCGCAATTGGCCACGTGACGGAACACCCGGCAAGCCATCCTATCGCGCCTACACCCTTGCCTTCGATGAGGTGATCGACGCCGATACTCTTTGTGAAGCCGAAGAACTGACCCGGCTCAGGGTCCAGTTGGACCAGCAGTTGATCAACCTGCAAGGCGTCGTCGCGCGCCTCGCCAACCGCTTGCAACGCAAGTTGCTGGCCAAGCAGACCCGGTCGTGGGAGTTCGATTTGGAAGAGGGTATCCTCGACGCCGGCCGGCTGTCGCGGGTCGTCGTCGATCCGCGCCATCCCCTGTCGTTCAAGCGCGAGACCGAAACGTCGTTCCGCGACACCGTTGTCGGACTGCTGATCGACAACTCCGGGTCGATGCGCGGCCGCCCCATTACGGTTGCCGCCATCAGCGCCGATATCCTGGCCCGCACCCTGGAACGCTGTGGCGTCAAGGTCGAGGTCCTGGGCTTCACCACCCGCGCCTGGAAGGGCGGCAACGCGCGCGAAAAGTGGGTCGCCGACGGCAAGCCGGCCGCACCGGGCCGTTTGAACGACCTGCACCACATCATTTACAAAGGCGCCGAAATCCCGTGGCGGCGATCGCGACGCAATCTGGGCCTGATGCTGCGCGAGGGCCTGTTGAAGGAAAACATCGACGGCGAAGCGCTGATGTGGGCCCACAACCGCCTGTTGGGACGGCCCGAACAGCGGCGCATCTTGATGGTCATCTCGGACGGGGCGCCGGTCGACGACGCGACGCTGTCGGCCAACCCGGGCAACTATCTGGAACGCCACCTGCGCGATGTCATCAACTGGATCGAAGCCTGCTCGCCCGTCGAGCTGACCGCCATCGGCATCGGCCATGACGTGACACGATACTACCGCCGCGCCGTGACCATCGTCGACGCCGAGGAACTGGGCGGCACCATGATGCAAAACCTGATCGATCTGTTCGAAAACGAACCGGACCGCTTCACGCCGCCCCGCCGGCGGCGAGCCTGAGGCGGCGCCGAATTTCGAAGGAGGACGGCCATGAAACTCAACGTCAAGGCATTCGCGCTGACAGCCGGTCTGTGGTGGGGCAGCGGTCTTTTGCTCCTCACCTGGTGGGCTATCGCGTTTGGCGCGGCGAGCGGCGATGCCGCTTTTCTCGGACGGCTCTACATCGGCTACACCGTCAGCCCGGCGGGTAGTGTCCTCGGCCTGGCCTGGGGGTTCGTCGATGGTCTGATCGGCGGCGCCATCTTTGCCTGGCTCTATAACCTGTTAGCATCTAGGCTTTTTTCGAACGCCGGCGCGTGATGACGGAAGCGGCGGGGACCCACCGCGAGACGCTAGTGGTGGCCTTTTTGTCCTGACCTGTGCTAGCATGGCGCCAAGACCGCGCCCGATCCGACGGCGCCGGCAGACAATTCAATTCCCTTTCCCAGGCCCGCCGGCGCCGGCCGAGCATCTTTGGCCGATCGGACCGCGCCGTTGTTAAGGAGTGTGGGAGGATGAAGACTCTCAAACCTGCCGGGTTTGTTCTGGCCCTTGTGGTAACCGCCCTGACCGTGGGCGGTTGCGCCGACACCTTGGATAAACTTGCCGCCTTTTTCGATCCGGCCCAAGACGGCCCCGCCGTGAACGAGGACGAGATCGCGGCGCTGGCCGAGTTTTCGACGGCCGCTGGAAAGACCGAGGACAGCACCGTCGCGGCGCTGACACCGGCCAAGGAGGAGCCCGCGGCCAGCCATCCCGCCGCCCGCCACATCGAAAAGCTGGGCGCCGAGGTGATCGCGGTCCTTGACGATACCTCAATGTCGAAGGATCGGCGCATCGCCTACTTCCGCGGCCTACTGGCGCGCGATCTCGACATTCCCCTGATTGCCCGTTTCGTTACCGGCAAGCATTGGAAATCGGCTTCTCCGGATCAGCGCCGATCCTATCTCGAGGTCTTCTCCGCGTTTGTCGTGCAGACCTATTCGGCACGCCTCGGCGGCGCCGACGTGGATCAAATTCGGGTTCTTGAGACCCAGCCGTCGGCAAGGGGGACATCTTGGTGCGCTCGCGCGTTGTCCAGTCCCACGGTGCCCCGCTCAGGGCCGACTGGCGCCTGACCAACAGGGACGGCACCTTCCGTATCCTGGACCTGTCGATGGAAGGCATCAGCATGGCCCTGACCCTGCGCCAGGAATTCTCGTCGGTGTTGCGCCGCAAGGGCGGCGTCGACGGCCTGATCGCCATCCTCAGGGAAAAGACGGCCTAATAAGAGGCGCGGCCCTGAAGGGCGCTCTGGAACCGGCCCCTTGGCGCTTTCTCGATCTAAGTATTCGTCGGAAGAGGGGCTCGGCTGGCGACCAGATGGCGCCTGGGGTCGATGGCGCGTTTGCCGCGCCGCAATTCGAAGTGCAGCTGCGGTTTGGTGACGTTGCCCGTACTGCCCACCCGGGCGATGGATTGGCCCTTGCTTACCTTGTCCCCCGCCTTGACCAGCAAGGTCTCGTTATGGGCATAGGCGGTGACCCAGCCGCCGGCGTGCTTGATCAGCAACAAATTGCCGAATCCCCTGAGTTCGTTGCCGGCGTAGGCGACGACCCCGCTTTCGGCGGCGCGTACCGTACTTCCCCGCGACGCGGCAATATTGATGCCGTCGTTGTGCAGGCCCTTGCTCTTGGGGCCAAAGCCGGACAGGACCCTGCCCCGCACCGGCCACACGAAGCCCTTGGCCAGCACCGGCGGCGGCGGTACCGGCCGGGCGGACCGGGACGAGAGCCGGGTCGTGGTGGCGGTGGCCGAGGGTTTGGATTTGGTCGGGGACGATGCGGCCGGCGCCGGCCGATGGGCGGCGGTCTTGTTGGCAACCGCCCTGGTGACGGCGGTGGGAACGGCCAAGCGCTGGCCGACATGGATGGTATAGGGCTCGCCCAGGTCGTTGGCCCGCGCCAGGGTAAAAAGATCAACCCCGTAGCGGCGCGATATCCCGTAAAGGGTATCGCCCGACGCCACCACGTGGGTCCGCTGGCGTGGCAGTTCGATGCGCTGTCCGACCCGCAGTTGATAGGGCGGCCGGAGGCCGTTGGCCTCGATGATGGCGCGCATGGGAACCCGGTGCCGGCGCGACAGGGCATAGACGCTGTCGCCGCGTCCGGCGATTACCGCGCTGGCGCCGACGAAGGCTAAGTCGCTGCTTGGTGCGCGGGCGGCCGGGGCCGGGGGCCGGCCAACGGGCCGGGGCGTGGAATCGGACGGCGGCCACTCGACCCAACCGCAGGCGCCGGGCAGCAGCACCCCGCCCGTCGTCAGCAGGGCGATCACAAATCGTCGGATGGTACGAACCGAACCCATGGCCGGATTATCGTCGAGCGTCCCGCAGTCTTCAACCGCTCTCCCCCTCGCTGATCAGGGGCACGAAATACACGTCCATCAGGTCCTCGGTCTCGATGCCGTCTTCGCCCAGGCGCACGCGCATCAATGTCTGGTCGCCGTCCGGCGCGCCGACCGGCACCACCATGACGCCGCCGACGGTCAGCTGGCCGACCAGGGTTTCGGGAACCGCCGCCGCCGCCGCCGTCACCATGATGCGGTCGAACGGCGCCTGGCCCGGCCAGCCCAGGGTGCCGTCTCCGACCTGGGACGTGATATTGGTCAGCCTGAGATGGGCGAAACGCGCCTCGGCGTCGCGCAACAATTCTGGATGGCGTTCGATGGTATAAAGGCGCCGGCACAAGCGCGCCAGGACCATCGACTGGTAACCCGACCCGGTGCCGATCTCAAGCACCTTGTGGCGCTCGCCAACCTCCAGAGCCTGGGTCATGCGGGCCACGACAAGGGGCTCGCTGACGGTCTGGTGATGGCCGATGGGCAGCGCCGTCGCATCATAGGCCCGGTCGCGAAAGGTCTCTGGCACGAACACCTCGCGCGGCACCTGCTCCATGGCGGCCAGCACCCGGGTATCGGTAATGCCGCCCTTGCGCAAGCCAAGGACGAGCCGGATGCGCCCCGTCACGGGTCTCATGGGAAGGCCCCCTTCAAGGCCCGAAGCGTCGGTGCGTGGGTGAAGTCCATGACCAGCGGCGTGATGGAAATCTCGCCCCGGTCCACCGCCGCCATGTCGGTGCCGCGTCGTCCCCGGTCCT
Source organism: Rhodospirillales bacterium (assembly GCA_030746775.1). GTDB lineage: Bacteria > Pseudomonadota > Alphaproteobacteria > Rhodospirillales > JASLLZ01 > JASLLZ01. Next base: position 14,675 of record JASLLZ010000025.1, on the reverse strand, counting down.
CGCTGCGCTGGGGGCCGACCCAATAGTAGGGATCACCGCGCGGGTCGCGGCCCTCGACCAGGGCGCCGCCGATCTTGCGCCGTCCCTGGCGGGTCAGCGACAAGCCGGCGACCGAGCGTGCAAGGACGTCGGGAAAGTTGACATTGATCAGGACGTTGGCCGGCCACCCGGCGCCGCATAGGCGTTTCAGCACCTCGGGCAGGAAGTGTTCGGCGGTCGCCCATTTTACCGGATGGCCATGCTCCGCCATCTGGCTCAGGGCGATCGCGGGCAGGCCAAGAAGGGTTCCTTCCATGGCCGCCGCGATGGTGCCCGAATAGGTCACGTCCTCGCCCAGGTTGCCGCCCCGGTTGATCCCCGACAGGACCAGGTCGGGCGGGCGGTCCTTGAGGATCCGGTTGACCGCCAGCAGCACGCTGTCGGTCGGCGTACCGTCGACGGCGAAGCACCGGGCCGACAGCTTGCGGATGCGTAACGGCCGGCGAATGGTCAGGGAATGGCTGGCAGCGCTTTGCTCGGTCTCCGGCGCGACCACCCAGACCTCCTTGGCATGGCGGCGCATGGCCCGTTCCAGGAGCTTGAGTCCAGGGGCATGGATGCCGTCATCGTTGGACAGAAGGACGCGCGACCGGGCCAGGTCGAGTTTTCTAGGACTCATGGGGCTCAATCACGTCCAGGCCGCCCATATAGGGCCTGAGCCCTTCGGGCACGGCGACCGAGCCGTCGGCGCGCTGGAAGTTTTCCAAGATGGCGACCAAGGTGCGCCCGACCGCCAGTCCCGAGCCGTTAAGGGTATGGACGAAGCGCGTCCCCTTGCCTTGCGCCGGGCGATAGCGCGCCTTCATGCGCCGGGCCTGAAAGTCGCCGCAGTCGGAACACGACGAGATCTCGCGGAACCGCCCCTGACCGGGCAGCCACACCTCGACGTCATAGGTCTTGCGCGCCGAAAAACCCATGTCGCCAGTGCTCAGCACGACCGTGCGGAAGGGCAGCCCAAGGCGCTTCAGCACCTCCTCGGCGCAACCCGTCATGCGCTCCAACTCGGCCCCAGAATCTTCGGGCCGGGTGACGGCGACCATTTCGACCTTGGTGAACTGGTGCTGGCGGATCATGCCGCGCGTATCCTTGCCCGCGGCGCCGGCCTCGGAACGGAAACACCACGTCATGGCGGCGTAGCGCAGCGGCAGTGCCGCCTCATCGACGATGGCGCCGGCGACCATGTTGGTCAGCGGCACCTCGGCGGTAGGGATGAGCCACATACGGTCGCGCAGTCGTCGGTCTGCAATATCGCCAGAAACGAATGCTTTTTCGAGATCATCGAAATCTTTGTAGGACAAATCGCCTGTGTTCTTCAGCCGGAGCTGGTGAACCGTGTTCCGAGCTTGCTCGAAAAGTGTGTCATAATCCGTCCTTGATGTCTCGAACAGGTCGGCGCCGAATTTGGGCAACTGGCCGGTGCCGTAGAGGGCCGCGTCGCGGACCAGGGCCGGCGGGTTGACCTCGGTATGGCCGAACTCGTTCGTGTGCAGATCGAGCATGAAATTGGCCAGCGCACGTTCCATGCGCGCCAGCGCGCCGGTGAGGATAACGAAGCGCGCGCCCGACATGCGCGCCGCGCCCTCGAAGTCCATCAGGCCCAGGCCCTCGCCGATGTCGAAATGCTCCTTCGCCTCGAAATCGAATTGCGGCGCCTCGCCCCAGCGCCGCACCTCGACATTGGCCGCCTCGTCGGGTCCGACCGGGACGTCGTCGGCGGGCAAATTGGGCAAACCCGAGAGCACCCGGTCAAGGTCTTCGGCGGCGGCGCGGGCCCGTTCCTCGGCCTCGCCTTGCTCTTTTTTCGAGTGCGACACTTCGGCGATAAGGGCGGCGGCGTCCTCGCCCTTGGCCTTGGCGGCGCCAATCTCCTTCGACAGCGCGTTGCGCCCGGCCTGGATTTCCTGCGCCGCCGTCTGCGCCTCGCGCCGCGTTCCGTCAAGCGCCATCAGCTCGGCGGCGGCGGGCTCCAGGCTGCGGCGTCCCAGGCCGTCGTCGAAGGCGTCGGGGTTCTCTCGTATCCACTTGATATCGAACATTCGGCTTCCTCAGCTTGCCGGGCTGGCGCCGGCCGGCTCTTCCTCGTCGTCGCCCTTGCGACTTCGTTCGACCATGCGCGCGCAGAGGATCGACACCTCATAGAGCAGGATTGTCGGAATGGCGAGCCCGATCTGGCTGATAACGTCGGGCGGCGTCAGGATGGCGGCGGCGACAAAGGCAAGGACGATGGCATAGCGCCGCTTGGCGGCCATGCCGGCGGCGCTGACCATGCCGGCGCGGGCCAACAGCGTCATCACCACCGGCAACTCGAAACACAATCCGAAGGCGAAGATAAGCTGCATGACCAAAGACAGGTACTGGTCCACCTTGGCTTCCAGCTGGATGGCCAGCATACCCTCGCCGCCCGCCGATTCGAAGCCGAGGAAGAATTTCCAGGCGAGGGGAAAGATCATGTAATAGACCAGGGCGCCGCCGATAAAGAAAAGGATCGGCGTCGCCACCAGGAAGGGCAGGAAGGCCCGCTTCTCGTGCTTGTAAAGCCCCGGCGCCACGAACATCCAAATCTGCGACGCGATGAAGGGAAAGCCTATGAACAGGGCGGCGAAGAATGCCACCTTGATATAGGTGAAGAAGGCCTCGTGGAGGGAGGTATAAATCATCCGCCGGTCGCCGCCCAGCGTCGCCAGGATGTCGGCCAAGGGCTGGACCAGGAAGGCGTAAATGGCGGCCGAGAAGTAATAGCAGATGAAAAAGAGCACGATGATGGCGATGAAGGAATAGACCAGCCGCCGCCTGAGCTCGACCAGATGTTCGAGCAGCGGCATTTTCGTATCTTCTTGTTCCGCGTCCGCCACCTTGGGTCAGGCTCCGCTCTTGGTTGGCGCGCGCCTGCCGCGCGCGGGACGCCTGGCCGCCGCCTTTTTAGGCCGCGCGGATTTGCCGGCCTTGGCCGGGCGCGCCGATTTCTTGACCGTGGCGGCCTTGGCCGGGGATGACTTTCGGACCGATGGCGCCGTCTTCTTCTTGCCCGCGGGCGTCTTGCGTGCGGCCTTCCTGGCACGGGGCCGGGTCTTTTTGACGGGTTCCTCCAAAGCCGGTTTTTGGGCCGCGTCGGGCACCGCGCTCAGGGCGTCCTCGACATCGGATTCCAGGGCGTCGGCGTCAAAATCCTCGGCCAGACCGAGACCCTTTTTGATTTCCGTGTCGAGCTCCATATCGCCGGCCTCTGTGACCTGCTTCTTGATGTCGTCGAGGTCGGCCTGGCGCACCACGTCGTCGACACCGTCTTGGAACTCGCGCGCCAAGGTGCGCGCCTTGCGCACCCAACCCATGATGGCGCGCAATGTCCTCGGCAAGTCCTTGGGACCGACGACGATGACGACCAGGACGGCAACGATGAAAAGTTCCTGCCAGCCGATATCGAACATGGTGGCGCGCTCGAGGCGGGGCTCGGCCCTGCTCAGCTCTTGGAGGCTTGTTCTTTCTCCCCGACGCCCTCGGCGGCGGTGGATTCGGATTTCAAGGCCTTGGGTTCCGGTTCGGCCTCGGTCTCGGCGGCGTCGGCCTCATCGCCGCCCATGCCCTTCTTGAAGGATTTCAAGCCCTTGCCAAAATCGCCCATGAGGCGTGACAACCTGCCGCCGCCGCCGAAAAGAATGAGGACGACGGCAAGGACGATAAGCCAATGCCAGATACTGAACGTACCCATGATGTAATTCTCACCTTGTTTCCGTTCGCTCGCGTTGGCCGGATAATGGCAGAAAGCCCCAGTCGCCGCAACGGCGGCGGCGGGCGGCTACTCTTGCGCCTTTGGATCGTGAAGGACCGTCACGCCGTCGTCGGGATCGAGGGGTTCGGCGGGCCCGTCGGGCTCGTCGGTGCCTGCGTCGGTCTCGCCACCCTGGCCGGCGCCGGCCACGGGCGGTCTGCCCGCCGCCGAGACCATGTCGATGGCCGGGCGGGGATCGAGAAGGCCGGCCGCCTTCAATTCGTCGATGCCGGGCAGGTCGCCAAGAGATTCCAGGCCGAAATGGTCCAAGAAGGCATCGGTGGTACCCCAGGTTACGGGCCGGCCAGGCGTGCGGCGCCGGCCCTTGGGTCGAACCCAGCCCTGTTCGAACAGCATGTCCAAGGTTCCACGACTCAGACCAACGCCCCGAATCTCCTCGATTTCGGCCCTTGTCACCGGTTGGTGATATCCAATGATGGCAAGAGTCTCGACGGCGGCCCGCGACAGCCGGCGCGCGACCTCGGTTTCGCGGGTCAGGAAGCGCGCCAGGTCGGGCGCCGTGCGCAAGGCCCAGGCCTGGCCCGCCTTGACCAGGTTGACGCCGCGCCCGGCATAGTGGGCGCCGAGATGTTCCAGCAGCGCCTCCACATCGGCGCCTTCGGGAAGACGATCCGCCAGCACCCGTTCCGGCACCGGATCGGCGGCGGCAAATAGGATGGCCTCCAGGAGCCTCAGATGTTGCGCGTCGGCGTCGCTCATGACTGTCCGCCGTCACCGCGCTTGCGGGCGCGCAGGTAGATGGGGCCGAAGGTACCGCTCTGACGCATGGTGAGTTCGCCTTCGCGGGCCAATTCAAGGCTGGCGGCGAAGGTCGCGGCGACGGCCGAGCGGGCCAGGACGCCATCGCCCGCCGCGTCGGGCAAAAAGCGCCACAGGCTCTCCCAGTCGGCGGCCGAACCCAGGAGACGGCGGAAACGCCCCAAGGCATCCTCTACCGAGTGGTACTCCGTCGGCGCAATTGTGAGGGTTTGTGATTGGGAGCGCCGGCGCTGATCGCCATAGGCCTTGAGCAGCTCGTAAAGCGAAACTTCGAAAATCGTCGTGGTCACCCGGGCGAAGGCCTCGGGGGCTCCGCGGGCGAAGAAGTCGTGGCCCAGATGGCCGCGCGCCATCAACCGCGCCCCGGCGTCGCGCATGGCTTCCAGGCGCCGCAGTTGAAAGGCCAGCGCCGCCGCCATCTCCTCGCCGCTCGGTTCGTCCTCGTCGCCCAACTCGGGCAGCAAGAGGCGCGATTTCAGGTACGCCAACCAGGCCGCCATGACCAGATAGTCGGCGGCCAGTTCCAGATTGGTCCGCCTGGCCTCGGTGACGAATGCCAGATATTGGTCCGCCAATTGTAAAATCGAGACGCGGGCGAGGTCGACTTTTTGGTCGCGGGCCAAGGCCAGAAGCACGTCGATGGGACCTTCGTAGCCGTCGATGTCGACGACGAAGGGCGCCGGCGCTCCGCCCTCCCTCGGGGCCGCGATATCCTCGAATTCGTCGTATTCCGTCATCGGCGCCTCACGCGACTCCCGTGATCGAAAGGATCATGCGCATCAGATAGGCGGCCGGCTCGCCGACCATCCACCAAAACATGTCCAGGTCCAGATCCAGTTTGCCACCGATCCACGGCACGATAAACACCAAGCCGAGGACAATGAAAATTCCCTGGCGCTCGAGACGCGCCAAAGCGCGCGACATGGGTTCCGGCAGCAGGCCCACGGCGACCCGTCCGCCGTCCAGGGGAGGGATGGGAATCATGTTGAAAACGCATAGCAAGACATTGATCCAAATGGCGTTGCGCAGATTATAGCACGACCCATTGGCCGAAGTCGGGCGAAAGTGCGGGCAGCAGGTGGAAGAGCGCCGCCGCGATGGTGGCAATCGCCAGATTGGCCACCGGCCCCGCCGCCGCCACCAGCACCATGTCGCGGCGCGGCCGGCCAAGGCGGCGGAAATTCACCGGGACCGGCTTGGCGGCGCCGAACATGACGCTGCCGCCGGAAGCCAACAAAAGCATGGCCGGCAGGACGATCGTGCCAAAGGGATCGATATGGCGAAAGGGGTTGAAGGTCACCCGCCCGAGCCGACGGGCGGTGTCGTCGCCCAATCTCCAGGCCGCCCAGCCGTGGGCCGCCTCGTGCAGGGTGACGGCGAACAGGACCGGCAAGGTCCATACCGAGACCTGGAATAAGATGTTGCCGATATTCACCCCGTCTGCCCTCGCAGAAGGTCTTCCAGTCGGCGCCGCGCCCAGGCCGGATCGAAGGGCTTGGGCCGGCGGCGCATGGCCTCGGCGCGGGCCAGGCGGTCAAGGGTCGCTTCGGCGCAGGGTCGCACCGCGTCGCGGACGGCCTCCATCTCCGAGAGGACGCCATTGCAATGGAGGGCCAGATCGCAGCCCGCCGCGAGCGCGGCGCCGGCCGAGGGACCGGGACCGTCCTTTAATGCCTTCATCGAAAGATCGTCGGTCACCAGGACGCCGTCGAAGCCGATGGCGCCGCGAATGACACGCTCGATCACCGTGGCCGAGGTCGTCGCCGGACGGTCGGCATCGATCGATCGATAGACGACATGGCCGGTCATCGCCCAGGGCATGGCGCTTAGGGCCCGGAACGGCGCCCAGTCCACGGCTTCCAACTCGTCTCGCCCGACCGTCACTTCGGGCAAGGCTTCGTGACTGTCAACCAGGGCGCGGCCGTGGCCGGGACTGTGCTTGACCACCGGCAGCAGGCCGCCGTCCAGTACTCCTTCGCAAACGGCGCGGCCCAGCGCCGCCGCGCCGGCCGGCGTGTCGCCGAAGGCGCGGTCGCCGATCACCGAGTTGGCGCCCGGCTGGGGAAGGTCGAGGACCGGGACACAGTTGATGGTGATGCCCAGTTCATGCAATTCGGCGGCGACGAGGCGGGCGCCAAGGTGCGCCGCCTCGGCGCCCAGGTCCGCGTTGGCGCGCGCCAGGTCGGCGTAGCACCGGGCGGCCGGGGCGGCCCACCAGTGGGGCGGTTTAAGGCGGGTAACCCGCCCGCCCTCCTGGTCGATGAGGACCGGCGCGTCGGCGCGCCCGACGCTCTGTCTCAGGGCGCCGATCAAGGCGCTGAGTTGGCGCGGGTCGACACAATTGCGGGCAAACAAGATGAAGCCAAGGGGATCGGCGTCGGCGAAGAAGCGCCGCTCCGTCTCAGTGAGTTCGGTCCCGGCACAGCCAAGGATCATCGCCCTGGGCGGTCGTTCGGCCACGTCAGCCTTCGGGCCGGATAACAAGGCAACCGACTTTGCGCTCCGCCAGACTGGCGCATAGCGCCTTCGCCTTGGCCTCGCTGGCCAGGGGCCCGGCCCGCAGGCGAAAGTAAATCCCCTTGCCGGGACCAAGATCGGCCTTGGTAATGAAAAGCCTAAGCTTGCCCAACAAGTCACCGTTCTTGCGGCGCAGCCGCTCCCACTCGCCGCGTGCCTGTTCCGGCGAGCGGACGGCGGCCAACTGGACGCGCAAACCAGCCCCGGTGTCAGGAGCGGGAACGGCCTTCGGCACCGGCGGCGGCCGTGCCGGGCGCGGCGGCTTGGCGGCCAGGACCTCGGCGGCCGAAGCCTCGGCCGGGGCCGTTTTCGGTGGCGCCGGCGGTGTCAGGGGCAAGGGCGCCGCGGCCGCTTTCTCGACCGGAGCCGGTGTCGCGGTCGGCGGAGGCGCCGGTGGCGGCGGTGCCGCTGTCGCGGTCGGCGGCGGTGCCGGTGGCGGCGGCGCCGGTGTCTCGGTCGGCGGCGGCAGGGGAGATTCGGGCTTCGGCAACAGGCTCTCCACCTGCGGCGGCTTTTCCTTGCCGCGCATGCGGTCGTAGACCAGCTTGTCTTGATCGGGCACCTGCATGCCGCCGGGGTTTTCGGGACGTATCTTTACCGGCCCTGGATCGGCGCGGACCAGGGGCACGTCGTATGAATCCTCGATGACAAGCAGGTCGCCCAGATAGTGCCAAGCCGCCCATCCGGCCGCGCCCAGGAATACCGGAATGAGGACCAGCGCCGCCAAGATGCCGCGGCGGCCGCGGGGGCGGCTCGGCTCGACCGGCTCGAACGCCAGGATTTCCGGAATCTCGGGCACCTCCGCCTTATCGTCCTCGTCGGCCATCAACGCATCTCCTCGACCGGGGCGACGCCAATGACATCAAGCCCCGAGGCGATTACCAAGGCCAAGCCCCGAACCAGGGCGAGTCGCGCCAAACTCAATCCCCGGTCGTCATCGGCCAGGAAGCGTAATTTGGCGTCCTCTCTACCCTTATTCCACAAGGCATGAAAACATGCCGCCAAGTCCCCCAGATAGAAGGCGACGCGATGGGGTTCATGGGCCGCCGCCGCGCTTTCCACCAACCTCGGCCAGCCGGCCATTGCCTTGATCAAAGCAAGCTCGGCGGCATCGGTCAAGCGGGCCAGCGACGCCTCCGCCAAGGCCTCGGGATGGAGCTCGGCGGCTCCGAAGTTCTGGGCCGCGTGGCGCAACACCGAGCATGCCCGGGCATGGGCGTATTGGACATAGAAGACCGGGTTGTCGCGCGATTGTTCGGTGACCCGCGCCAAATCGAATTCCAATGTGGCGTCGTTCTTGCGCGTCAGCATGATGAAGCGCACCACGTCCTTGCCCACCTTGTCGATAACCTCGGCCAGGGTGACGAAGGTGCCGGCGCGTTTCGACATTTTCACCGCCTTGCCGTCCTCGCTCAGATTGACCATCTGGCACAGCTTGACGTCGAGCGCGCCCCGACCCTCGGTGAGGGCCTCGACGACGGCCCGCATGCGCTTGACGTAGCCGCCATGATCGGCGCCCCAGACATCGATCATGGTAGCGAAGCCGCGCTCGAACTTATCCAGGTGATAGGCGGCGTCGGTGGCGAAATAGGTCCACGAACCATCGGATTTCCTTAGCGGGCGGTCGACGTCATCGCCAAAGCGGGTGGCGCGGAACAGAGTTTGCTCGCGCGGCTCCCAATCCTCCGGCGCCTTGCCCTTGGGCGCCTCCAAGACACCCTCGTAGACCAGTCCCCTCTTGCCCAAAACCTCAAGGGTCCGATCCACCGCCCCGGCCTCGACCAGGGCGCGTTCCGAAGTAAAAACGTCGATCTGGACGCCAAGCAGGGCGAGGTCGCCCCGGACCAGATCCATCATCGCCGCGACGGCATGGTCGCGGATTGCCGGCAACCAATCGTCCGTCTCGGCATCGGCCAGCCGCCTTTGATGCGCCTCGGCCAGGGCTTCGCCCACCGCGATCAAATAGTCGCCGCGGTACTCGACCGCCGCCTCGTCGAGAGTGTCGCCCAAAGCCTGTCGGTAGCGCCAGTGGGCGGCATGGGCGAGCTTGTCGACCTGGGCGCCGGCGTCATTGACGTAGTATTCGCGGGTCACGGCGTAGCCGGCCTTCTCCAACAGCGACGCCAGGGCATCGCCGACCACCGCGCCGCGCCCGTGGCCGACGTGCAGCGGCCCGGTCGGGTTGGCCGAAACGTATTCGACGTTGACGGTGGCGCCGCCGCCCATTTGCGAATCGCCATAGGCCGGCCCGGTGCGCAGGATCTCGGCCAGGCGCGCGTGCCAGAACCCGTCGTCGATCCGCATGTTGACGAAACCGGGACCGGCGATCTCGGCGGAGGTCACGTGCTCCACGCCGCCAAGGCGATCGCAGAGCAGCGCCGCCACGTCGCGGGGCTTCATGCCGGCCGGCTTGGCCAGGACCATGGCGGCGTTGGTGGTGACGTCGCCGTGGCCCTCGTCGCGCGGCGGATCCACGGCCACCCTTTTGCAGTCCAACCCCGGCGGAAGATCGCCTTCGGCGGCCAGATCGTCGATGGCCGCCACGACGGCGGCACGGAAATGTTCGAACAGGTTCATGAGGTTCGCGCCTGCACGTCGAACAGACGCCGGTGTTCGTCCAGGGCAAAGCGGTCGGTCATGCCGGCGATGTAATCGGTGACCAGAATTGCCGTCTCCTCGGACCCGTCCGGCCCCGCCTTTCGCCGCCACTCGGTGGGCAGGCAGTTGGGTTCGGCAAGGAACAGGGCGAACAGGTCCTTTACCACGCGGCGCGCCTTCGACGTCATGCGGTTGAGTTTGTAGTGACGATACATGTTTTTGAGCAGGAATTGCTTGAGGGCCGCGTCGTTTTCCCGCATGGCCTCGGAGAAGCCGGCCACCGGCGCCCCCGAGGTCGGGATGTCGTCCGACGATTGCGGCGCAACGCCGGTCAGACGGCGCTCGGTTTCGGCCAGAAGATCGGTCACCATCACGCCGATCAAGGTGCGCACCACCTCGTGGATCTTGCGCCCGTGGTCAAGGTCCGGATGGGCGGCTTCCACCCGCGCCAGGACCGGCCCGACCAGGGGCACGCCGCGCAGGTCGTCGATGGTGAAAAGCTCGGCGCGCAGGCCGTCCTCGATGTCATGGTTGTTGTAGGCGATGTCATCGCAGACGGCGGCCACCTGCGCCTCGGCGCCGGAGTATGTGTCGAGTGCCAGGTCATGTTCGGCGACGTAATCGGCGATGGCCCGGGGCACCGGGCGCGTTTCGCCGGCGCCGGTCACGGGACCGTTGTGCTTGACCAGGCCCTCCAGGGTTTCCCAGGTCAGGTTGAGGCCGTCGAAGTCGGCGTAGCGTTCCTCCAGCCGGGTGACGACGCGAAGCGAATGGGCGTTGTGGTCGAAGCCGCCGAAGGGCGCCATCATTTCTTCCAGCGCCTCCTCGCCGGCGTGGCCGAAGGGCGGATGGCCAAGATCGTGGGCCAGGGCCAGGGCCTCGCCCAGGTCCTCGTTGAGACGGAGGCAGCGGCATACCGAGCGCGTAATCTGCGATACCTCGAGGGAATGGGTGAGGCGGGTGCGGAAATAATCGCCTTCGTGGTTGACGAAGACCTGGGTCTTGTATTGCAGGCGGCGAAAGGCGGCGGTGTGGATGATGCGGTCCCGGTCGCGCTGAAAGCACGTTCGCGTGGCGCTTTCCGGCTCGGGGTACAGGCGGCCGCGGCTTTCCTCGGGCTTGCAAGCGTAGGGGGCCAAATCATGGGCGTCCGTCATGCAGCGAAACTACTCCGCCGCCGCCGCGCCAGGCAACGGTCCATTTAACCGAATTGACAATCGCCGCCGAGTGACTAAATAAAGGGGACGATCCCTGGCGCGAGAACGCACCGATGCCCGATGCCCATGACACCCCGTCCGAGGACGCCATCTCCCTGACGCCCGGCGCCGCCCAGCGCATTTGCGAGCTCAGGAAGTCCGAGGGCAACGACGCCCTGATGCTGCGCCTCACGGTGAGCGGCGGCGGCTGTTCGGGCTTTCAGTATGCCTTCAGCCTCGACGACACCGCCGCCGACGATGACGCGGTGTTCGAACGCGACGGCGTCAAGCTGGTCGTCGATTCCATGACGCTGGGCATGATGACGGGCTCGAAGGTGGACTTCGTCGAGGATCTGGTGGGATCATATTTCTCGATCACCAACCCCCACGCCACGTCGCAGTGCGGCTGCGGCGCCTCGTTCGCCATCTGACGCGCCCCATCGCGGCACCGACCAGGCTCGCCGGCGCGGGCCTTTTTTTGTGGCTGATTTCCGGCAAGCAACCGACGAGAGCCGGGTTTTCCCGCCCCTGGCCGGCGGAAAGAGGCTATAAGACCAGGCAATGAGCGATGATGCCCTAGAGAAGACTTTCAAGGCTGCCCTCGAGTGCCACCAACGGGGCGATTTGACCGTTGCCGAGGAACTCTACGAAGAAGTGCTGCGCGCCGTTCCAGCGCACTCGTCGAGCCTCCACAATCTCAGTCTCATCTACCAACAAAGCGGACGCATCGACGAGGCCGTCGGTTTACTGAGGGGAGTGGTGGAAAGCGCGCCGAACGGAGAGACACTCGGCGCCGCCCTCGAATCCCTGTTGCCGGTTCTCGGCCAGATCGCTCAGGGCTTGCATGAGCAGGGCCGGACCGAAGAAGGGCTGGTCTATCTGGAAAAGGTCTTGGTCCTCGGCCTGGCCCATCCCGACCTGCTTGTCCAGCTCGGCTCGATGTACGCCGCCCTGGGCCGGACCGACGATGCAATCGGGGCATGGCGCCAAACGTTGGCCGTCTCTCCCGCCCATCGCGCGGCCACACACAATCTGGCCCTGGCCCTGGCCAAGGGGGGCCATGACGACGAAGCGCTGGCGCTTTACGCCGCGGCCCATGAACGTTATCCCGACGACCCGAGCTTCGTGACCGGGGCCGGGCTGGTGAACGCCCGGACCGGATTGCTGCAAGGCGCCCGGCGCCATTACCGCGAAGCGGTGGAGCGCCAGCCCGACCAGGCCTCGGCCTGGTACGGCCTGGGACTGATCGAGAGGGACTTGGGCCACATCGAAGAGGCGCGCAAATGCCAGGAATGGGTAACCCGGCTGCTGCCGGATTATCCCGACGGACATTTCGAACTGGCCCATTTGCTGTTGCTTGATGGCGAGTTGGAGCGCGGCTTCGCCGAACACGAATGGCGGCTAAGGCGGCCCAATGTGCGCAACCGCACCTTTCCGGGCCCGATGTGGGATGGCTCCGACCCCGCCGGCAAGCACGTGCTGCTCTATGGCGAGCAAGGCGCCGGCGACGTCATCCAGTTTATCCGCTACGCGCCCTTGCTGGCGGCCCGGGGCGCCCACCTCAGCGTCGCCTGCCACGACAGCCTGACCAAGCTGCTCTCAACCGTCGACGGCATCGAACGGGTGGTTCCCTTCTTTGACGAACCCCGGGATTTCGATCTGCACGCGCCGCTTATGAGTCTTCCTTTCATCTTGCAAACGTCGTTGGATTCCATCCCGTCCCTTATCCCCTACATCCCCGTTCCCGAAACGCCCGCGCCCGACGTTCTGAAAAAGACGGGCGAATTGCGGGTCGGGCTCGCCTGGGCCGGCAGCCCGGAACACACCAACGATGCCCGCCGGTCGTGCCGGCTGGCGGACCTGGCGCCGTTGACGGAGATCGACGGCGTTCGGCTGTTCAGCCTTCAGGTGGGCACCGACGAGCTGGCCGAACGACCGGGGATGGGCATTCACGACCTGACCGCCGGTATCTCCGATTACGCCGATACCGCCGCCCTGATCGCCCATTTGGATTTGGTCATCGCCGTCGATACCTCGGTGGTCCATCTGACCGGCGCCATGGGACGGCCGGTATGGGTGCTGCTGCCCCATGTCTGCGACTGGCGATGGTTGCGCCGCCGCGACGACAGCCCGTGGTATCCGACCGCCCGCCTGTTCCGCCAGGCGCTACCGGACGACTGGACGGCGTGCATCGAAGAGGTTGCCGGCGCACTCTCGACCCAGGTCCCGTCAGGCACGGGTGAGGGCTAAGGCGCGATCTTTTCGAAAACGCGAAGCGATTGAAGGGAAATTACCCGGCGCCACTGGTCGGTGCGCGTGCCAAGCATCGTGTCGAGGGCGTCGGAACCATGTCCTTCCCCAACCCCGCGCAACACCACCAACCCACCGGTGACGACGTGGGGCAACCAGGCCTCGAAGGTTTCATCCAAGGCCGCGTCACAGGCGACGGAGAGAAGCCGCACCGGTCCGGCGCCGCTTGACGGGGGACCAGACAATATCCCTTCCCTGCCCGCCCGTTTCGCCCCCGACGCCAGCCAGGCCGCGGCGCCGCCACCGTCGGCCCCGACGTCCACGATGGCCCCGGCGCCGGGTCCCAAGGCGGCACAGACGTGAAGGACGTAATCTTCGACACCGCCGGGCGCTTCGGTTGTGGACACCTGGGCCAGGCGAAAGGCCTCGATCTCCGCCGCGCCGACCGACAGCACCTGAAGATAGGACAGGGCCCCGACGGCAAGGTTGCTCGACGCGGCGCCACGGACCCTTTGGGCGAAAGATTCCATAAATGCGCCTCCTTCGCGGTCGATGGCGCCGCTTGATTCCTCTTTCGTCAAGCGCTCGAACGTCAGGCGCCGGTCGTCGCTGGCGGTACGGTCGAGGAACCGCTCCAAGTGCGAGCCCTCCTTGACGTGGTAGCGCAGCAGCCTGTCGTTCAGGTGGATCTGAGAAAAGCATTCCCGGAGGATGGTCCGAAAGACGATGTCTTCGCCCGCCGATTCGCCCCTGAACGTCGCGGATTCGGGAAATCCGCCGATCAACTGGGCAACAGCCCGGCGCACCACGACGTTCGACGGCCCTGAGTTGACCAGTGCGGCGTAACGGGTCGGATCAAGCTCTTCACTGGCGCCGACGAATTCGATACCGGTCGAGACCGATGCGACATGCGCCATGTGGGTAAGCACACCCAGGGTACGGCTCAGGAAACCGCCAAGCATTTCGTCGTCGCTGTCGAGAAAGCAGACGTAGGTGCCGGTGGCCAGTTCCAGACCCCGGTTGCGGGCCGCCGCGGCGCCCCGGTTTTCAGGCAAACGGACGGCGGTGACCAGCGCGTGGTCGCCGGCCCAGCGCTCGGCCACGGCGGCCGATCCATCGGTGGAGCCATCGTCGACAATGATGATTCGAAGCCCGGCGACGTCCTGGGCCAGGACCGAACGCAAGGCGCGTTCAAGGACGGTTTCGTCGTTGAAGCAAGGGATAACGACCGTGACTTCCTCAGTCATCGCTCGGTGTTCCTCCCGCCCAGGACGCCACATCGGAGAAGAAATCGTTGATGTCGTGGTCCGCCGCCCAGGCCTGGCCCGCCGCCTGGCACGAGAGGGAAAGGCGTTCGTAGCGCTCCACCGCTTCGACTACCGCCCTGGCGATGGCATCGGCGCTCCAACCCTCGAACAGCGCCGCCTCGCCGCCGACGCTTTCAAGCTCCGCCCGCAACACGCCGTGGGCCGGAATGACGGGGACCTTGCCCAGGACCAGGCCCTCGTAGAACAGCCCCGAGCCGCCGC
>JASLLZ010000024.1 GCA_030746775.1 Rhodospirillales bacterium | reverse complement strand
TGGCGGATTTTTACTCCGGCCAACAACCAGACAATCTGGCCGCTTCTCTGTGGCGGATTATTGCTCCGGCGTTCTCAATAGATTGTTTATTATCAACGAGTTAGGAGTTACTAACTATTCCCACTCGATGGTGCCGGGGGGTTTCGAGGTGACGTCGTAGACTACCCGGTTGATGCCCTTTCCCTCGTTGATGATGCGTCCCGCCACGCGGCCCAGGAAGGCATGATCGAAGGGATAGTAATCGGCGGTCATGCCGTCCACCGATGTGACGGCGCGCAAGGCGCAGACGTATTCATAGGTGCGCGCATCGCCCATCACGCCCACGGACTGTACCGGCAACAGCACCGCAAAGGCCTGCCATATGGCGTCGTAAAGGCCGGCGGCGCGGATTTCCTCGAGAAAAATGGCGTCGGCGCGGCGCAGGATGTCGATTTTGTCTTGCGTCACCTCGCCGGGAACGCGGATGGCCAGTCCCGGGCCCGGGAAGGGGTGGCGGCCGACCACGCTGTCGGGCAGGCCCAACTCGCGGCCCAGTATGCGGACCTCGTCCTTGAACAACTCGCGCAGCGGCTCGACCAGGGCCAGGTTCATGCGCTCGGGCAGGCCGCCGACATTGTGGTGGGACTTGATGGTCACCGACGGCCCACCGGAAAACGAGACCGATTCGATGACGTCGGGGTAAAGGGTGCCCTGGGCCAGGAAGTCGGCCCCGCCGGCTTTTTTTGCCTCGTCGTCGAAGACGTCGATGAAGGTGGCGCCGATGATCTTGCGTTTGTCCTCAGGGTCCGTCACCCCCGCCAGCCGTTCGAGGAACAGCGCCGATGCATCGCTGTGGACCAGGGGGATGTTGTAGTGCTCGCGGAACAAATCCACCACCTCGGCGGCTTCGCCCTGGCGCAACAGCCCGGTGTCGACGAAGACGCAGGTAAGCTGCTCGCCAATGGCATGGTGCAGAAGCGCCGCCACGACCGATGAATCGACGCCCCCCGAAAGCCCGCAGATGATCCGGCCCCGGCCGACCTGGGCGCGGACCTTTTCGGTTTCGTGCTCCAGGAAGGCGGCCATGGTCCAATCACCCGTGCAGCCCGCAACCCGGTGGGTGAAGTTCCGCAGCAGACCGGCGCCGTGGGGGGTGTGCACGACCTCGGGGTGAAACATGAGGCCGTAGAACCGCCGCTCGTCGTCGGCGATGGCGGCGAAAGGCGAGCCGTCGGAGACCCCGACGACCCGGAACCCCTCGGGCAAGGCGATGACTCGGTCGCCGTGGCTCATCCACACCTGTTCGCGGTCGCCAACCTGCCACACGCCATCGAACAAGGCGCAATCACCGGTCACGTCGACGAAGGCACGGCCGAACTCGCGGTGATCCGAAGCCTCCACTTCGCCGCCGAGCTGCGCCACCATGGCCTGCTGGCCGTAGCAGATGCCCAGGACCGGCACCCCCATCTCGAACACCCGATCGGGCGCGCGGGCGCTTCCGGCCTCGATTACCGAGGCCGGGCCGCCGGATAGAATGATGGCCTTGGGCGCGAAATCGTCGAGGAAGGTATCGCTCACCAGGTTGAAGGGATGGATCTCGCAATAGACGCCGCTTTCGCGCACCCGCCGCGCAATGAGCTGGGTCACCTGGGAGCCGAAGTCGATGATGAGAACACGCTCGGTCATGGGAGCGCGACCATACCCCATCGGCGGAACCGTCACCAGGGCTTCAGGCTCGATGTTCGAGGATGGCCACGAAGAATCCATCGGTTTGTGTCGCCGCCGGGCTGAGTCTGAGGAATGGGCCGTCGACGGGGCAGGGGGCGGCAAGTATCTGGCGCCATAACCGGGCGCAGTCGAGGACGGCGAAGTCCGGGTGGCGGCCAAGGAAGTCGGCGACCGGCTGCTCGTTTTCCCGCTCCAGGACGGAACAGGTGGCGTAGACCAGCCGCCCGCCTGGCCTGACCAGGCCTTGGGCGGTGTCCAACAGGCGGCGCTGGCGTTCGCACTCGGCCCCGACGTCATCCGCCGTGAGCCGCCAGCGGGCGTCGGGGCGGCGCCGCCAGGTTCCGGTGGCGCTGCACGGCGCGTCGAGGAGCACCCGGTCGGCCGATGCGGCCCGTTCTTCGATCCAAGTATCCCCGGCTTCATCGAGCAGGCGGCCTTCGACGCCTTTTACCCGGGCCCGTTTCAAGCGGTCCTCCATGCGCCGCAGCCGGCCGGCGGAGACGTCGCAGGCAGTGAGGGTGCCGTCCAATTGCCCGTCCCGGGTCATGGCGGCGGCCAGGGCCAGGGTCTTGCCGCCGGCGCCGGCACAGTAATCGACGACGGTCATGCCGGGCCGGGCGTCGGCCAGCAGGGCAATCAGTTGCGAGCCTTCGTCCTGAACCTCGATCAGTCCCTGACGGAAGGCCGCCATGCCGCCCAGATTGGGGCGGGCTTCGAGGCGCAGGCCGATCGGCGACAAGGGCGTCGGCAGCGCCTCTACGCCGTCCGCTGCCAGGGCCTCGCGGGCCTCGTCGACGGTTGCCAGGCCGGTGTTTACGCGCAGGTCGAGCGCCGCCGGCCGGTTGAAGGCCTCCATCTCGGCCTTCAACCCCGGGCCCCACAACTGGCGCAGGGAAGGATCCAGCCATTCGGGGTATTCCAGGCCTACCCAGTCCGGCATCTCGGGGTGGTTCAGGGGCTGTCCCGCAAGGCCTTGGGCCAAGGTGAATTCATGTCTATCGAGGGTGGCGGGACAGTATTGTTGCCCGTCGAACAGCCGGGCGATTTCGTCGGGCCGGGCGCCGCCGCCGAGGGCCAGGTCGGCGACCACGCGGTGGCGCGGCGAGGGCGCCAAGTCCGAGGCGGCGCGGGCGATCCACCAGTCCAGGCGGGCGCGGCGGCGGACGAGATTGAAAACGCGCTCGGTGATGGCCCTGCGGTCCTTGGCGCCGACATAACGGCGGCGGCGGAAATAGCGCGCGCGAACGGCGTCGGCCGGTTCCGTCGCCGTCTCGATGTGCTGACAAAGCTCGATGGCCGCTTGCAGGCGGGCGCCTGGGATCATGGCCGGCCTTCGCGGTCAGGTATCGACCCGGTAGTTGGGCGGCTCACGCGTCACCGTGACATCGTGGACGTGGCTCTCGCGAAGGCCGGCCGTGCTGGCGCGGCGGAACACGCAGTTGGTCTGCATCTCGGCGATGGCGCGGTTGCCCGTGTATCCCATGGCCGCCTGAAGTCCGCCGACCAACTGATGAACGACGTTGGCGGCGGGTCCCTTGTAGGGGACGCGCCCCTCGACGCCCTCGGGCACCAGCTTCAGGTTGTCGGCCACCTCTTGTTGGAAGTAGCGGTCGGCGGAGCCCCGCGCCATGGCGCCGATCGACCCCATTCCGCGATAGGCCTTGTACGACCGCCCTTGAAAGAGGAAGACCTCGCCCGGGCTTTCGTCGGTGCCGGCAAGCAAGGATCCGATCATGACGCAGTCGGCGCCCGCGGCGATGGCCTTGGCCACATCGCCCGAATATTTGATGCCGCCGTCGGCGATCAGGGGAATATCGTTGGCCCGGCAGACCTCGGCCGCATCATGGATGGCGGTGAACTGTGGCACGCCGACGCCGGCCACGACTCTCGTCGTACAGATCGAGCCCGGACCGATGCCGACCTTGACGGCATCGGCCCCGGCGTCGATCAGGGCCTTGGCGCCGTCGGCGGTGGCGACGTTTCCGGCCATCACCTGAACCGAGTTGCTCAATTTCTTGACGCGCTCGACCGATTTCATGACGCCCTTGGAATGGCCATGGGCCGTATCGATGACGACGACGTCGACCTCGGCGTCGATCAGGGCTTCGGTGCGCGCGAACCCGGCGTCGTCGACGCCCGTCGCCGCCGCCGTTCTGAGCCGGCCCTTGTCGTCCTTGCTGGCATTGGGAAAGCGTTGTGCCTTTTCGATGTCCTTCACGGTCACCAGGCCGATGCAACGGAATTCGTCGTCGACCACCAAAAGCTTCTCGATTCGGAATTGATGCAACAGGCGCTTGGCTTCCTCGCGGTCGACCGTTTCGCTGACGGTGACCAAGGGCTTATCGTCGCTGTGACGGGTCATCAGCTCGCTGACCGGTTCCTCGGGGTCGGTGGCAAAACGCACGTCGCGGTTGGTAAGGATGCCGACCAGGCGGCCATTGTCGGCCTCGACCACCGGTACGCCCGAAATCTGGTGGGACTGCATGAGATTGAGGGCTTCGGCCAGGGTAGCGCCGGGAT
Source organism: Rhodospirillales bacterium (assembly GCA_030746775.1). Lineage (GTDB taxonomy): Bacteria > Pseudomonadota > Alphaproteobacteria > Rhodospirillales > JASLLZ01 > JASLLZ01. Next base: position 29,338 of record JASLLZ010000024.1, on the reverse strand, counting down.
GAATGGTCAAGGGGTTGATCACCATGCCCGATTCGAACTTCTTCACCTTGCGCACCTCGGCCGCCTGGGCTTCGGGCTCCATGTTCTTGTGAATCACCCCGATGCCGCCCAGCTGGGCCATGACGATAGCCAGGCGTCCCTCGGTCACCGTATCCATGGCGGCCGACAGCACCGGGATGCCAAGCTCTATGGTCCGGGTCAGGCGCGACTGGGTGGACGTTTCCGAGGGCAGGACGCTGGAGTGGGCGGGAACCAGAAGCACATCGTCGAAAGTAAAAGCCTCAGGTATGTTCATGCCGCCCTCGCCCGCGCAGTCAGGAGGCGTATCTTACACATCCCCGGCCCCATGCCAAGGCGCATCGCCGCGCCAAGTCGGTGGACTTATTTGGCGGCGCCCCGAAACCCCTGGGCGACGACATACATTTCCGCCGAGCCGGAACGGCTGGACGGTGGCTTGGCGTGCTTGACGGTGGCGAACAAGCGCTTGATGCGGGCCAAAAGCGCCTGTTCGGTGCCGCCTTGCAGCACCTTGGCGACAAAGGCGCCGCCCGGCGCCAGAACCTCGGCGGCGAAGGCCAATGCCGCTTCCACCAGGCCGATAACGCGCAGATGATCGGTCGCCGCGTGGCCGGTGGCGGGCGCCGCCATGTCGCTCAGCACAACGTCGGCCGGCCCGGCCAGCGCTTGGCGCAACGCCTTTGGGGCGTCGCCATCGAGGAAGTCGCGGTGGAGGACGACGGCGCCCGCCACGGGGTCGATTTCGGTGACGTCGATGGCCACCACCCGGCCGCCGCCGCTTTGTCCGGCCCTGGTTCGCTCGACCGCCACCTGGGTCCAGCCCCCCGGCGCCGCGCCCAGGTCGACCACGCATCCCCCGGGGCTTAGAAAATGAAAGCGGTCGTCGAGTTCGATGAGCTTGAAAGCGGCCCGTGAACGATAACCGGCGCGCCGCGCCTCGGCGACGTAAGGGTCATTGAACTGACGGCGCAGCCAGCGGGTGGAGGAAATCTTGCGGCCCTTGGCCGTTTTCACGCGTTGACTCATGCGCCGCCCGCCGGGCTTCGCTATCCGCCGGCTCCGACCCTGCCCCTTACCATCCCGGCCCCGGCTCACGAAATCCGCGCCTGGGTGGCTTCTTCGGCCATCATGCCGGTGAGCAGGCCCTCGCGGATGCCGCGATCGGCGACCCGCACGCGTTTCGCCGGCCAGCGCCGGCAGATGGCCTCCAGGACGGCGCAGCCGACGACCACCAGGTCGGCCCTCTGGGCGCCGATGCAGGAATGATCGACGCGGCTGGCGTAGTCCATCGCCGCGAGCCGGCGGCAAACCTTGGCGACGCTTTGCCGATCGACGACAAGGCCGTCCACCCGCGCCCGGCCGTAGCGCGCCAGTCCCAGATGAAACGCCCCCACCGTGGTCACGGTGCCCGACGTTCCCAGCATCTGCACTTGGTCGCCCGCAACCTGGCCGGTGATGCCGTTGCGGTCGTCGAAGGAGGCCAGGTCGTCGGTGACGCGTTCGACGATATCTTCGTAGGCCGGGCCGGTCAGGGACTCGCCATCGTACTGTTCGGCCAGGCTGACGACACCGTAGGGAAGGGACAGCATGTCCAGAATCTTCGTCTTTCCCCTTTCCGAACACTTGGTCCACATGACCTCGGTGCTGCCGCCGCCGATGTCGAAGACCAGGGCGCGCGGGCGCTGCCCATCGAGGAGGGCGGAGCACCCGGCGAGGGTCAGGTCGGCTTCCTCGCCGGCCGAGATGGTTTGCAGGTCGAGACCCGTCTCGGCCTTCACCTGGTCCAGGAAGGCTTTGCCGTTGACGGCGACACGACAGGCCTCGGTGGCGACGCCCCGGACGCGACTGGCGGCACGGTCGCGCATCCTCTCGGCGCAGACCCCCAGGGCGGCGATGGTGCGTTCGATGGCGCCGTCGTCCAGGCGGCCGGTGTTGGTCAGCCCCTCGCCCAGGCGCACGATGCGCGAGAACGACCCGACGACGCGGAAGCCGTTATAGGTCGGCCGAGCCATCAGCATGCGGCAGTTGTTGGTGCCAAGGTCGATGGCGCCGTAAACGGGTCGGCGAGGACCCGTCCGCCGGCGCGGCCGGCAAGGTCCATAACTCTCCTTGGCCCGACCCTGGTCCACGGCGCCAGCCTCCCCTATCGCGATTTTTGCGTTTCTTCGGTTTCGACCCAGGATAGCCCAGAAGGCATCCACCGCGAAAGGTCCTGTTCATCGCCCGGCAAGTCGGGTAATCATAGCCGCCGCAAGTCCAATGGGGCGTCGTATAATGGTATTACGCTCGGCTCTGGACCGAGTAATCGGGGTTCGAATCCCTGCGCCCCAGCCATTGTTCGTGATTCATGAAAATTCCGATGAGCGAAGACGTTCCCCCGACCGGCGAAAGGGCCCGAGACTTTATCCGCGACGTGGTGCGCGACGACCTCGGCGCCGGGCGGGTAGAGACCGTCGTCACCCGCTTTCCGCCGGAGCCCAACGGCTATCTCCACATCGGCCACGCCAAGTCGATGTGCCTGAACTTCGGCGTCGCCCGGGAATTCGGGGGGCGCTGCCATCTGCGCTTCGACGACACCAACCCGGCCAAGGAAGAGCATGAATACATCGACGCCATCCAAGAAGACGTGCGCTGGCTCGGCTTCGACTGGGGCGAACATCTCTACTTCGCCTCCGATTATTTCGAGCAGCTCTATGGCTGGGCCGAACATCTGATCAGCGCCGGCAAGGCTTTTGTCGATGATCATTCGGCGGCGGAAATCCGTGCCTATCGCGGCACCTTGACCGAGCCGGGCCGCGACAGCCCCTATCGCGAGCGGCCGGTGGACGAGAACCTGGACCTCTTTCGCCGCATGCGGGCCGGCGAATTCGAAGACGGCCGGCGGGTGCTGCGCGCCAAGATCGACATGGCGTCAGGCAACATCAATCTGCGCGATCCGGTGCTCTATCGCATCCTCCACGCGTCGCACCCGCGCAGCGGCGACGGGTGGTGCCTCTATCCCACCTATGACTTCGCCCACGGCCAGTCGGACGCCATCGAGGGCGTGACCCATTCGCTCTGTACCCTCGAATTCGAAGATCACCGGCCGCTCTATAATTGGTTGGCCGATAACCTTCCGCTGCCGTCGCGGCCGCGCCAGTACGAATTCTCGCGCCTCAACATGACCCACACCGTGCTCTCCAAGCGACGCCTCGTTCAACTTGTCGAAGACGGCCATGTGGCGGGCTGGGACGACCCGCGCATGCCGACGCTTTCGGGTCTGAGGCGGCGCGGCTATCCCGCCGCCGCGATCAGGGATTTCGTCGGCCGCGTCGGCATCACCAAGAGCGACAACGTGGTCGAGGTGGCGTTGTTGGAGCATTGCGCCCGCGAATTGTTGAACAAGACCGCGCCGCGCCGCCTGGCCGTCCTTAGGCCGCTCAAGGTGGTTATCGAGAACTACCCCGAAGGCGAGAGCGAGGAACTGGACGCGATCAACAATCCCGAAGACGCCGCTGCCGGTACGCGCAAGGTACCGTTCTCGCGCGAACTTTACGTCGAGCGCGACGATTTCATGGAGGACCCGCCGAGAAAATTCTTCCGCTTGGCGCCGGGGCGCGAAGTGCGGCTGCGCTATGCCTATTTCATCACGTGTCGCGACGTCGTCAAGAACGATGCCGGCGAGGTAATCGAACTGCGCTGCACCTATGATCCCGCCACCCAAGGCGGCAACGCGCCCGATGGACGCAAGGTCAAGGCGACCCTTCATTGGGTATCGGCAGCCCACGCGGTGACCGCCGAGGTGCGGCTCTACGACCACCTGTTCGAACGCCCCGACCCGGGGGCCGGGGGCGATATCCTCGATGGCCTCAACGGTGAATCCCTGACTCGGCTCGACGAATGCCGCCTTGAGCCGGCATTGTCGGACCTGGGTCCCGGAGAGCCGGTGCAGTTCGAACGCCAGGGCTATTTCTGTCTCGATCCGGATGCGTCGGCGGACCGCCCCGTCTTTAACCGGACCGTCGCCCTGCGCGATACTTGGGCAAGGATTCAGGCGAAAGAAAGGCCCAAGGCATAGATCGGCGGAACGGAGGAAACACAATCATCATGCGGCTGGGCGAGGAACTACTGTATCTTTCGCGCGCCGAGGTGGAGGCCACCGGCGTCACCTTGGCCGAAATCGAAAAGGCGGTCGAAGGGGTCTTCACCGGCCCCGCGGCGGGTGGCGCCGATGCGATTCCCAAGACCAGCTTCCGCCCGGCCCCGGAAGCGGCCCACTTTCTCTCCATGCCCGGCGCCCTTGGCGATCCGCCCCTGGCGATGCATAAATGGGTCGGCCTCTCCGGCGCCAACGCGGTGCGCAAGTTGCCTCATTTGGGCAGCTTGATCGTCATTAGCGATCTGGTCAGCGGCATGCCCGTGGCGTTCCTTGACGGCACCTGGATCACGGCGGCGCGCACGGCGGCGATGAGCACGGTGGCGGCGCGGCGCCTGGCCCGTCGCGACAGCAAGCGGATCGGCTTCGTTGGAAGCGGCGTCCAGGCGGCCGGCCATTTGGCGGCGCTTCGCGGCGCCTTTGCGATTGAAGAGATCGCGGTGTTCGACCGCGTGCCGGCCAGCGCCGCCGCCTTCGCCGCCGCCGCCGACGGCCTTGAGGCGCGCCTCGTCGACGACGCGCGTCTGGCGGTCGAGGGCATGGATATCGTCGTCACCACCATCCCGGCGGCCCCTGATCTGAAACCCTTCCTCAAGGTCGCCTGGCTCGGCCCGGGCGCCTTCGCCACCATGGTCGACCTGGGCCGTTCGTGGAAGGCGGCGGGATTCGAATGCGTGGAATGTATCGCCGTCGACAGTTATGGGCAGGAGGATCACCTGCCGACGGATCGCGGATTCCCTTATAGCGGTCCTTTCCACGCCGATCTTGCGGAATTGATCGGCGCTGTCCATCCCGGGCGCCGGTCGGCCGACGATCGGACGATTTTCATCCATCCCGGCATGGCGCTTCCCGACATGGCGGTGGCGGCGGTGATCTACCAAAGGGCGCGCGAGCAGGGACGGGGCACGGTTCTGCCCCTGTAAAGTGCGTTTGCCGGCCTGAGCGTTGACACGGTTTCGGGGGGCGGCCTACACTGAGAATGTCATTCCGCACTTCAAAGTATTGTAATTAAAAAGAATGCGGCGCCGTACCCGACCGGCATCCGAATGAGGCGCGTTTCATGTCGACCTCCCTCATGGTTTCGGACGAAGGTCCGGTGCGCATCCTTACCCTCAATCGTCCGCGGCAGTTGAACGCCCTCAGCGCGGAATTGCGCCACTCAATCGTCAAGGCCCTCAACCAGGCGAAGGACGACGATACCGTCCGCGCGGTGATGATCACCGGCGCCGGGGATCGGGGATTCTGTTCTGGCCAGGATCTCAACGAAAGTGCCGAACTCGACGCCAGCCAGGGGGACGAATGGCAAGGCGGGTGGAAGGACTATCTCCATGGCTTTCTGCAATTCCCCAAGCCTCTGGTCGCGGCGGTCAATGGCGTCGCCGCCGGCGGCGGTTTCGTGACCGCGCTGTTGTGCGATATTCGCTTGGCGGTGCCCGGGGCGCGCCTCATCATGTTGGAGATCAACATCGGCTTGCCCTGCCTGTTGGGAAGCTTTCTGCTGGCCCAGGAGATGTTCTGGTCGCGGGCCAAGGAGACGGTGCTCAGCGGCCGCGAGATAGAGGCCGGCGAGGCCAAACGCATGGGCATCGTCCACGATGTCGTGGAACCCGATGAACTTACCACCCGCGGCCTGGCTCTGGCCCGGCAACTGGCTGCCAAACCGCCCCACGCCATGCGCCTGAACATTCAGCGCTTTCGCTACATGCGGCGCCGGGCGATGGAAGAAAACCAGGTATTCGAGGCCCTGGAGGCCTATCAAGGCGAAGCCATAGCATCGGGCGAGCCGCAAAGGGTGATGGCTGAATTCCTGGCCCAGCGGGCGGCGCGCCGGAACTGAACGCTAATGGATTATCTGACGGAGGAAAGTGTTGTGTATAAGAGCATCATGGTCGACATCGAAGACGCCATCGCGGTCGTAACATTGAACCGGCCGGAGAAACTCAACGCCTGGGACACGCCCATGCGCGAGGAAATCAAGGCGGCGCTGGGCAAGCTCAATGCCGATGACAGCGTGCGCGCCGTCATCCTCACCGGTGCCGGTGACAGGGCGTTCAGCGCCGGCCAGGACCTTGGGGAAACGCAGAAATTCTCGTCGGGCGACGAGGGCCTCGACTGGTTCAAAAGTTGGAAGGATTTCTATTCGGCGCTGCGCGACATGGACAAGCCCCTGATCGGGGCACTCAACGGCGTCGCCGCCGGGTCCGCCTTTCAGGTTGCCATGCAGACCGACGTCCGCATCGGCCACGAGGGGACCCGCATGGGTCAGCCGGAGATCAACTCGGCTATTCCCACCGTGCTTGGGTCATGGCTGATGAATGATCGGATCGGTCTGTCGCGCACCGTCGAATTGACCCTCACCGGGCGCATTATGGAGGGCCAGGAATGCTACGATATCGGCCTCATCCATTATCTGGTGCCCGCCGATCAGGTGTTGGCCAAGGCCAAGGAAGTGGCTCAACTGCTCGCCAGCAAGCCGCCCATCGCCATGAAGCTCAACAAAAAGCGCTTCCGCGCCATCACCCAGGCCGGTTTCGACGAGGCCATGGAGGCCGGAGAGCCTATCCAGAAAGAGTCCTACGCCTCGGGCGAACCGCAGGAATACATGGCGAAGTTCTTTGCCGAGCGCGCCAAGCGCAAGCAGAAATCCTGATCCGGCCCATCCATGAACCTTCTCGAATTCCAAGCCAAGGGCCTCTTTGCGCGCCACGGCATTGCCGTACCCAAGGGGGCGACCTGGCCCGACCTGCCGGACGGCGTCGAGGGTTACGTGGTCAAGGCGCAGATCCCGGCCGGCGGGCGCGGCAAAAGCGGCGGCATCCACTTCGCCGAGACAGCCGCCGAGGCCAGCGCCGCGGCGGAGGCCTTGGACGGGTCGACCATCGGCGAACATAGGGTCGAAAGGGTCTATGTCGAACAGCGCCTCGATATCGCGCGCGAACTTTATCTGGCCGTGGTTATCGACCGCGACCGGCGGTGTCGGACCATCGTCGCCTCGCCCGATGGCGGCGTCGATGTCGAACAGGTGCCCCACGACCGTATCCTCAAGGTGCCCGTCGAACCCCTGTTGGGAATCCGCACTTTCGTCATCGACCGGGTGGTGCGCTTCCTCGCCCCCCCGCCCGAGGCCGCGAAAACCCTTGCCGCGACGGTGCGGGCCCTCCATGACATGGCGCTCGGCGAGGATGCCGAACTGGCCGAGATCAATCCCCTGGCCGTGACCGCCGCCGGCACCGTGGTGGCGGCCGACGCCAAGGTGGTGCTGGACAAAAGGGCCAGACACCGCCACCCGGAATGGAAAGACCTGTCGGCGCCGGCCGAGGGCACCGAGTTCGAACGCGCGGTCGCAACCGCCGGCGGGGTGGCGGCCGAGATGGATCCCAACGGCGACGTGGTGGCCGTGGTCAGCGGGGCCGGGCTGATGATGGCGTCCCTTGACGCCCTGGTCGACATGGGGGCCAGCATGCGCTGCGTCGTCGACATGGCGGGAACCCCCTTCGGCGAGGCCCCGGGACTGGTCGGGGTCTTCCAGGCGGTGGCCACCCTGAAACCAAGGGTGACGTTCATCAACGCCTATTTCCACACCGCCCTGGCCGATAACGTGGCGCGCAGCATGGCCAACGCCTATGCCAAGGCGCCGCTTGGCGGGCGCATCGTTCTGCGTCTCGTCGGGCGCAATGCCGAGGAGGGCAGGGCGCTGCTGACGCCGCTCGGGTTCGAGGCCCATGGCGATCTGGAAGCGGCGCTCAAGGCGGTGATCGCGGCCCAGCGGCAAACGGATTAGGAGCGCGCCATGGCAATCTTGGTTGACGGCTCATCGCGCGCCATCGTTCAAGGCATCACCGGCACCGTCGGCAGAAACGTCGCCGGGCTCATGGTCGAGGGCGTCACGACCGTTGTCGGCGGCGTCACTCCGGGCCGGGGCGGCCAGGAGGTGCACGGTTTGCCGGTCTTCAATTCGTGTCACGAGGCGGTTGCCGAGACCGGCGCCGATTGCAGCTTCGTGGCCGTCCCGGCGCCGTTCGCCCGCGAGGCCTGCCTCGAGGCCGTCGATGCCGGCCTGAAGACGATCACGGTCTATACCGAGGAAATCCCCATCGCCGATAGTATCATCATGGCGGCCTATGCCCGCGCCCGCGGCAGCGTCGTGCTGGGCACCAACGCCGCCGGTTGCGTCAGCGTCGGCATGACAAACATCTCGGACCTCAATGACCGCTACCTGACGAAGGGACCGGTCGGCGTCGTCGCCAAGAGCGGCGCCATCACCTACGAGGTGGCGGGGTCCCTGCGCAAATCCGGTCTCGGCGTGAGCACCGTGGTGTGCCTCGGCGGCGACCCGGTGCTGGCCACCTACCACCGCGATATCCTGGAGAGATTCGAGGCCGACGCGGAGACCGAGCTGGTTGTTATGCTGGGCGAGATCGGCGGGCGTTCGGAACTTGCAGCGGCCGAATTCGTGGCGGCCATGAAAACGCCGGTCGTCGCGCTTATCCTGGGCCGCGCCGCGGTCCCCGGCAAACGCATGGGCCATGCCGGTGCCCTGCTTGGCGAGGAAGACGAGAACTGGCAATCGAAGACCGAGGCCCTGCGCCGCGCCGGCGCCGTGATCGCCGCCAACATCCTGGAGATCGGGGAAAAAGCCCGTCAGACGCTGGAAAGGCAAAAGACTTCCCGCAACGCTTGAGGAGGGTTGACCGGATGAAACACAACAAGCTCAGAGCCGCCATGCGCGACGGCCGGCCGATTGCCGGCATGGTCGTCTTCACCCGCAGCCCGGCGGTGGTTGAGGTGATCGGCTATTCGGGCTTCGATTTCATCTTCCTCGATACCGAACATTCGCCGCTGTCTTCGGGCGCCGACCTGGAACACATGATCATGGCCGCCGACGCGGCGGGGCTCTCGGTCGTCGTGCGCCTCAAGGGCAATGACGAGAACCAGATTCGCAATGCCCTTGAGTGCGGCGCCGAAGGCGTCGTCATCCCGCGCCTGAAGACACGGGCCGAGGCCGAGCAAGCACTGAGCGCCGCCCGCTTCCCGCCGCTCGGTGGGCGCGGATCGGCGACCGAGGTGCGCGCCGCAAGCTACGGCGCCGGCGATTTCGACTGGGTGGAATACGTCAAGCGGTGCAATGAGGAAACCGTCGTCATCGGCCTCGCCGAGGACAAGGTTTTCTTCGACAACATCGACGACATCATGTCGGTCGACGGCCTTGATATGATCAGCTTCGGCCCCACCGACCTGGCCATGTCGCTGGGCCTGCCGCTGGTCTACGACATGGAGGCGCCGCCCATCCAGGAGGCCTTCCAGACCCTGCTCGCCAAGGCGCGCCAGTACGATACGTCGATCATGTCCCTGGTCATTCCGCCGACCCTGGAAGAGGCCCGCAAGCTCTACAAACAAGGCGTCAACGCCGTCCTGTTGCGCAGCGACATCGCTGTCCTTCAGGCGACCTGCCGCCAGATGATGGACGAAGTGGTCAAGCCCCTGCGCGCCGGCGCGTAGCCTTTCTCACGCCGTCTCGCCGACGGCCCGTTCGATGCGTGGGTATTGAACCCCCATGGTTACCGCCCGCAAGATGCTGAGTAAGGTCACGGCGAGCCACAGGCCGTGGTTGGCCATGGCGGGCACCAGGAGCGCCACGGCGCCGAAGTAGAGAATCGCCGTGATCACCATGGCGTTGCGCATCTCGGCGACCCGCGTCGCGCCGACGAAGATGCCGTCGAGCATGAATCCCCAAACGCTGACGATGGGAATGATCACGGCCCAGGGCAGGTAGAGGCGCGCCGTCACGCGGACCTCCTCCACGTCGGTAATGACGTCGATTAAAAGCGCGCCGAAGACCAGGTAGGCCAGGGTAAAGCCGCTGGCCAGGGCCAACGCCCAAATGCCCGTTACCCGTACCGCCTCGCGGAATCGCGGGCGGTCTCCGGCGCCGACGGCGCTCCCCGTCAGGGCCTCGGCGGCGTAGGCGAAACCGTCCAGGGTCCAGGCCGCCAGATGGTGAAACTGAAACAAGATGGCGTTGGCGGCCAACACCACGTCGCCCATCTGGGCGCCGACCGAGATAAAGACCACGTTGGTCGAGATCAAGATGATGGAGCGCAGGAAGATATCTCGATTGACGGCCAGCATGCGCCGAAAGCGGGTGCCCTCAAAGATCAGGTCACGACGCCAGCGCCCGCCGATACGCGCCAGGTCGCGGCGCACCAGCCACAGGCCGAAGACCGGGGCGGCGACCTGGGCGATCAAGCTTGCCGCCGCGACCCCGGCGACGCCGAAGCCGAAGCCGATGACGAAGACCAGGTCGAGGACGATGTTGAGGCCGTTCATGACCAGCTGCTGGGCAAGGACGGCGCGGGTGTTGTGGACACCGATAAACCAGCCCATCAGGGCGGCGTTGGCGAGCGCCGCCGGCGCCCCCCAGATGCGAATCGAGATATAGGTGTCGGCCAGCGGCACAACGTTGCCGCTCGGCGCGATGATGGCGAGCGCCGCCCAGGTCACCGGCTGGCGGACCACGACCATGAAGGTTCCCAGAGCCACCGCCACCAGCACCGCGCGCGCCAGGGTGGCCCGTACCTCATCGGCATTGCCCGACCCCAGGGCCTGGGCGGCCAGCCCCGTGGTTCCCATGCGCAGGAAGCCGAGACCGAAGTAAAGAACGTTGAAAACCAGGGCGCCGACGGCCACGGCGCCGACGTAGTGGGGCCCCGGCAGGTGCCCGACGACGGCGGTATCGACGAGGCCGAGAAGTGGCACCGAGACATTGGCCAAGATGATCGGACCGGCCAGCCGCCATACGCGGCGCTGAATGAACTCGTCAGCCATCGGTACTAGGTTTCTTCCATTATGGCCCGACTATGACATGGCGCGGCGCAAGGGATAATAAAAGGGCACGGCCTTAACCGCCGCCGCTGGGCATGAAGGCCCGTCGGCCGCCGATGCGGAAGGCGGCGATGGCCGCTTGGCCCGGGGGTCCTATAAGCCAGTCGATAAAGGCTTGGCCCAGGGCCGCCTTGACGTGGGGATGGCGTTTCGGGTTGACCAAGATGACGCCGTAGGGGTTGGCGAGACGCGCGTCCCCTTCGACCAGCACCGCGAGACCCGCCTTGTTGCCGAAGGCGAGCCAGGTGCCCCGATCGGTCAGGGTGTAGGCGGCCATGGCGGCGGCCGAGTTCAGCGTCGCCCCCATGCCGGCGCCGGCTTCGCGGTACCAGGTGCCCGACGCCCGGCGGGCGTCTATGCCGGCGGCCCGCCACAGCTCCAACTCGCGCTTGTGGGTGCCGCTGTCGTCGCCGCGCGAAAGAAAGAGCGCCTTGGCCTCGGCGATGCTTTGAAACGCCTCGGCGGCGTGCGTCGATGCGCCGACCCGGGCCGGGTCGGACGCCGGACCGACGATAACGAAATCATTGGCCATGACCTCGAAGCGCCGGACGCCGAAGCCGGCGGCGACGAAGCGTTCCTCCGATGCCCTGTGATGGACCAACAGCACATCGGCGTCGCCGTTGCGCGCCAGGCGCAGGGCTTGGCCGGTGCCGACGGCGACGATGCGCACCGCGATCCCGGTTTTGCTGCGAAAGCGCGGCAGAAGGTGGCCGAAGAGGCCCGAATTCTGGGTCGAGGTGGTCGACGCGACGACGATGTAGGGCTTCCCATCGGCGCCAGCGGAGGCCATGCCGAGGAAAAGGACGGCGGCAATCGAAAGAACGAGACGCAGTTGGCGCATTGGGGGGAGGTCTCCATGGGCGGCGGCGCCATCCTAGCACAACGGGCACCCTTGCCGGGGGGCGCCGCTCCCCTCATAGTGTTTTCATGGCCCAGATTGCGGAAAATTGCGTCGGCGTGGTGCTGGCCGGCGGTTTGGCGCGGCGCATGGGGGGCGGCGACAAGTGCCTCCTGGAGCTTGCCGGCCGGCCCTTGATGGCGCATGTCATCGAGCGCGCCCAGCCCCAGGTCGCCCGGCTTATCCTCAATGCCAACGGCGATCCGGGGCGCTTTCGGGCCTTTGGCCTGCCGGTGGTGGCCGACGTGGTCGAGGGCTTCGCCGGTCCCCTGGCCGGCGTCCTGACGGGGCTGGAATGGATGCGCCGGAACGCCCCCGCCACGGCTTGGATGGCAACCTTTACCGGCGACGCGCCGTTTCTTGCCCGGGACCTGGTGGCGCGCCTGGCGCAAGCGGTCGACGAAAACTCGGCGGACATCGCCTGCGCCGCTTCGGGCGGGCGTGCCCATCCGGTGTTTGGCCTGTGGCCGGTTCGTCTGGCAAACGATCTGCGCCGCGCCCTGGTTGACGAGGGAGTGCGCAAGATCGACGCCTGGACAGCGCGCCACCACATCGTTCATGTGGACTTTTCCCGCCGTGCCGGCGATCCTTTCTTCAACGTCAACCGGCGCCAAGACCTGGCCGAGGCGGAGCGCCTCCTGGCCAAGACCGGCGGCGCGACCTGAAGGCGGAGATCGGGATGGCGAAAGCAAAGACGAATGGGGCTCGGCTGCGTATCCTCATCGGCGCCGCCACGTCGCTCGGGCCCGGCAAGGCCGACCTTCTGGAGGCCATCGTCCGATCGGGATCGATATCCGCCGCGGCCCGCGCCATGGGCATGTCATATCGGCGCGCCTGGTTGCTGGTGGACTCAATGAACCGAAGCTTCCGCCAAGATCTGGTGGTCACCGCGACCGGGGGGCGCGGCGGCGGCGGCAGCCGGGTTACACCTTTCGGTATGGATATCCTGGTCCGCTACCGGCGGACCGAGGCCACGGCGTCGGCCGCCGTCGCCGACGACGTGGCGGCCTTTGCCAAACTGATGGCGGGACCCCGGCGCCGGGGTTGACGGCGCGCCCCGTATTTTTTTTGGAGACGGTGCGGTGAAATGACGAAAGGATCGGACGACATGGCCGAAGACGACGAAGATGACTTGGCCGGCGCCTCGCGGGCCTTTCTGCAACACCTGGAGAGGCCGGGTTTTTCAGCCAAATCAAAGACTTGGAAGGAAACCTGCAAAGCATCGCCGGCGCCCTCAAGGGGCTGAGTGACACCACCGTCGATCGGGTTCGGGAAACAGAGAACCTCGTCGCCCACGTACTCGCCATTGAGGCCCTCCTCACCGTCATGCTGAAATCGAGCCCGGTCGATGCCGAGACGGTCAGAGCCCTGATCAAGGAAACCTCCACCGCCTCGGACAACGGCGAAGGCAATCCCAAGGTGCTGGCCATCGCCGAGGGCATCCTCGCCGACGCCGGCGGGTGAATCCCCGTCGAAAACGCGCCTTGCGCCGGGTGTAATTGAACCACGGAGGCACAGAGGCACAGAGGCACAGAGAAGAGGCCAGTCGATGGGCTAGGTTTTTGCCACGCCAGCTATTCCCGGACCCGGCGCGTAGCGCCGCCCGTGCTCTTCTTCTTCTCTGTGTCTCGGTGTCTCTGTGGTTACCAGAAAGCCCCGCGGGCAGTTAGGCGCCGGCCTTTTCCACGCGAACGGCGCAGAACTTGAACTCGGGGATCTTGCCGAAGGGGTCGAGCTGCGGGTTGGTGAGGACGTTGGCCGCCGCTTCGGCGAAGCAAAACGGAATGAAGATCATGCCGTCGGGGACGTCGCGGTCGGCCCGAGCCTTGATCTCGATTTCGCCGCGCCGGCTGGTCACCTTGAGGTTTTCGCCGGGTTCCAGCCCCATGTCGGCGAGCTGACGGGGGTTGAGGCTGGCCACGGCCTCGGGCTCAAGGGCGTCGAGAACTTGGGCGCGCCGCGTCATGGCGCCGGTATGCCAGTGTTCCAGCATGCGTCCGGTGGTCAACACCATGGGATAGGCGTCGTCGGGTAGCTCGTCGGGTGGCACCAATTCGGTGGGCACCAGCTTGCCCCGGCCGCTGGGCGTCGGAAAGCCGTCGCCAAAGATAATATCCTGGCCGGGTTCATCTTCCGATTGGCAAGGGTAGGTCACCGAATCCTCGCGCTCCAGCCGGTCCCAGGTGATGCCCTTGATCGACGGCATGACGTGCCGCATTTCGGCGAACACGTCGCGCGGGTGGGTGTAGGTCCACTCAAGGCCGATGCGCTTGGCGATTTCCTGGATGATCCACCAGTCCTGGCGCGCGTCGCCGGGCGGCTCCAGCACCTGGCGCCCCAACTGCACTTGGCGGTTGGTGTTGGAGAACGTTCCCGTCTTTTCGGGAAACGCCGTCGCCGGCAAGACAACATCGGCGTGGAAAGCGGTCTCGGTGAGGAAGATGTCCTGCACCACCAGGTGTTCCAATTTCGCCAGGGCCTGGCGGACGTGGTTGACGTCGGGATCGGACATGGCCGGGTTCTCGCCCATGACGTAGAGGCCCTTGATGGTTCCTTCGCCGATGGCATTCATGATCTCGACCACGGTAAGGCCCCGCTCGGGATCCAGCTCGGTGCCCCAAAAGTCCTCAAACCGGCGGCGCACATCGGGGTCGGTCACCGCCGCGTAGTCCGGATAGAGCATGGGGATCAGGCCGACGTCGGAGGCACCCTGCACGTTGTTCTGGCCGCGCAGGGGGTGCAGGCCGGTGCCCGGCCTCCCGACCTGACCGGTGATCAGTGCCAGGGCAATCAGGCAGCGCGCGTTGTCGGTGCCATGGACGTGCTGAGAGATGCCCATGCCCCAGAAGATGATGGACTTCTCCGCCGTGGCATAGGCGCGCGCCACGTCGCGGATGGTCTCGGGCGCGATGCCGCAGGCCTCCGCCATCTTCTCCGGCGCGAAATCGGCCACCCCTTTCTTCACTGCCTCGAAGTTTTCGGTATAGCCCTTGATGTATTGTTCGTCGGTCAAGCCCTCGTCGATGATGGTGTGGATCATGGCGTTGAGCAGCGCCACATCGCTGCCCGGCTTGAACTGCAACATGGTATCGGCGTGGCGTGACAGGGCCTGGCGCCGGGGATCCATGATGATCAGCTTGGCGCCGCGTTTCTTGGCGTTTTTTATGAAGGTGGCGGCGACAGGGTGGTTCTGGGCCGGCCGGGCCCCGATGACGATGATGACGTCGGAATCGACGGCCGCCGTGAAGGGCGCCGTCACCGCGCCCGACCCGATGCCTTCCATGAGCGCCGCCACCGACGAAGCGTGGCAAAGCCGCGTACAGTGGTCGACGTTGTTGGAGCCGAAACCCGTGCGCACCATTTTCTGCACCAAGTAAGCCTCTTCGTTGGACCCCTTGGCGGAGCCGAATCCGGCAAGCGCATGGCGGCCGTCGTCGTCGCGGATACGCCTCAGCCCCTGGGCCGCCCTGTCCAGGGCCTCCTCCCAGGTGGCCTCGCGGAAGTGGGTGAAGGGATTCGCCGGATCGACGCTATCGGTGGCGTCCTTGGCGACGCCGTCGATGCGCACCAGGGGTACGGTCAGGCGGTGGGGATGGCCGGCGTAATCGAGACCGAAACGGCCCTTGACGCAGAGCCGGTTCTGGTTGGCCGGGCCGTCGCGGCCATCGACGGTAACAATCTTGTTGTCGCGGACGTGGTAGGTGACTTGGCAGCCGACGCCGCAATAAGGGCACAGCGAATCGACCGCCTTTTCCGCCGGTCCGGTATGGACGCCTGCTTCGTCGAGGACGTTGGCCGGCATCAAAGCGCCGGTCGGGCAGGCCTGGACGCATTCGCCACAGGCGACGCAGGTGCTGTCGCCCATGGGATCGCCCAAGTCGAAGACGATGCGGGCTTGGGTGCCCCGTCCCGCCATGCCGATCACGTCGTTGACCTGGACCTCGCGGCAGGCTCGGACACAGAGATTGCAATGAATACAGGCATCGAGATTGACCGCCATCGCGGGGTGACTCGAATCAGGCGCAGGCGCGGCATGGCGTTCGAACCGGCTGCCCGCAAGACCGGCGTCGTCGGCCCAATGCCACAACAAGGAGTCCGGATCGTGAGACTGGCGGCGCTCGGGCTGGTCGGCGAGCAGCAGTTCCAGCACCATGGACCGCGCCTTGACCGCCCGCTCCGACGTGGTGATTACTTTCATGCCCGCTGTCGGCTGACGCAGACACGATGGCGCCAGGACCCGTTCGCCCTCGACTTCCACCATGCAGGCCCGGCAGTTGCCATCGGGCCGATAGCCCGGCGTATCGCGGTGACAGAGATGGGGAATCACCGTGCCCCGCCGCTTGGCCACCTGCCAGATTGTCTCGTCGGGCGCCGCCTCCACGGCTTCGCCATCGAGGAAAAAGTCGATGGGCTCACTCATTTGCCGTCTCCCGTTGCTTCGTCAGCAAAGAAACGAAGCGCGCTTTCGACCGGATTGGGGGCAGCCTGTCCAAGGCCGCAGATTGACGCATCGCGCATGGCGGTGCCGAGTTCGCCCAAGAGGCCCGCGTCCCACGTGCCCTTTTCCAACAGTCCGATCATCTTTTCGGTCCCCAGCCGGCACGGCGAACACTGGCCGCAGCTTTCGTCCTCGAAAAAGCGTAGCAGGTTGAGGACCACGGACCGGATGTCGTCGCTATCGGAGAGAATTACCACCGCCGCCGACCCGATGAAGCAGCCGTGTTCTTCCAGGGCGCCAAAATCAAGCGGCAGATCCGCCAATCGGGCCGGCAGGATGCCGCCCGAGGCGCCGCCCGGCAGATAGCCCTTGAAAGTATGGCCGTCGGCCATGCCGCCCGCATAGTCTTCCACCAGTTGCCGCGCGGTGACCGTGGCCGGGGCCAGTTTGACCCCGGGCTCCTTGACCCGGCCCGAGACCGAGTAGAAGTGTGGGCGACCGCTGTCGCGGTACCAATCGGCCCCCTTTTCCAGGATATCGCGCAGCCAGAACAGGGTCTCGACGTTATTGATCAGGGTCGGGCGACCGAAAAGGCCCACCTGGGCCGGATAGGGCGGCCGGTTGCGGGGCAGGCCGCGCTTGCCCTCCATGCTTTCCAGCATGGCCGATTCCTCGCCGCAGACGTATGAGCCGGCGCCCCGCCTCAGGTGCACTTCCACACCCTTGGTCAGCTCAGCCTCCTGCAAGCGGGCGATTTCGCGGTGCAGAACCTCGTGCAGAACCGGGTATTCGTCGCGCAGATAGATGTAGACGGCTTCGGCCTCGATCGTCCAGGCGGCGATCGAGGCGCCTTCCAGCACCCGGTGGGGATCGCTTTGGAGGCAGTGGCGGTCCTTGAACGTCCCCGGCTCGCCCTCGTCGGCGTTGACGGCCAGGATGCGCGGCTTGGGCTCGGCCAGAACGAAGCGCCACTTGCGGGCCGACGGAAAGCCGGCACCCCCCAGTCCCCGCAGGTCCGCCTTTTCGATAGTTGACAGGACATCGTCGCGCGCCCGCCCGCCGTCAAGCAGGGCTTGCAGGGTTTTGTAGCCCCCTTGCGCGACGTAGGATTCAAAATCCGTCGTGTCGTATGCGATGACGGGCGCCTTGCCCTGGGCGACGGCGGCGGCCACCGAGTCGGGCGTGGCGTGCTCGATCTGGCCGTGTCCGAGCACCGCCACGGGAGCCTTGTCGCAGGCCCCGACGCAAGGCGCCGATACCACGCGGACACCCTTTCCAAGCCGTTTCGAGACGGCGCCGAACAACTTACCGCAGCCCGCCATTTCGCAGGCAATGCCGTTGCATACGCGCACCGTCAGTGGCGGTGGCGGATCCTCGTCCTCCTTGAACACGGTGAAATGGGCATAGAAGGTGGCCACTTCGTAGACCTCCGCCTCGGCCAACCCCATGTAATGGGAAAGGCCTTTGAGGTGGCGCGCCGAAAGAAAGCCAAAATGGTCCTGAAGACGGTGCAGGAACTCGATCAGCAGGTCGCGCGCGGGCGCCGCGCCGCCAAGGGCCGCGCCGACTTCTTCGAGAGCATCGGTATCCAGTTGGCGACCCTTGGGATGGGGCTTGCGCCGGCCCCGTTTTGCTGTTCTATCAAGAGATACTCCACTGCCTTTGACCATATGCCGGAATTCCCGCGCTTTTCGCCGTCGGTGAGGATATGCGATAGTTCTTTTTGGGCGTCAAGGCAAGGATGCGGTAGGACGCCCGGCGTGATTACGCTAAGCTGCCAAGCCTGCGAAGCCGTACCGTCGAGGCCCCGATGCTCGTCGATCTGAAGGTCGCTCAATTACTCTGTTCGCGGCTATGCCACGACTTGGTGGGTCCGATTGGCGCGGTTAACGCCGGCATGGAGCTGATGAGCGACGGCACGAGTGATGTTGACGAGGCCATGGCCTTGGTGGCGGGCAGCGGCCAGCAGCTCAACCGTCGCGTAATTTACTATCGCCTGGCCTTTGGTCTCGGCGCCGGCGCCCGCGCCTCGGTCGCCGATGCCCGAATGCTGGCCGGGGAATTGCTGAGCCACGGGACCGTCGCCCTGGATTGGCCCGAC
This sequence comes from Rhodospirillales bacterium, assembly GCA_030746775.1. Taxonomy (GTDB): domain Bacteria; phylum Pseudomonadota; class Alphaproteobacteria; order Rhodospirillales; family JASLLZ01; genus JASLLZ01. Next base: position 10,866 of record JASLLZ010000024.1, on the reverse strand, counting down.
CCGGCCGACGCCGGCCCCGGCAAACCGATCTGCGCCGATGGCATGAAGCTGCTTCTCAACATGGTTCTTCTGGGCATCGAATCCTTGCCGCGTGGGGGAACGCTGGCGGTCGGGGTGAGCGCGGAGGCGGGTGGTACGGGCGTGGCCATAACGGCGGCCGGGACGGCGGCCCGGTTCCGCGATGAGGTGCGCGCCGCCATGGGGCCGGACTTTCCGGTCGGAGACCTCTCGGCGCGCACGGTGCAGGGCTACTTCACGGCGCGTCTGGCCGAACGCCTGGGAACCGCCGTCGAGACATCGGACATGGGCGGCGACAGGGTCCGGTTCGCCGCCGTCCTGCCGCCGCCCGGAGCGTGACAACGAATACGGCCCCGAAACCCGCTTTGCGGGCCGGCGGCCTGTTTCAGGTGGCGGTCACGGTTTCGACTGGCTTTAAGTGTCGAATTTAGGGGTGGACGGGGCGCTGATTGTGGTAATCGCGCCGGACACCGGAGAGAGAGAGGAGCGTAGCATGGCAGCATATCAATCCGCCGCGGTCGATTTCGGGTGGAAGGCCCCGGATTTCCGGCTCAAGGGGACCGACGGCAAGGATCATGCCTTGGCCGACGTCAGGGGTCCGAAAGGGACCTTGGTGATGTTCATTTGCAACCACTGCCCCTACGTCAAGGCGATTCACGACCGCCTGGTACGCGACGTCAAGGACCTCCAGGCCAAGGGCGTCGGCGTTATCGCGGTAATGTCGAACGATCCCCTGGACTACCCCGAGGATTCTTTCGACAACATGAAGAAGGTCGCCCACCGTCACGGTTTCACCTTCCCTTATGTTTTCGACGAGACACAGGAGGTCGGCCGCGCCTACGGCGCCGTCTGCACGCCCGACTTTTTCGGCTTTAACGCCGATCTTGAGCTCCAGTATCGCGGGCGGTTGGATGCCTCGGGGCGCGAGCCCGGCCCGACGAATGCCCGCCGCGAATTGTTCGAAGCCATGGTCCAGGTTGCCGAGACCGGCAAGGGGCCAGCCGAACAGGTTGCCAGCATCGGCTGTTCGATCAAGTGGCGCGAATCCGCGTCCGGGTGAGCTTTCAAAGTCGCGGGACAAAAATCAGAAAGAACGGCGATAGATTCCCCGACTCCTCAATCGATGGATGACCGGCGATGGACGATCTGTTGAATGAGTTTCTGACCGAGGCGTCGGAAAATATTTCCGTGGTTGACGCCGAGTTGGTGAAGTTCGAGCAACATCCGACCGACGCGGAGATCCTGAAGAACATTTTTCGGCTGGTACACACGATCAAGGGGACGAGTGGGTTTCTGGGACTGCCGCGCCTGGAATCGCTGGCCCATGCGAGCGAAGACGTGCTTGGCAAGTTCCGGGACGGGGATTTGAAGGTCACGCCGAATGCGGTGACTCTCATTTTGAAGGCCATCGACGCGATCAAGGGTCTATTGGCGGGGCTTGAGGATGGCGGTTCGGAACCGGCAGGCGACGACACGGCGTTGATCGCGGAGTTGCAGGCCTTGGCGGCCGGCGACGATGGTCGCGCGGCCGAGACGGCCCCCGAGGTGCCGGAGGCAAAGCCGGCGCCGGTCCGGGCGGCGGTTCCGGCGCCGGCGGTCGGCAAGGGGGAAGGCGGGGCGGCGAAAAGCGAGGCGCGGCGGCCCCGCGGATCATCGCCGGCGGCGCGGTCGATTCGCGTCAACGTCGATCATCTGGAGACCCTTATGACCCTGGTGAGCGAGCTTGTGCCGACTCGCAACCGCTTGCTTAAGATGGCACAGGGCGACAGGGACGGCAGGTTTGATGCCCCGCTCGGGCATCTGAGCCGTATTACGACGGACCTTCAGGAAGGCGTGATGAAAACGCGCATGCAGCCGATCGGGAATGCCTGGGCAAAGCTTCCTCGGATCATCCGCGACCTGTCGCTCAAGCAGGGCAAGAAGATCGCTTTTACCATGCAAGGCGCGGATACGGAATTGGATCGCCGGATTCTGGAATCGATCAAGGACCCGATGATCCACATGGTCCGCAATTCGGTCGATCACGGCGTCGAGACACCCGACGAGCGCCGACGGGCTGGCAAGCCGGAAACGGGTGTGGTGACGGTGAATGCCTATCACGAGGGCGGGCACATCATGATCGAAATCGTGGACGACGGCCGCGGGCTGGATATGGATCGCATCCGGACGAAGATCGTGGAAAACGGCTTGGCGACGGATGACGGACTGGCGGGTATGAGCGACGGGCAAATCCAGCAATATATTTTTAAGGCCGGATTTTCGACCGCCGCAACGGTGACCGGCATTTCGGGCCGCGGCGTCGGCATGGACGTGGCGCGGACCAATGTCGAGAAGCTTGGCGGCACCATCGAGCCGAAGTCGGTGGAGGGCAAGGGCGCGACGTTTACCATCAAGATCCCCGTGACGCTGGCCGTCATCCCGGCGCTGGTCGTGGAGTGCGGCGGCCGGCGGTTCGCCATACCGCAGATCAGCATTCGCGAGCTGGTGCGGGCCTCGGCCCAGGCCGGCAACGCCATCGAAACGACCAACGACGGGCCGGTCTTGTGTCAGGGCGACCGGTTGCTTCCTTTGGTATCGCTTTACGATTTGTTGAAACTTGACGAGAACAAGGCGGCGCCGGCGGATGAAATGTTCATCGTCGTTGCCGAGGTCGGAACCCATACCTTCGGCATCATGGTCGAGAGGGTGTTCGACAGCGAGGAAATGGTCGTCAGGCCGGTGACGCCGATCCTTAAGGATATCCCGTTTTATTCGGGCAACGCAACCCTGGTCGATGGCAGCACCATCATGATCTTGGACCCGAACAGCATTGCGTCGGCGATGGCCGAGGCGTCGGGTTCCAAAGGGACGGACGCCGATGCGCGGGCGCGGGGGCACGGCGGCCAAAAAACGGGCCTTGTCGTGTTCCGGACCGGAGGCAACGAGCTAAAGGCGGTGCCTTTGGATCTCGTGATGCGCCTCGAGGAAATTGACCTCTCGGCGGTGGAGCGGACGCAAGGCCAACAATTGTTTCAGTACCGGGGTCAACTGATACCGCTGATTCCATTCGATCAATCCGGCGAATGGAAAGCCGAGGGTCGTCAGCAGACCATTGTCTTGGCCGAGGGCGAACGCTCGATTGGCTTGGCGGTGGACGAAATCGTGGACACGATCGAGGAGACCGTGAAGATCGAATTGACGTCGGACGCGCCGGGCCTCATCGGCAGCGCGTTAATCGACGGCCACGCGATGGACGTCATCGACGCGGGCTATTACCTGACCCAGGGGTTTGCCGATCGGTGTGCGACGAAGGAGGTGCGCGGCGACAACAAAGTGGCGCCAAGGCGCGTTCTGCTTGTCGATGACAGTCTGTTCTTCCGCAACCTGCTGCGCCCGGTGCTTTCGGTCGCCGGCTTCGAGGTGACGACGGCGGAGACGGCGGACGAAGCGCTTGGCCTGCGCGAGGCGGGGCAGAGCTTCGACGCAATCGTCAGCGATGTCGAGATGCCGGGGATGAATGGCTTCGAGTTCGCCAAAGCCGTGCGCGGCGACTCGCGCTGGCAACGGGTGCCGATGGTCGCGTTGTTGTCGCAGGCCTCGGAAAAGGACATCGAACGGGGAATATTGGCCGGTTTCGGCGGTTGCGTCGCAAAATTCGACCGCCGGGCCCTGGTTTCGACCCTGACCCGAACCATGGAGTCCAATGTCCGGCAAGCGGCGCGACCCGCGGATTGATAGAGCGCGAAGTTTGTCGGTTGCGGGCCGACAAAGTGCTCTCTAGACTTGCTTCTCCCAGCCCTCCCTAGGTCCCTGGGTCGCAGGGGCCATGGCGTCTCGAATTCGCAAAGGACCGCATGAAGTCTTGTCTCATAGTCGATGATTCGAAAGTCATCCGCATGGTGGCGCGAAAAATTCTGCAAGGCTTGAGCTTCGAGGTCGAAGAGGCGGTGGACGGCAAGGTTGCCTTGGAGGCCTGCAAGCGCAAGATGCCGGATGCGGTTCTTCTCGATTGGCGGATGCCGGTCATGGATGGGATCGAGTTTCTGCGCCAGCTCCGCAAGCTGGCCGGCGGGACCGCGCCCCGGGTCTTGTTCTGTACAACGGAAAACGAACTGGAACACATCAAGCAGGCTGTCGAGGCGGGGGCCGACGAATACATCATGAAACCGTTCGACAGCGAGATCATCCAGGCCAAGTTTTCCCAGGTCGGGTTGCTGTAGGCTGACGGGGAAATCGTGGATGTCGGCAGGGCCATGAGCGTGTCAAGGGGAACGAAGGATGGTGCCAACGGCCCCCTTTGCGCGATTGCGTTCCGGGCCAGGGGATCGAGTTGAAGCCCGGGGATCTTCAGTTCCTTAGCCAATTGATCCAGGATCGTTCGGGGTTGGTCCTGAGCCCGGACAGGCTGTACCTGCTGGAAAGCCGTTTGATGGCGGTCGCCCGCAAGAAGGGCAAGAAGGGTCTGGAGGATCTGATCGCGGCCCTGCGCACCGGTGGCGACGAAGCGCTCGCCCGCGACGTCACCGAGGCCATGACCACCAACGAGTCCTCCTTTTTCCGCGACATCGAGCCGTTCGAACTGTTGCGCGCCAAAGTACTGCCCCAACTGCTCAAGAACCGGGCCGCCACGAAGTCGTTCCGCATCTGGTGCGCCGCGGCCTCCAGCGGTCAAGAGCCCTATACCGTGGCCATGGTGCTCAAGGAGGAAGCGGCCAGGCTTGCCGGTTGGCGCCATGAAATCGTGGCAACGGACATCTCGACCGAGATGTTGAGCAAGGCCAAGGCGGGTCTCTACTCCCAGTTCGAGGTGCAACGAGGCCTGCCCGTCCAATATTTGATCAAGTACTTCAAAAAGCAGGACGACCTGTGGCGCATCGACGCCGCGTTGCGGGGCATGGTGCGCTACGAGGAATTCAACCTGCTCGACACACCGCAGGGGCTGGGACAATTCGACGTGGTGTTCTGCCGCAACGTGCTGATTTACTTCGATCAGGAGACCCAGGCCGCGGTCCTCGGCCGCATCGCCGATCTTATTCCAAGTGACGGGGTTTTGTTTCTGGGCGGCGCCGAAACGGTATCGGGCCTGTCTGAGCGTTTCGAGCCCATGGCGGGCCAGGGCGGCGTATTTCGCCGCTGCGGCGCTTAAGCTTCGGCCGTTTCCTTGGCGGCCGGCTCGGGATCGCGCAGGACGTAGCCGCGTCCCCAGACAGTCTCAATGTAATGTTCGCCCTTCGTCGCCGCGACGAGCTTCTTGCGCAGTTTGCAGATGAAGACGTCGATGATTTTCAATTCCGGCTCGTCCATGCCGCCATAGAGATGGTTGAGGAACATCGCCTTGGTCAAGGTCGTGCCCTTGCGCAGGCTGAGCAACTCAAGAATACCGTATTCCTTGCCCGTCAAGTGGACCGAGTGGCCGTCGACCTCGACGGTACGGGCATCCAGGTTCACCGATAGCTGGCCGGTATCGATAATCGACTGCGAGTGCCCCTTGGACCTTCTTACGATGGCCTGAATGCGGGCGATGAGTTCTTCCTTGTTGAACGGCTTGGTCAGATAGTCGTCGGCGCCGGTCCCCAATCCCTTGACCTTTTGTCCGGCCTCGATCAGCCCCGTCAGGATCAGAACCGGTGTTTCCACCCGCGCGTCGCGCAATCGGCGCAGCACTTCCAGGCCGTCGATATCGGGCAGCATGAGATCCAGGATGATAATGTCGTAGTCATAAAGCTTGCCGATCTCAAGTCCGTCTTCACCCAGGTCGGTCGCATCGACCACCATTCCCGCCGACTTGAGCATCATTTCGATGCTTTGTGCCGTGGTCGGATCATCCTCGACAAGAAGGACGCGCATGGCCATTCCCCGATCGCTTTGTTAACGAATCTTAACAGTATATCCAAGACGGCGAAAATTCAAGTTTCGTCGTCGGGTTTGCGCCGCGCGCCGCCGCCCCTTGCAACCGGGATTCAACTTTACCAATCTTTAAAGTCTGACCTTCCATACTCCACGCCACGGGGTCGGCGTGGCGGTCGCTTGAGACAATCGGTGGGGCGTTTGGGTTGACGGTTCTGGTTAACAACATCATCAACGAGATCGGACGCCAACCCGACAATCTGATCTATGGGCCGATACCCAGCGCGTTGAGACCGTTGACCAGCTGTTCCAGCGTCACGCCTTCGGGCAGGACGGTCAGGCGCTGGTCCTCGCCCTCGTCGATTTCGATCTGGGTGCGGTCGACGGTCTCCGTTGTGCCGGCCTCGGCGAAGGGGCCGGGTTGCGAGACCTGCTCGCTTTCGGTGATGCGGATGGTGAGATTGCCTTGGGCGATGGCGACGGTCGAGATGCGGACGTTCTCGCCCATGACGATGGTGCCGGTTTGTTCATCGATGATGACGCGCGCCAACTGGTCGGGTTCGATGCGAAGTTGCTCGATGTCGGTCAGCAGGTTGACCACGTCGCGCTCGTAGTTGGGCGGCACCTGGACCTGTACCGTTCCCGGATCGGCGGTCCGCGCCGCGTCGGTGCCCAGGAAGGCGTTGACCGCCTGGGCGATGCGCCGCGCCGTGGTCAGATCCGGGTTGCGCAGATTCAGCTTGACCGTGTCCATGTTGCCCATCTCGAAGCCGACCTCGCGTTCGACGATGCCGCCGTTGGCGATGCGCCCGCTGGTCGGAACGCCCTTGGTCACCGTTTCCGCCAACCCGGCGGCGGCGAAGCCGCCGACCGCAAGCTGGCCCTGGGCGACGGAGTAGACCTCGCCGTCGGCGCCGAGCAGGGGCGTCACCAAAAGCGTGCCGCCAAGCAGGCTCTCGGCGTTGCCGAGCGCGCTGACGGTGACGTCGATGCGGCTGCCTTGACGCGAGAACGGCGGCAGCACGGCGGTCACCATTACGGCCGCGACGTTTTCCGAATCGAGGCCCGCCTCGGTCGGCTTGACGCCAAGGCGGTCGAGCATCGCGAGCAGGCTTTGCTTTGTGAAGTGGCCGTCCTCCAGATCGTCGCCGGTGTTGTTGAGGCCGACCACCAGGCCGTAGCCGACCAAGAGATTGTCGCGCACGCCTTCGAAGGTGACGATGTCCTTGATGCGCGACGACGCCTGGGCGCCACCGGCCAGGGCGACCGTCGCCAGCAGGCCAGCCAAGATCAAGGAAAGACCCTTGCTGGCGCGGCCCAAGGTGGTGTTGGTATCAGTGGAATTCATTGCCGTTTTCCGATCCAAGCCGTTGGCCCGAAGGCCATTGCGGCGGGTAAACCCAAAGTCCCGCACAATTTGTTGCGAATTCCATGCCAACAGGGCTATGCGCATAACATATTGAAAATAAAAAGAGATTTCCCTTCGGTGGGCTGTGGGAGGCCGACTGAGTCGATTGACGTCGGTGGCGAGGGGAAATAATTGCCCAGTTGGCGCCGGTGCGGCGCGCCGTTTAACGCTTGAGGTCGCGCGCCGTCTGGGTCATTTCATCGACGGCGCGGAATACCGAGGCGGAAGAGTTGTAGGCCGTCTGCGTGACGATCATTCGGGTGAACTCGTCCGCCATGTCGACGTTCGATATCTCGCGGCTGTTGGGCAAGAAGGTCGCGAACCCGCCGGCGCCGGCCACCACTACCTTGGCAGACCCCGAATCCTCGCTCTCGGCGAAGACGTTGCCGTTCTTCATTTGAAGGGCGTTGGGATTGGCGAATTGGGCCAGGGGAATCTTGTAGATTGGGCGGTCGGTGGCGTTGTCGAAGACGCCGATGACCTGACCGATGCCGTCGAATGTAACCCGTGTCATGTCGGTCGCGGCAAAGCCGTTCTTGGTGTAAAGGAAGGGCGTGAAATCGCCGGCGTACTGGGTGATTCCACTGACGTCGAGGGCGACCGAAGCGGTGCCGCCGCCGGCGAAGGTAAAGGCCAGCGAGAGCGAGGTCGGGCTGGTGATCGCGCCCGTCGGGTCGAAAGTCATGGTAGTCGGCGCCGACGTGACGGTCGAGGTCACGTTGGCGGTGGTCGTCGAATTGTTGGCCGTGTTGTCGGCGGTGGCGCCGCCGTTGACGGTCGCCGAGGTCGCGGTGAAGGAATCGCCGGCACTTTTGGCGGTCAGCGTAAGGGCGCCGGCGGCGCCGGCCGCCGCGGTGACGACTTTGCCGACGGTGCCGTCGGCGTTGATCTTCGCCACCAGGCCGTCGCGAACCGCATCCAGGTTGGCCTCCAGCCCCGTCGTGGTGTAGGTGACGGTGTTACCGCCCACCGTGACGCTGTACTGGTCACCGGCTTCCAACGCGCCGACCGTGCCGCCCAGGGTGACCGTCTCAACCTGGGCCACCGGGGTGCGCGAATTGGTCGCCGTCACCGACCACTGGTTGACCGCCGAGCCCTTGGTGAACTTGAGCGCGGCGGATTGGGCCTGGCCCTTCGAATCAAAGACGTCGATGTTGTAGAGTTGGACCGAACCGGCCGCGTTGGTTACCGAGTTGGCAAGGGTGGCGGCGTTGTCCGCCGTGGCGCCGCCGTTGGTCGCCGATGAGGACGCGGTGAAGGCGACGCCGCCGTTTTTGGCGGTCAGATTGAGCTTGCCGGTGGTCCCCGCGGCGGCGGTGACAATGGCGCCGACGGTGGCGTTGGCATTGATCGCCGCGACCAGGCCGTCGCGCACGGCGTCCAGATTGGCCTCGGCGCCGGTCGTGGTATAGGAGACGGTGGTGCCGTCGACGGTGACGCTATAGACGTCGCCGGCCTCCAACGCGCCCACCGTGCCGGCCAGGGTCACCGTATCGACCTGAGCCGTCGATGGGGTATCGTTGGCGGGCAGGTTGAGGCGCAGATCGGCTGTGGACGTCGCCTCGCCGGTGTTGGAGAAGGCGAACTGGTCGATGCGCAGTGGCGTGAGGGTGGCGGAAAGCGGAAAGGTGCCCGTGGTGGAGTCGCGCCCCAGGCCTTGCACGAAGTAGCCGTTCTTGTCCACCAGATAGGCCTTCTTGATGTCGACGGAGGCGCCGTTGACCGTCACCTTTTCGGTCCCTTCGGTGGCGACCGCGAAAGAGCCGTCGCGGGTATACAAGGTCTCGCCCGAGCCGTTGAACTTGGTGTTGACGATAAAGAATCCGCGCCCGTTGATGGCAAGATCCAGATTGCCGGGGCTAGAGACGATAAAGCCTTGCTGGGCGATCTTCTGGTGGTCCTTGGGCTTGACGCCGCCCAGGTCCGATTGCTTGTCGACGGTGTCGCTGAGTATGGTCGAGAAGCGCGTCTCGGTGCTCTTGAAGCCGCCCGTGTTGACGTTGGCAAGGTTGATGCCGATGGTGTTCAAGGCGTGGGCCTGCGCCATCATGCCCAGCGTCGGCGATACATAGCCGTTGAAGACGGTCATAGGGGCGTGCTCCGTTCGTTATCCGGACCCATGTCCAAGACGATCCGGCCTTTCAACATGCAAGGAGAATGCCATCGGCCGGTTTTCTGTAACCTGTTGATCCTAAATGTAATTCACAAAGAGACCGGGACCGGCGGCGGGCTTTTCCGGGCAAGGCGCGGACCGGCCGTGCAATTATTGCCGGGTGGTGGCGCCCTTTCCGGCGCGGCGCACCCCGGCCCGGGCGTCTGGCCGCGATTGTCCTCGCGGGGGTCCTTCGGCGGCGCCAATCGATGGGCTCGTTTAACCGCTTGTTAACGCCGCGTCCTTCATCGTGTACACTGATCCTCTTCGCACGCGGACAAGCCAGGTGCGCCAATGAAAATTTCTCGCGTCGGATCCTCCGGGAAAGCCACCAAATCCAGGCGCAAGGGCAAGGCTTCGCGGTCCGACGCAGTTTTTGCCGAGCACCTGAAGGATGTCGCCGGGACGACCGAAACCGCGGGCCTCACCGAGACCACGCCGGTTCAGGCGTCGGAAGGGGTTCTGGCGGTGCAGGAGGTCCCCAATTCGACGGCTGGGCGCTCGCGCGCCCGGACGCTGCGCTACGGCGAGGACATGCTCGACAGCCTTGACGAGATACGCGACGGTCTGCTTGCCGGCGCGATCTCCAAGAACGACGTCGCCGAATTGGCCAGGACCATGCGGGCGCGGCGCCAGCGCAGCGACGACTCCCGACTCAACGAGATCATCGACGAGGTCGAATTGCGCGCTGAAGTTGAGATCGCCAAACTGACGCGCGAATCTTAAGAATTAGGCGTCCTCCCGAGACGGCCTCCATCCATTCCGCGATTCATGCTCATCGGCGTCCGCGGGCGAAGTGCAAAACGCCGCTTGTGGTGTGCCGCGCCCGACCCTATATTCCGCGGCAACGCGCCGTTGGCGAACCACAGGAGAGGTATCGCGGGAATGAGGGTTACAATTCCACCCAATTACAAGCCCTCGGACAAAGAGACCTTCATGACCCCCGTCATGCTTGAGTACTTTCGTCAGAAGCTGCTGAGGTGGCGCGGCGAATTGCTGGACGAGTCCAACGAAACCCTGCAAATCCTGCAGGAAGAGTCGACACTTGAGGCGGACATCGCGGACCGCGCCTCGACCGAGGCGGATCGGGCGCTTCAGCTGCGTACCCGGGATCGGGCGCGCAAACTGATCACCAAGATCGACGAAGCGCTGGAGCGCATCGAATTGGAAACCTACGGATATTGCGAGGAAACCCGCGAGAAGATTAGCCTGCAAAGGCTCGAGGCGCGTCCCATCGCCACCTTGAGTCTGGAGGCGCAGGAACGCCACGAGCATATGGAAAAGATGCACCGCGACGATTAATCTTCACCGCCACGCCAGCAGACAAAAAAAGAGGCCGATGCAATGCATCGGCCTCAAGTTTTCCAGCTTGCCGATCAGGCGCAGCTAGTGGATAGTCGCTAACGAAAGATTCCCATACGGTTTGATCCGTGCGATTCTACAGCCATGAGATCGAACATAT
>JASLLZ010000023.1 GCA_030746775.1 Rhodospirillales bacterium | reverse complement strand
TTTCAATACTCCAGCAGCGGCCCAGGCGCTTGATGGCGCCGCAATCCAGAAACTTGCGCTTCAAGGTATGTGGGTGGCCGATAAGAATTGGGGCAACTGGAGTTGGAACGACAACAAAACGGTTTGCCTTCGATTGCTAAAAAAGGACGGCAAATGCGCGGACACTGGCACCTGGAATATCAATGGAAATGTCATGTGCTATAAATTGACTTGGTGGGGAAAATCCTACGATATAACGGAAAATTGCTTCACCATTCAGGCGCTCAAGAATAACCAGTATGAAGCCCTGTACCATGGTGGGGCGATGGTCTCGAGATTCATAAAATTTACGGTGATAAATTAGACGCTGGCCTTCCAAGCACGGCCGTACCTACACCTTTATGGTAGCCTGAAAGTCACAGGCTGCCCGCTCCGTGGCATTTATTTCCATTTGCCTAGATGGAACCGTCAACAAGGTTGCAATAGGTTTGGGGAAACGCCATGCAACAAATTGATTTTGCATGCGTGTTTATTGCAAAACATTTTCGTTAACTTATTGTTTTAGTTCGCTTATTGACCTCCGCCCCTGGGCACCTTTTTTTATGAAACGAGGGTGAGATTTATTCCTTGGATTGCACCCGAGGCGCGCCAACATTTCGATGTGTGCGAGCGAGTGGGTGCCGTAACCCCATAGCGCGAGGAATTATTGGATGACAACCGATACCCTGCGCCCCGCCTGGGAAAAGGCCGACGCCGGCGAGAAGTAACGCCCGGTCCGGGCGCGCCCTTGTTCACGGCTTGGGGTCGTCGTCCCCCGTCACGGCGGACCTGAGCGCGCCCATCAAACGGCCAAGCACCGCGACGTCACTTCCAGATCCTTCCAGGTAGTCCTCCATCTGACCGGCAAGCCGCGTAATCTCGGGAAAACCGAAGGAGGCTCCAGAGCCGCGTAACCTGTGGGATTCGAACCGCAGAAGATTCTTGGCATCCTCGCATTGGGGCGCCGGCGGCGGGTTTGCCAACCGGCCGAGCGCGCCATCCATGGCCTCCAGCCGAGCCGCCGCATCGGAGATAAACCCGCGGCTTAGGGTAGCGATGATATCTTCGTCCGGTTCGGCCATCGTGCGCTCGCGAGATTTTTGCCCATCGCGGAAATTCCTATATAGGGGTGGAACCGAGGAATAACAGCCCCGCCCGCCCTTGTGCCCCATGATCCGATAAGGCATAGAGTGGGAAGGTCTGACGGCACGACAAACTGATCAGTGGGAGGATTGCGTGGCTCTGTTCGAACGTGCGGAATATCTACAGCGGGTCGCCAAAACCAAGGCGCGCATGGAAAAGGCGGGTATAGACGTTTTATTGGTGACCAGCCCGGCCAACATGTACTACCTGACCGGCTACGACGGCTGGTCGTTCTACGTCCACCAGATGGTGATCCTGGCCCTTGATGCCGAGGAACCGATCTGGGCGGGGCGCGACATGGACGCCATCGGCGCCGACTTCACGGTATTCATGAAAAAAGAGAATATCCGTGGCTACACCGATGGCTACGTCGCCTCGGCGACACAGCATCCCATGCAGTTCATGGCCGAAATCCTCAACGAGAAGGGTTGGGACAGAGGGTCGCTGGGCGTCGAGATGGACGCCTATTATTTCACCGCGCGGTGCTACGAGGAATTGCGCCGCCACCTGCCCAACGCGACGTTCAAGGACGCCGATCTGCTGGTCAACTGGGTGCGAATGGTCAAGTCGCCCCAGGAACTGACCTTCATGGCCGAGGCCGGCAAGATCGCGGAAAAGACCATGCAGGCCACCATCGACGCCATCGAACCCGGGGTGCGCCAGTGCGACCCCATGGCCACCCTCTATGAGACTCAGATCCGCGGCACCCAGGACTTTCCCGGCGACTACACCTGCAAGCCCCCCAACGCGCCCACCGGCAAGTGGGCCAAGGCGCCGCACCTGGCCTGGGCCGACGACGTCCACCGCGTCGGTGAGGTGACCAACCTGGAACTCGGCGGGTGCCGCTATCGCTACCACGCGCCTTTGTCACGAACGGTTTACCTGGGCGATCCGCCGGACGATATGAAGGACACCGCCAAAGTCGTCGTCGAAGGCCTCAACGCGGCCCTTGACGCGGTCAAGCCTGGCGTCACCTGCGAGGACGTGGAGGCGGCGTGGTCGCGGGTCATCGCCAAGTACGGTATCGTCAAGGAATCGCGCATCGGCTATCCGGTCGGGATCGGTTATCCGCCGACCTGGGGCGAACTCACGGTCAGCCTGCGCCCGGGCGACAAGACGGTGCTCGAGGAGAACATGACGCTGCACTGCATCCCGGCCATCTGGAAGGACGAATGGTCAATCGTAATCAGTGAGTCGTTCCGTGTCGGAGAGAACGGCGCCGAGACCTTCGCCGATTTTCCGCGCCAGTTGTTCCACAAATCCTGACCACCCGCCGAGTCTCCCATGCTACGAACAATCCTGCCCATCTTTTTGGTCGTTCTTGGGTTAGCGATTCCGGCCCAGGCCGATGTGCCCCTTGGCGGCACCGCGCGTGACAAGTTGGCCCAATACCTTCTCGGTCAGGTGACGGCGATCGAAAAACGGCTGCCGGCCTTGAGCGTCGAAGACCGGGCGCGCATCGAAAAGGAGACCAAGGAGGCGCTGGCGGGCGGCGACATAATGCGCTTCCGCACCCTGATGGAAGGTCCGGATCAGACCCTGTGGTCGGTGCGTCAACATCTGGATCCGATGCTGGGCGCGATTTCCAGTCTCGCCAACCGCCAGTACGACAACAAACAAGCCGAGGTGGAGATGTGGGCGTTGGTGGCCAAGAAGATGTCGGAGGGGGCTTTGTATTTCGGCTTGGAGAAACTAGGCGAGTCGAAGGTCGTCTTTCCGCCGATCCTGGTCGAGGGCGCCCCGCCGCGGCAAAAGTTCCATGAAATTCGCTCCAACATTCACAACAACATCTTGCTTCCCTATATCCAGGGCCAGCTACCGGACTGACCGCGCGGACTCCGGGGCTCGACATACCGGTGGAAAGGACAAGCCATGCCAGATACCAGTGAACGGGCCCCATTGACCCAGGCCCTTGCCGAATTCATCGGCACCTTCCGGCCCGATGCCCTGCCCGATGAAGTCGGGGACATGACCTTGCTTTTGGTCCGCGACGGGGCGGGAGCCTTGCTGGCGGCGGCCAACCCCGAATACTCCACCGGCCGGCTGATTGCCGACTTTGCCAGAGAACACGGCGGCAAGGCGGAATCGACATTGATCGGCCAGGGCACCAAGACCGACTGCGTCAACGCGGCCCTGGCCAACGGCACCATGGGTTACGCCTGCGACATGGAGCCTCACCATCCGGAAGGAATCCTTCACCCCATCGCCATCATGGGGCCGGTGGCGCTTGGTGTCGGGGAGAGGGTCGGAGCCTCGGGCAAAGAGTTTCTCGCCGCCGTGGCACTGGGCTGTGAGGTCGAATACCGGACCTCCATGGCCCTCGGCCCGGCCGAGCAGTACGCATTGGGATTCCATCCCTCGGCCGTCTGCGGCGCCTTCGGCGCCACCGCCGCGGCCGGTTTCCTGCTTGGCCTTGAGGCGCAAGCCATGGTTCGCGCCTTCGGCCTGGCCGGCTGTCAGGCCTCGGGCATGATGGCCTGGGAAAGCGATCCGACCGAAAACGCCAGGCCCTTCCAAATGGGCATGGCGGCACGAAACGGCGTTACCGCGGCCCTGCTCGCCGCATCCGGCTTCGGTGGGCCCATGGCCATCTTCGATCATGGTCATACGATTTTCCACGCCTTCAGCCGCGCCCCAAACCCGGACTTGCTGACCGCCGACCTGGGAGAGAAATGGGACGGCATCATGGAACTGGCCATCAAGCCCTATTCAAGCGTCTCCTTCCTCCATCCGGGCCTCGACGCCCTCATCGGCCTGGTGCGCGAAGAGGACCTGGCACCCGGCGACATCGAAAGCCTGGCCATGCGTTTCCCGCGCTCGGGCGTCCACTGCATCGACGACAATCCGCTGAGAAGCCACTCGGCCCAATACATCCTGCCCGTCGCCGTAGCCGACCGCGAGGTCCGCGTCGGCGTTTTCTTCGATGACCGGCGGCTGACCGACCCCGCCGTTGCCGAGCTCAGCAAGCGCGTCACCGTGATCCCCGACGACGAAGAATTGGAAGGGCTGTTCCCCGATTTCTACGCCACCATTGTTGAAGTCACCACCCGCGACGGACGCTCGTTTACCCGGCGCAACGACATCGCACGAGGCTACCCGGAATCACCCTTGAGCGAGGAAGACCTGGTCGCCAAGTTCACCACCCTGGCCTCGACCGTCGCGCCGCCGGATCGGGTCGAGGCACTCCTCGCCTGTATCGCCGGGCTGCCCGAGGCCCCCTCGCTGTCCGGCTATGCCAAGTTGCTCGGTCAGCCGGCGGGGACGTAATTCCATGCCGGCCATGATCTACTCTCGGGGCAAGCCGATGCGGGTTGCCCTGGCCGGTTTCGGCACCGTTGGGCAAAGTGTCGCCGGGCACTTGACGGAAGACGGCATTGCGGCCATCCGGTTGACGGCGATCTCGGCCCGCGATTTGAACAAGGCGCGCCGGTCGAGCTCCGGCCTGGAGCCCGCGCCCCTGGTCGTGCCCGTCGCCGAGCTACCGACCCACGCCGACGTGGTCGTCGAGTGCGCGCCCGCCGCCGCCTTCCGGGAAATCGCCGAGCCTACCCTCATGGCCGGCAAGACCCTGGTGTCGGTCAGTCCCAGCGCCCTTGCCACCCATTCCGATCTCATCGATTTGGCCGAGGCCCACGGCGGCCGCATTCAGCTCGCCACCGGCGCCCTGCCCGGTCTCGATACCGTTCGCGGCGCCCGTGAAGGCGGCATAAACTCGGTCAAGCTGGTGGCGCGTTTCCGGCCCGACCGCCTGGCGCGCTCGGACTACGTTCTCGCCCAGGGTTTCGACTTCTCGACACCGCCCGAAGAGCCCGTGCTGATCTTCGCCGGTACGGCGCGCGAGGCCACCACGACCTTTTCGCGCCACCTGAACGTGGCGGCGGCGCTCGCCCTTGCCGGCCCCGGTCTCGACGAAACCCTGGTCGATCTGTGGGTCGATCCGGACGCGACCGGATCGGCAATGCGCATCGAACTCGACTCCGATGTCATCAAGTTGGATCTGACGGCATGGAACCGGCCCAGCGGCGGCCCAAAAGGAGGCACCAGCCGGATCGTCGCGCCCAGCGTCGTCGCGGCGCTCCGCGCCATGGTCTCGCCGCTTCGGGTGGGCAGTTGAGGCGGGCGTAACGTTTGGCGTCTCTTATCCCTCGCGGCTCAATTCCTCGCGCAGGCGCGCTATGTGGTCCGGGCCGATGCCGCAGCATCCGCCCACGATTTCGGCGCCCGCGGCGCGCCATTGGCCCACGATGTGGGCGTAATCCTCGGGCGTGACGTCGCGGAATTCGCGCAGGACATTGCCGTCGCGCTTCCAATCCTTGGCAATTGGCATTAAGGCATTGGCATAGGCGCCGATGGTCCGCTTCGTCTTGGCCCGCAAGTGTGGCATGGCGTCGGTAATGGCGGCCGCGTCACAGCAGTTGAACAGCACGGCTTCGACCGCTATCCCGTCCAAGGCGGCCAAGGCCGCGTCCACCGTCTCGCCGCTGCGCAACAGGCCGTCACACTCGTCCCTGAGCGTCCAAGAGACCCAGACCGGCTTGCCATGGCCCTGGGCGGCGCCGGCCGCGGCCCGGGCTTCACCCGCGCTTGCCATGGTCTCGCAAATGAAGAGGTCCACCCCCGGCGCCAGATGACCGGCAATTTCGGCGTATTCTTCGGCCATGGAGGCGGGATCCTGGGTGTTGGGCTCATAGCTCGCGCGCAAAGGTGGCAAGGAGCCGGCCACGCGCACGCCCGCCTTCCCTCCGCGCGCCTCGTTCGCCATTTCGACCGCAATGCGCGTGATCTCCCCAAGCCTGCCGCGCAGATCGGAGAGCGCCAGGCGATACGGTGTTATCGCATAGTTCCAGGTCGTGATCACTTCCGCCCCGGCGGCGATGAACTCGCGGTGGACATCGCATATCACCGAGGGCGATTCGATGAGGGCATGACCGGCAACCTTGGCGTCGGCGTTGAACCCGCGCGCGGTCAACTCCACCCCCATTCCGCCGTCCAGTAACACTGTCATCGGCTTGTGCCCGTTGCTTCAAAGTCCTTCGCGGTCAACTAATAGACCTCCAAAAGCGCCATGGCCAGCAAACCGGTCAGGGGCGGCACCAGGATTGAGGCGGCAAACCTCAGCGCCGTGAAACGCAGGCCCATGAGCGGCCATTCGTAAATCAGGACGCGGTGGAGGGCAAAGATTCCCCAACCGCTGATGAAAGCGATCAATTGCGGAATGCCGGCGCCCGACTTGAACAATGTCAGGGCGATGGGAAAAGAAACGAAGGGGCCGCTCGGCACCAGGCCGCCGACCAACGAGGCGATTACAACGCCCGTTAGTCCCGTCTCGGCACCGATCGAGTTCCCCACCAAGTCGCTGGGCATGACCTGACTGAGGAAGCCGGCCAGCATGAGGGCCAGGGGCAAGCGAAAGCCAACCATGCCGAGCAGCTTTGCCGTCGCCTTGAAGGCCTCGCCGAGCCGCCCTTCCCCTTTGACGGCGGCAACAGCGAAAAGGACGACGGCCAAAAGCACAAGAAATATTGTCGGCAGGTCGGGCACGAATGACATCACGTTTCCTATGACAAGGGCTTCATCCTGGCGATCAGGGCCGTCGTTATCAGCCCGGCCAGGATTGGCATGGGTAGGGAGACGAGGTATCGCACGACGGCGAATTCCGTGCCGAACAGGGGAATTTCCCACATTACAATGCGATGCACCCCAAGCAACGCCCACGAGGTCAGATAGGTGATCAGGGCCGGCGTGTTGGCGCCCGCCGCCTTGAGGGCAAGAACCAGGGGAAAGGACAGCATCGGGCCGCCCGGCGTCAACATGCCCGCCGCCGTGGCCAAAATGTATCCCCGATAGCCACTGGCGTCGCCCAACCACCGACCGACCAGGTCCTTCGGCACCAGGACCTGAACCAGCCCGGCGATGGCAAGCGCCACGATCATCCTCGGCACCATAACGGCGAGAAGAGCCAAGTCGCCTTGGAGCGAAGCGACGACGCCGTCGGTTCCCTTGATCGCGTAGCACAGCAGCCCGGCGGCACCGACCAGGAGCGCCAGAATGACGAGAGACCGGCTCTCGCTCGACCGTTTGCGGACCGGTTTTTCGCCATCTGCCATCGGGCGGATTTCCTTATCTCTGATCATGGATGTCATACGCCGTTTGCAGGGCGTGTTCAAATCATGTGCCGCCGCGACAACCGCGCACGAGACGACCGCCGCCCAACCTGTCACAATGCGCGGAAAAGGACTTCGCCCATTCCCGTCATGAGCCCACGCACCGCGACCAGCAGAAACCCCGGCGGCGCCCCGAATACCCAGCTGGGCATGGTGTACATGCTTGCCTGCGCTTTTGCTTTCGCCGCCATGAACGCGATTATCCGCCACCTGTCGGCCGACTTGCATCCGCTTGAAATAGCCTTCTTCCGCAGCCTGTTCGGCTTGCTGGCCTTCGCCCCGGTCTTCATCCGCCACGGCATCGAACCGTTGAGGACGCGCCGCCCCGCCATGCACCTTCTGCGCGGCGGCCTCAACGTGGTGTCCATGACGCTGTTTTTCACCGCCATCAGTCTGGTGCCCCTGGCCAAGGTGGCGGCGCTCGGCTTTACGGCACCCCTGTTCGCCACCATCCTGGCGGTGGCCCTGTTGGGCGAGGCCATCCGCGCCAGGCGCATCACCGCCCTGGTCGTCGGTTTTACCGGCACCATGATCATCCTGCGTCCCGGCTTCGTCGCCCTCGACCTCGGTGCCATCCTCGTCTTGGTGTCATCGCTCGGCTACGCGACGGGGCTGATCGTGATCAAATCCCTGACCCGTACCGAATCGAGCACGACGATTTCCATCTACGCCATGTTATTCACCACGCCGGCGACATTTCTTCTGGCGCTTTCGGTCTGGCAAACTCCGAGTTGGACCCAAGTGGCGTGGATGGCGGCAATTGGCGCCATAGGAAGCCTGGCCCATCTGGCCTTCGCCGAGGCCGTCAAGGCGGTCGACATCACGGCGGTTATGCCGCTCGATTTTACCAAGCTGGTGTGGTCGGCGATCATCGGCTATCTCGCCTTCGCCGAGGTTCCGGACGCCTGGACCTGGCTCGGCGGCACCGTGATCTTCGCCGCCGTCGTCTATATCGCCTATCGCGAGAAGCTCGTTAGGGCAGGCGAACACGCCAACGAACCTTAGGCGGGAACGGTCTGAACGTCGCGGCGTTGGGCGTCAACCACCGCAAAGGCGCTCATGTTGATGATGCCGCGCGCCGTCACCGAAGGCGTCAGGATATGAGCCGAGGCCCGGGCGCCGATGAGTATCGGCCCGACGTGCAGGCCCTCGCCCAGCATCTTGACCAAGTTGAAGGCGATGTTGGCGGCGTCCAGCGACGGCATGACCAGCAGGTTGGCTTGACCGGAGAGCTTTGAATTGGGAAAGAGCCTGGAGCGCAGGGCCTCGTTGAGCGCCGAATCGGCCTGCATTTCCCCATCCACTTCCAAGTCGGGGGCGCGTTCGCGCAAGAGGCGCACCGCGTCGCCAACCTTGTGCGCCGAGGCGGTGTCGCCGGTGCCGAAGTTGGAATGGGACAACAATGCCACCTTGGGCGTAATCCCGAAGCGGCTGACCTGTTCCGCCGCCATGATCGCCATTTCGACCAGTTCCTCGGCCGTCGGGTCGGGGGTGATGAAGGTATCGCAGAGGAAGAACGCGCCCTTGGCCAACTGCAGAACGCTGAGCGCCGAGACGTCCCGCACCCCGTCCGCCAGGCCGATGACGTCGAGCACATGCCTCAGGTGCCAGTCGTATTGGCGGAAGGTGCCGCACAGCATGGCATCGGCCTCGCCGCGCCTGACCATGATAGCGGCGATCACCGTTGAATTGGTGCGCAGGATCGTCCGCGCCGCATCCGGCGAGACGCCCTTGCGTTCCATCAAGTCGTGATAGCACCGCCAATAGGCATCGTAGCGAGGATCGTCATCCGGGTTGACCAACTCAAAGTCATCGCCCGGCACGATACGCAGGCCGAGATCGGCGATGCGGGCGTTCACGACATCCGGCCGTCCGATCAGGATGGGCCGCGCCAATCCCTCGTCGACAACCGCCTGGACGGCGCGCAGCACACGCCGGTCCTCGCCCTCCGCATAGACCAGGCGTTTCGGCTCAAGCCGCGCGCGCTCGAATACCGGGCGCATAAGCAGCCCGGTGCGAAAGACGAATTCTCCCAACCGCTCGCGATAGGCGGCAAAGTCCTCGATCGGACGCGTCGCCACGCCGCTTTCCATGGCCGCCCTGGCCACCGCCGACGCCACTTCCACGATGAGACGCGGATCAAAGGGCTTGGGGATCAGATATTCGGGCCCGAAGCTCAAGCTTTCATCGCCATAGGCCTTGGCCACGACCTCCGACGACTCGGCCATGGTCAAGCCGGCGATGGCGTCGACCGAAGCCAGTTTCATGGCATCGTTGATGGTCGTGGCACCGACGTCCAGGGCGCCGCGGAATATAAAGGGAAAACAGAGCACGTTGTTGACCTGGTTGGGAAAATCGGACCGTCCCGTGGCGATGATGGCGTCCGGCCGCGCCGCCTTGGCGGACAGCGGGTCGATCTCCGGATGCGGATTGGCGAGGGCCAGGATCAACGGCGTTTCCGCCATGCGCTCGACCATTTCGGGCGTCAGGATATCGGGCGCCGACAACCCTAAAAAGACGTCGGCGCCGTCGATCGCCTGGGCCAATGTGCGCGCTTCATTATCGGTGCCATAGCGTTTCTTTTGCGCCGTCATCTCCTTGCGGCGCCCCGCATAGACCACGCCCAAGTGATCGACGAGGATGATGTTTTCTTTTTTCAGTCCCATTTCGACAAGCAAATCGAGACAGGCGATGCCCGCCGCGCCGCCGCCGGTGGAGACCAGCTTGACGTCGGCGATCGACTTGCCGGCCAGACGCAGGCCGTTGACCAATGCGGCTCCGGCGACGATGGCCGTGCCGTGTTGGTCGTCGTGGAAAACGGGGATGTTCATGCGCTGGCGCAGGCGCTGTTCGACCTCGAAACATTCGGGGGACTTGATGTCTTCCAAGTTGATGGCGCCGAAGGTGGGCTCCAGACTGGCGATAATATCGACCAGTCTGTCGGGGTCCGTCTCATCCAATTCGATGTCGAACACGTCGATGCCGGCAAACTTCTTGAACAGCACCGCCTTGCCCTCCATGACGGGCTTGGCGGCCAGGGGGCCGATGGCGCCGAGTCCCAGAACGGCGGTTCCGTTGGTTACCACCGCGACGAGGTTGACGCGCGCGGTGAGTCCGGAAACCTGGGCCGGGTCGTCGACGATGGCCAGGCAGGCGGCGGCGACACCGGGCGAGTAGGCGAGAGCCAGATCGCGCTGATCTCCAAGCGGCTTGGTCGGAACAACCGACAGCTTGCCGGGCGGCCAGGCGCCGTGATATTCAAGCGCCGCCCGATCCAGCACCCGGGACCGTTCAGGCGACGTTCGGTCTTCATCCTTTGGTGTGCTCATCGGACCTCGCCAAGAGAAGGGCTGCGAGGGTATGTCGCCGGCGCGCCCGACGGCAAGGGCTTTCCGCTTCGTCCCTATCCGGCGCTGTTTTACATAGACCGCCCCGGGCGATACCATTCCCCTGTCGTGGATGTCACACCCACCCGGAGGAACGTTTCCCATGGGCGATCGTACGATCTCGGACGCCTACGCGGAGTGGATAGCCAACCTGGAGTTTGATTCCATTCCCCAAAGTGTGGTTATCGACCTGCGCCACCGGGTGCTCGACAATCTGGGAATCCAGATAGCCGCCCTTTCCCTGCCGTCGACCCGGGCCGTCATTGAGGCAATCGTCGCCTGGGGTGGACGGCCTGAGTCCTCCGTGCCCGGCCTCGGCGTCATGGTGCCCGCCCCCTCGGCGGCCCTGGCGGCAGGCCTCATGGGGCACAGTTTCGATTATGACGACACCCACTTTCCTACCTTGCTGCATACCCACGCCGTCATCATTTCGGCGGCGTTGGCGGTCGGGCAGGCCGAGGGGCGTCCTGGCCGCGATCTGGTGGTTGCCATCGTCGCCGGGATCGAAACGGCGCTCCGTGTTGCCTTGGCGGACCCCGTCGGCTTCCAGGTATCGGGCCTGCAACCGTCGTCTTTCGTTGGCGTCTTCGGCGCCGCCGCCGCCGCCAGCCGGGCCAAGGGTCTCGACGCCCGGCGCACCCGCCATGCGCTGGGAATCGCCGGCAACCAGGCAAGCGGCCTGCTCCAGTCGGTGGTCGACGGCAGCGACGGCAAATTGTTCAACTGCGGTTGGGCGGCACACGGGGGCGTGGTGGCGGCGGATCTGGCGGCGCGAGGCCTGACGGCACCGGCCGAAATCTTCGAGGGCCAGTTCGGGATCTATCCAGTTCACCTCAAGCCCGGGCAATGGGACAGCCAGGCCGCCGTCCATGACCTGGGCCGCGTGTGGCACACACCGGATATCGCCTTCAAACTCCATTCCGGATGCCAGCACACCCACAGCTTCATCGACGCCATCTTCGAATTGAAGAGGGCCCACGCCCTGGAAGCGGACGAAATCCGCGCCATAGACTGCCAGGTAATAAACGAACAGGTGCCCGTCATCTGCGAGCCCATGGCCACGAAGCTTGAGCCCGAGACGCCTTACGCGGCCCGCTTCAGCCTTCCTTACATTGTCGCAGCGGCCTTGGTGCTGGACGACATGGGACCCCATGCCTATTCCGAAGAAAGGCTGTCGGACGCGCGAATTCGGGGACTGGCGCGGCGCGTCCGATACACGTCGCACGCCGACCCCGGCTTCCCCGACCGGCTGCCCGCCCATCTTACCTTCACCCTGAACGACGGCCGAAAGCTGACGGCGTCACGCCAGAACTGCCGTGGCGCGGCCGACGAGCCGATTCAAGGCAAGGACATCGAGGCCAAGTTCCGTGGCAATTGCAAAGACACCTTGGAGGACGAGCAGATCAGCGCCCTTATCGAAGCTTGTTCGCGCCTCGAGGATCTTCCCCAAGCCGAGGCACTGTATTCCCTTGCCGCCATAAATACTCACACAGGCGGCTAGGGCCCCTTCCAATATGACCGAGACGTCTCGCAATCTTCATCTGCGCGGCCTGATGTTGTCGACCGCCGGGATGGTGATCCTCAGCCCCGACGCCCTGTTGTTGCGCTTGGTCGGCAATGCCGACATTTGGGCGGTAATTTTCTATAGGACTCTTTTCATGGCGTGCACCATCGCCCTGGGACTGCTGGTCCACTACCGGCGACGCTTCCTGACCGCATTTCGCCAAATCGGATGGCTGGGTCTGGCCAGCGCCGCGCTTCTGGCGGCGAGTAACTTTGGATTTGTCGGGGCGATCACCCACACCACGGTCACCAACACGTTGGTAATCCTGGCGACCACGCCCCTGTTCAGCGCCGTCTTCGGCTGGCTTGTGATGGGGGAAAAGGTACGCCTGCGCACGTGGCTTTCCATCCTTGCCGCCATCGCGGGCATTGTCGTCATCTTCCACGACTCGCTGGGCATGGGCAACTGGCTGGGCGACCTGATGGCGCTTGGCGTGGCCTTCGTCTGGGGACTTAATCTGGTCGTCGTGCGCATGGCGGGGCGACGCGACATGACGCCGGCCCTTTGTGTTTCCGGTTTCCTCTCCGCCGCAATCGCATTTCCTCTATCGTCGGACCCAGGGGCAATCAACACCCACGATCTGGTCGTCCTCGCCATCCTCGGCTGTCTGGTTCTACCGCTGGCATTCGGCCTGTTCATCCGGGGCACCCATTACGTTCCCGCCGCCGAGGTGGCTCTCCTGGCTCCGATCGAAACCGTTTTGGGACCGATTTGGGTATGGATTGGCGTCGGCGAAGTGCCGTCCGTTGCCTCTCTCGTCGGAGGGGCCATCGTCCTCTCGGCCATCTTGGTCAATTCGATTTTGGCGCTAAAGGAAGCTCATCAGGTGGAACCGGCACCGTCGTAGTACGCCCGCAGCACGTCAAGCACCTCGGGCCGGCTGAACTCCTTGGGTATGGGCTCGGCGTCGGCGAACATCCGGCGCAGTCCGGTGCCCGAGATGGCGAGCCGGTCCCCCTCGCCGTGCGGACAGGTCCGGCCCGTCGCCATGCCGTCGCACTTGTAGCAATGAAACGTGATGTCGATCTTCAGCGGCTGGATTTCCATGCTGCCCTTGTCGATTTGATCGAAGATGTGATGGGCGTCGAGCGGCCCGTAGTAGTCGCCGAGCCCGGCGTGATCACGCCCGACCACCAGGTGCGAGCAGCCGAAATTCTGGCGGAAAACGGCGTGCAGCAGTGCCTCGCGCGGGCCGGCATATCGCATTTCAATCGGGTATCCGGCCTGAATCACCGTGCCCGGCACGAAATAGTTTGTGACCAGGGCGTCGATTGCCGCGACCCGGACCTCGGCCGGGATGTCGCCCGGCTTGAGCGCGCCGAGGACCTGATGGACCAGCAACCCGTCGCAGATCTCAACCGCGATCTTGGCCAGGTATTCGTGGCTGCGGTGCATGGGGTTGCGGGTCTGGAAGGCGGCGACGGTGGTCCAGCCCAGGTCCTGAAACCGCGCCCGGGTGTCGGCCGGGCGGTAATAGAGTCCGGGATAGGTTTCAGGATAGTGACCTTCGCTCAGCGTGGTTACCGGCCCGGCCAGATTGACCGCGCCCTGGCGCATCACCTTTTCGACCCCGGGATGCGCCGTGTCGGCGGTGCGAAAAACGTTGGTGCATTCCAACTCCCGATCTATGGCGTACTTCTCGGTTACCGCGAGAGTCCCGAAGATCGCGCCGTCCCCGTCGACCAACGCCACCTCTTCGCCGATGCCGATGCCCCGGGCGAGGTCGCTCTCGCACGAAAGCGTAATCGGGATCGGCCAGAACTGCCCTTCGGCGGTCTTCATGTCGAGACAACTGCCGCGCCAGTCCGCCTCGTCCATGAATCCGGTGAGCGGCGTATAGGCCCCCATACCCAGCATCAACAGGTCCGAGACCTCGCGGCTCGACATCGGTACTTTCCGCAACTGCCGGGCGCGTTCCAACGCGCCCGCGCGCTCGGCCTCGGGCGCCAGCAGTGGATTAAGCCGGCCGTTTCCATGGGGCGGAACAAGCTTCGACATCTTCCCTCTCTCTCTCAATGGTGACGATACTCAAAGACCACGATATCGGGTCGCGGTCGTTGCCCTTATCAAGCCTGCGTAGGGGAATCGGTCAAGCGGGTTTCGCTGGCAAACCCCCAATCGGGCTCGAATCGGTGCATTTGGTAAACCGGCCGCCCGGCCATCGTTGGCGCATAGCGACCCTTGCGCAGGTCGGCGGCGACGCTGGGAACGGTGCTGGCGGCGACGCCCCCCACCTTCGCCATCCACGGACGGTGCATGTGGCCGGTAAAAATGCGGACCACCTGGGGGTGCTTGCAAACCACCGCCGCCAAGTCGGCCGCCGCCTGGCGACGCTGGTAGGCAAACGGGTCGGGAGCGGCCGGCACGTCAAAAGGCGGGTGATGCATAAACACCGCCGTCGGCCGCGCCGGCGCTTCGGCCAGGGTGGCGTCGAGCGCCTTCAGGCGGACCCGACAAAGATCTCCCTTGGCGGCGCCGTTTTCGGCCAGGGAGTCGACGGCGACCAGCCGTACCGGATGCGCCTCGACCGCATAATGGATGAAGGCACAATCGGGCTTCATGTATCCGTCGTCGGCAAAGGCGCGCGCCATTTCCTGGCGGCTGTCGCGGTTGCCGGGAGTGACATAGAGGGGCACCTCCAGCGCCGCGAGAAGCGATCGGGCGTGGACATATTCGCCCGCTTGGCCGTGCTGGGCCATATCGCCGGTGTGGATGACGGCGTCGGGCATGG
The DNA here is from genome assembly GCA_030746775.1 of Rhodospirillales bacterium. Lineage (GTDB taxonomy): Bacteria > Pseudomonadota > Alphaproteobacteria > Rhodospirillales > JASLLZ01 > JASLLZ01. The sequence goes on along the minus strand of JASLLZ010000023.1, from coordinate 18,980 downwards.
GGTCGAGGCCGTTGATGTCGGCAACGCACTGACGAAGGTTTTCCGCCCTGGCGCCGAACACCGGGTTCGCCGCGTCGGCGTGTGAAAGGTGGGTGTCGGTGATCTGGGCGATGATCATGGTCCGGAAACTTGCCGTGCGCCGGGCGCCATCAAGGTCGGCCCCTTGCATCGAAGGATTCTTCTGGTAAACGCCGTTCAGTCGATGATGTGATGAACGGGGGCCTTCTCCATTTGCCACTCGCCGGATTCCCGGTCGTATTGGGACAGGGTGAAGCAATGCCAATCGTCATCGTCAAGCTTCATATGATCGCCCCGATAGTAATACCCCGGCCACCGCGTTTCCTTGCGGAACTGCGTGTGATGGGTCACGGATTCCGAGGCCAGGACCCGGTGCTTGAGCTCCCATGTCCGCTGCAGCTGGTGCAGGTCTTCGGCCCCGATACTGTCCAAGTCTTCCTTCAGCATGCCCAGCAGTTCGAGACCGCGGGTAAGCAGCGGTTCGTTGGTTGTGTAGTGGGCGCTGATACCGCCGACATATTCGTCCATGATCTTCTCAAGACGCTGAAGACCGTGAATAGGCAAGATATAGCTTGGCGAAACGGTCCCGGCGACGATCTCGTTGCGGCCGACCTTGTAGTTTTCCATGGGCTGGAAGACGGTCTTTTCGAGATCCTGGTACTCCTGCTCGCTGACCTGGGGCTTCTCGCTGCCCAGATCATTGACGTAATTGACCGCCGCCTTTGCCGCGATCCGGCCTTCGGCGAAAGACCCCGACGAGAACTTGTGGGCGGTGCCCCCGATTGTGTCGCCGGCTCCGAAAAGCCCATCGACCGTCATCATCCGGTTGTATCCCCACTGGTAATCCGCCGGCGCGCAATCCTCGGGCCCGCTCGCCCACGCGCCGGAACATGTTGCGTGGGAGCCCATGACGTAAGGCTCGGACGTGGTCAGTTCGGGGTTGGTATGTTTGGGATCGATGTTCTGCGACGCCCAGACGACGGCTTGCCCGATCGTCATGCCGAGGAAGTTCTCCCACCCAACGGTTTCGAGGTGCGGATCTTGGAAGGCTTCCTTGGTCACCATGCGGATGGGACCCCGGCCCGCCTTTATCTCCTCCAGAATGGCGTGGTTTCTGAGGCAAGTCGGCACCGGGTGCCGGTCGACGTAGTCGCCGACCAATTCCTTGGTGTGTTCGTACCACTTGGATTCGTATTCATCGCCATAGGCGTTTTCGGTGTAGGTCTTGAGGTGCAGGAAATAGGCGCCGACGGGACCATAGCCGTCCTTGAACCGGGTCAGGACGATGCGGTTTTCCATTTGCATCATCTTGGCGCCGACTTGAATCGGCAGCGCATAGGCCGACGCGCTGCTCCATGGGGCATACCACGTCCGTCCCATGCCCTCGCCCGCGGATCGAGGCTTGAAGATATGCGAAGCGCCGCCGGCGCTGACGATGACGGCTTTTGCGCGGAAGACGTAAAAATCCCCGCTGCGGACGTTGAAACCGACGGCGCCGGCGACCCGGTTCGGCTTCGTCTCGTCCATCAAGAGGTGAGTCACCATGATCCGGTTGTAGACCTCGGTGGCGGCCTTGCGGGCCGCCTCGGCGACGATCGGCTTGTAGCTTTCGCCGTGGATCATGATCTGCCATTTGCCTTCGCGCAGATACTGCCCGGTTTCCGGGTCCTTCATGATGGGAAGGCCCCATTCCTCGAACTTGTGCACCGATGAGTCGACATGGCGGGCGATATCGTAGCCCAGGTCTTCGCGCACAAGGCCCATTAGGTCGTTGCGGGCATAGCGGACATGGTCCTCGGGCTGGTTCTCGTCCCACTGCATGCCCATGTAGCAGTTGATCGCATAAAGGCCCTGGGCGACCGCGCCGCTGCGCTCGATTTTCGCCTTCTCGACGCAGACAATCTTCAAATCGCGTCCCCAGTAGCGGGATTCATACGTCGCCCCGCAGCCGGCCATGCCGCCGCCGATGACAAGGATGTCGGAGTCCACATGAACCGTTTTCCTACTTGAAAAGAGACCCATTGGTTCGATCTTTCCTATTTTTTCTGCGGGGGCAGCGTGGGGAGCGCATCGATGTGGAGTGTCTCGGGTTCGTGCGCCAGTTCCTGGGCCTTCAGGGCATCCGGGCTGGGTGCCTCGTAATCGGACGGTGACTTTATCGATCCCCATTCCGTGGTCCGGATGGGCGAAACGAAGTTCTTCTCGTTCCCGTCACGGAACTTGATCTTCCACGAGATGGTGCGCTTCTCCTCTTCCCTGAGCACCCGGACACTGTGGCCCAGGGGGGCAAATTCGGCATAGCCGCGCACGTCGATTGCGTTTTGCGGACAGGCCTTCACGCAGGAGTAGCACTCCCAGCAAAAATGGGGCTCGAGGTTATAGGCGCGGCGGTAGGTGGTATCGATGTGCATGATGTCGGACGGGCAGATATCCACGCATTCTCCGCAGCCGTCGCAACGCGTCATGTAAACGAAAGTGGGCATGAGATTACGCTTCTCCTCTGGAGTTTTCGGCGGGGGCCGGCAGGTTGCTCGACCCGTTCGCCTCCACCACCCTTTTCTCGAAAGCCGCGGCGGGCTTGTAAAACATGTGAGAAAACTTGGACCACGGTATCGACACGAAAAGTACCGTCGTGGAAAAGATGTACAAAGCCAGGAACAGGTTTGTCCACGCGCCGGCGCCCGTCGCCTGCGCGATCTCCCATATCAGGCCCAGCGTCACGCTTAGCAGAAGCGAGACGACGAACAGGTCGGCGCGCACCAGGCGGAACGGCGAATTGCCCTCGTGGGCGACGTCGACCCTGATGAAAAACCAGAACCAGTAACCACCGACAAGGACCATCAGGGCGCCGATGTTCCATAGCGCCGGCACGATGGCGGGCGCGGGCGTGGCGGGAGTTGGGTACAAGAACACCATGATGACGGTCGTGATGATGTACGCCACGAAGCCGTAAAACGTCAGAATGTGTGCGATCCTGCGCCGCACATTGCAGAACTCGCCGGACGCCAGGACGTCAATCGCGACGGTCCGCATGGCCAGGGACGCCATCTCTCCGCCGCCGAGCTGGCGGGTCGCTTTATCCTTCGAATTCCGCCACGCGCGGAAAAAGTACGTGGCGCTCTTCTTGTGAAGCGTGTCGAACAGCGTGCCACCCGCGACCATGAGTATCATGACGACGATGTACGTCTGCGTGACGGTGGGCGGTATGAACGCCGAAAGCTCGGCGAAGGGATTGTTGGTGAACACGGAATTGCCTCAATGTTAGCCAGTTATTGTCAACCCAGGAACCGATCGCATGGCTGCCCCGAAAACCCCACCCTTACCCACCGTGTTTGCCATGTTGGACATGCCGAACCGTTGCGCCCACCATGAAGTCAGAGACCGGATTTGATCGCGCGCCGACGCCGGCGCATGCCGCCGATCGTCGATTCGACTTCGTCGCCGAGGTGTGGCGAAGTCTCGATGAATGCGGATAGTGTTCACCCTCCCCGTCTTTGAAGCGCGCCGCCACCAATGTTCCGGTTGGCCCGGGTTAGGGCAAGGCCCCCCTTACATACATGATTCCGCCAAGCACGTTAACCGAAATTTTCCAACAGTTTGGGAACCATGGGGCGTGCTCACGGCGCTTCCACATCCCCGGACAGCCGGCGCCCGGACCCTATCGGGACGATTTGGCACTGTTCCGTGTGCGGGCGGGCGGTGACGGGTATACTGGTTGCGGGAGGATGGGTCGCCAAGGCGACGGCAGGGTGCCGTTCATCGATTGGCCAGGCGCCTCAAGGCATGGACCCCGGAAAAGTCGCGCCATGAAATACGTGATGTTCATCATCGATAACCGGCGCTTTCTAGCCTTCGGTTTCCTGATGACGTTTTTCGGCAGTTTCGGCACCACTCCCATGATCTCCCTGTTCAGCGGCGAGATCCGCGCCGAGTTCGGCCTCTCCCACGGCGATTTCGGAAACATTTATTCCATCGCCAACCTGGTCGGCGCGGCCGGTATCGTGTGGCTGGGCCGCAAGATCGATCAGATGGATCTTCGTCTCTACAGCTCGTTGGTTTGCGCCCTGCTGGTGGTTGGCTCTCTTCTTATATCCTGGGCACCGAATGTGTTCTTTTTGTTCGCCGCAATCCTATTGCTGCGTCTAGCCGGACCGGGGCTCATGAACCACACGGTGGGGACCTCGATGGTGCGCTATTTCGACACCGGCCGTGGCCGGGCGCTGGCCGTCACCGCGATCGGCCAGCCCCTGAGCGAAGCGATCTTCCCAACCTTGGTCGTCTTATTGATCGCCGCCCTGGGATGGCGCGGAACATGGATGTCGATGGGGATCGTGTTCGCCATCGTCCTGATTCCGCTTGTTTTGTGGTTGCTTAGGGATCAAAAAGCGCGACACCAAAGACTGTTGGACCGGCTGTCCGCCAACCGTGCGCCGACGGCTTCCAAGACCCGCCAATGGTCCAGACGCGAGGTCGTGCGCGATCCCCGCTTTTATCTGATACTTCCTTCCGTCCTGTTTCCGCCGATCATCATGGCGGGACTTTTTTTTCATCAGGTCCACCTTGTGGAATCCAAGGGATGGACCCTGTCCTTGTGGGCAATGGGCTTCTTCGGTTTCGCCGTCGCGCGCGTATTTGTTTCCCTGCTGTCGGGACCGCTGATTGACAAATTCGGCGCGACGCGCCTTCTGCCTTATTACATCTTGCCCCTGGTGTTCGCGCTGTTGGCGCTTGCCTTTTTCGACCATCCCTCCGTGGCCTTCGTGTACATGGTTTTGGGAGGCATGAGCACAGGCGCCAGGACCGTCGCCATCAACGCGGTTTGGGCCGAGATTTACGGCGTTGCTCACTTGGGAGCGATTCGCTCGACGGTTCAGGCCCTGGTTATGCTTGCGGTCGCGGTATCGCCGGCGACATTTGGGTGGCTGATCGACTGGGGCGTCACCATCGAAGCGATTGCCCTGATGGGCATCGGGCTTTTGTTGTCGGCGATTCTGCTCTTCGCCGTCTTCTATCTGCGCATGGAGCTTCAGCCGCCGCCTCGGTGATCGTCGCCCGCCGGATCCTTGGTACCGCTTTCACCGCGCAGCACCCACAGAAGCGCCATCAAGACCACGCAAATGCCGGTCAGCAGATAAAGTCCGGCGGTGAACCCTCCCGTCAGGTCGGACAGGGAACCGATGGTCAGCGGCCCCAGCACGCCGCCGATCTCGGCGGCCGAGAAGAACAGCCCGCCGGCCGCGCCCATGTTGCGTGAATCCACGTCCCGCGTTTCCATCAGGACAAGCACCGAGACGGTCATCATGGAACTGCGCGCCAAGCCCTGGAGGGTGAGGCCGACGGCGAGCGGAAGCCCGGCGCCGCTTTGCAGTAACAGGGACGCCGCCGCGGCGCCGACGAACAGTGCGAACAAGATGAAAAGGCGCCTGCTCGGTATTGCCAAGCGGGGAATGAGGAGGGCCCCGATGATACCCATCGCGGTCGGGACCGACGACCAATAGCCGGCACTCGTGGCATCCATTCCGCCGCTGCGCAGGATCTCGGGCAGCCAACTGTTGAGGGCGTGATTAAAGAAGAATATGCCAATGCTCATTAAGAGTACGATGCGCACGGGACGCAAACGAAGGAGAGCGGAAAAAACCTGCACCTGATTCTGCTTGGGCCGGGCGTCCACCGTCGCTTCCATCTTCCGATTGGCCTGGTGAGAGCTGATGGCCAGCCATACCATGCCGGCGCCAAGGGCGAAGGCGGCATAGGTGGACAGGACGGCGCGCCAATTGCCGTCGGCCAGGGGCATCATGACGCTGTTGGTCAGCGCCAGCGCCGTGATGTTGCCGAGCGACGGCCCCGTGATGTAGAGGCCCATGGCGAGGCCGCGCTCCTTGCCCGCGAACCATTGGCTGATCAGCTTGGGCGCGCCGATGGAGATCAGCGGTCCGCCGAAACCGAATAACGCCACCGCCAGGAACAAGGTCAGATGATCGACGGCCAGGGCGCGCAGCATCCCCGAAGACGCCATGATGACGGCCGACAGGAAGAGGGCCCGTCTGAGCCCGACCCGGTCGAGGAAGGCGCCGCAGGGCAGCGCCGTTGCGATATAGACCAACTGCCAGGCGCCAAGCACCGCGCCCATGGCCGAATAACTGAGCCCCAGGTCGTCGGTCACGGGCTTGACCAGGGGCGCCATCGCCGCCGTCTGCAGGCCGAAACAGTAATAAACCAGCCACACCCCCGCCAACATCATCCAACGATAGGGATTGGGCGTGGTGGTACCCGGCATAGCGGGCTGATCCCGGGTCACGGGACGCGGCCTCGCGCCCTGCCTATACCCTTCGCGCCGCTCTTGCCTGGGCGGCGCCGGCCAGGATTTGTTCGGTGATCCCCAGCCGGTCACCCGGCTTCAGTCCGGCGCGCATCTTGTCCAATCCCTCGGCCTGGCCGTCTTGTTTCTTGATCGCCATTTCGGCTAGGTAGCGGACGTCCTCCGGCGGCAGCGCCAGGACCCCGCTTTCGTCGCCGAGAACGGCATACCCCGGCAGCACCACCGCGCCGCCCACCGAGACCGGGATGTTGATGGCACCGCCCATGGCGTAAGGGTGGCCGCCAACCGGCGAATATCCCCGAATCCAGGCCGGCAGGTCGTATTCCCGGAATTTCGACGTGCCGGTCGCCCGTCCGTCGATGACCACACCCACCGCGCCGGCGATCTGCGCCGCTAGGGTCGTGCCGCCGCCCCAACAGGCATTGTGATCGTCGCCCAGCCGGTCGATGAAGAGGACGTCGCCCGGGCGTACGGATCCGATCGCGTGGGGCACCATTCCCATATCGTGGCCCGGACAGACCACGGTAACCGCCGTGCCAACGATGGTGCGTTCCGCCATCACGGCCTTGATGTCGCCATGAACGAAGCCCCAGTGTCGATGGTGGCCGATGGTTTCCGTGCGGCACTGGGCCAGCAGACCGAGCAATCCAGGGTCGACCTGTGGCGGCATATCGTTGATCAAGTACATTCGGGTTTCCTCATCGGTCTTGATGCCAGGGCGCCAGTGTAGCGGCCTCGCCGCGAATTGCCATACGGGTTCGCGGCCGCGAACGGGCGGATCAGCACAAGCGCCGCGCCCCGGGGGACGATTATCGTATTGTTCCGCATCGGCCCTTGCCTCACATATACTATTCTGTAAGTCGTATAATAAGACGGGTGTCTCGTTATTGCCGTGCCCCGTTTTTGGTTGGCTGGGGGACGTTTGTTAAAGTTGCATCTTATCGCCACCGCCCTCGCGGCCCTGATATTCGCCATCGATTTATCCTTGCCACTGGGGGTTGCCGGCGGAATCCCTTATATCGTGGTCGTGCTGATCGGGGTGTGGCATCCCAGTCCGCGATTCACGCTCGTGGTGGCGCTTGCGGCCACGGGACTTACCGGACTCGGTTACGTCTTGTCACCGCCGGCCGGCGTGCCGTGGATTGTTGTGACCAATCGCGGGCTGGCCCTGTTCGCCATCTGGACGGCGGCGGCTCTGGTCGTCTATCACAAACGCGCCGAAGTCCGCACCCTGGTGGTCGGGGAACAAGCCAAGATCGCCAACCGGACCAAGTCGGACCTCCTGGCCAACATGAGCCACGAGTTGCGCACGCCGCTCAATGCCATCGTCGCCTTCACCCATGCCATCAAGGAACAGGCATTCGGCCCCCTGGATCACGATCATTATGCCCGCTACATCAACGATATTCACACCTCGGGCCATTACCTTCTGGAGTTGGTCGACGACCTCCTCGACATATCCGCCATCGAGACCGGTGATCTTGTTCTGCGCGAGGACAGCCTGGACGTAACCGAGGTTATCGAACTTTCACTGCGCCTGATCGGCCCCTTGGCCAAAGCCGCGAATGTGAGCCTGTCGAACGCCGAAGGGCCCGACCTGCCCCGCGTCCACGCCGACGAGCGCCGGATCAAGCAGATCCTACTCAGCCTGCTGTCAAATGCCGTCAATTTCACGCCACGGGGGGGTAAGGTGACGGTCGAAGCCGAGCTTGATGGCGAGGGTTCGTTCAACATTGCCGTCGCCGATACGGGCATTGGCATGACCAAGGAGGAAATATCCACGGCGTTCAGAAGTTTCGGTCAAGCGGAGGGAGCTTTTGTCCGCACCCACGCCGAGGGCGGCCTTGGGCTGTCGTTGACCAACAGTCTGGTGAAACTGCACGGCGGGGAGCTGAGAATCGAAAGCACGGAGGGGGTGGGCACGACGGTGACCGTGTGCCTTCCCAAGGAACGGGTTGTCGCCGAGCAGCACCTTGGATAGAAAATTTACTTGGATGGCGTTGCCGCCGCGCCCAGTTCTTCCAACCTCACCGCCGCCGCCAGGGTATCGCCGATCTCAAGATTGAGCACCAGGTCGGCGATAACGTCGAGTTCCGTCGGGTCGCGGTTGAGGATGACCAGCCGGGAACCGTTGCGCTTGGCCATGATCGGCAGTCCGGCGGCGGGATAGACGACCAGCGACGATCCGATGCTGAGGAACAAATCGCAAGCCAGGGTCTCTTCCTCGGCGCGGCGCATGGCATCCTCGGGCATCGCCTGACCGAAGGAAATCGTCGCCGTCTTGACCGTGCCCCCGCAGTCGCGGCATAGGGGCAGGGTCTCTCGGGCCAGGAAAGCCCGGCGAATCGGTTCCAACTCGTGGCGCAAACCGCAATCGAGGCAATGGGCGTAGGTCGTGTTGCCGTGCAGTTCTATAACCCGGTCGTCCGCCACCCCCGATATCTGGTGCAGCCCGTCGATGTTCTGGGTGATGACGCTTGATGCGGTGCCGCGGCGAACCAGCTCGGCGACGGCACGGTGACCCCGGTTGGGCTTGGCCCGCTCGATGGTTTCTTGAGTCGCGAACTTGCGCCGCCAGGCTTCGCGTCGCATCTCGGCGGAAGCCATGAAATCTTGGAATTCGATGGGTCGGTTATTGTCCCAAATGCCGCCCGGACTGCGAAAATCGGGAATGCCCGACTCGGTCGAGATGCCGGCGCCGGTGAAGACGACGGCGCGCCCGGCACCTTCGAGGAGGCGCCGGAGCGCATCGACGGATGAGGGATGCGCGCTCAGAAGGGTACGTCGCCGGCAATGGTCGTGCGGTGCATGACGCGCCGGTGTCGTGACATGTCATAAGGCGTCGCCGAATGCATGGTCGACCGGTTGTCCCAGAAAACCGCGTCGCCCTGTTGCCAGTGATGGGCGTAGACCCGTTCCGGGCGGGTGGCGAAGGCTTCCAGTTCGTCGAGCAGCGCCAGCCCCTCGTCGCGCGGCATGCCGACGATCTCCCACCCCGCGTTGCCCTTCAGGTATAGCGCCTTACGTCCGGTCTCGGGGTGGGTGCGCACCAGGGGCTGGACGACGTCGGGCATGGTCGCTTTCTCGTCATCGGTCATGGGGCGGCGATCGGGGTAATGGATGGGATAGACCCGGATCCGGCTGTGGAGGACCTTGAGGCCGTCGATCCGCCGTTTGGTCGCTTCGGGCAGTTCGTCATAGGCCAGGGCCATGTTGGCGAACAGGGTGTCGCCTTTCTCGGGCGGCACTTCCTTGCCCCACAGGAGCGAGCCCCAAACGGGCTCGCGGAAGTGCTGCCCGTCGGTGTGCCAGGTATAGGCCAGCGGCACCCCGACGGGCTTGCCGTCTTTCTTGAGGTTGGAAACCACGACGATCTCCGGATAGTCGGGAAGGTCGTATTGCTTAAGGGTGATCGAAACGGGCTCGCCGAATTGGCGCGTGAATTCGATGTGGCGCTCTGGCGTCAACTCCGTCTGGCGCGGAAAGACCAAGACGCCGTATCGCAGCCAGGCGGCGCGCAGGCGCGCCACGGTGTCGGCGTCCAGGCGATCGCCCATGTCGATGCCCTGGACCCGCGCGCCGATGAAGTCCGTCAGGGGCTCGATCCCGATGGCCATTCGAACCTTCCTTCCGCCCGCGCCGCGAAGGTGTCCAAGAGAGTGCCAAACAACCACGGCTTCGCGCAACCCTCGCGGCCGGAAACGGGCTCGCGTTCGGTGGCACCTTGTGGAGAGTGACGGCCGTTACTTTCACCGCTGCCTCGGTTTATTATTGTCAAGATGGGCTTTCGCGGACTGTCGGTCCCATACCGCACTGTGATCGCGGACCGTTCAGATTCCCACGAAAGGGCAAACCACCGGAAACGGTGGGACGCAAAACGACCGGCCTAAGGCATTTGCTATGGCAGCGGAGTTGCCGAAAGGAAAAGCGCCATGTTTTACACATTCCAGGATGCGGTTCACACCCTATGGCGATGGTGGAGCGGACTTTTCGAGCCACTGCCGTATGGTGATCCCTACCTCGCCGTCGCTACGATGGCCGTGGTGATCGTGGTATCCGCCAAGTTGTTTTTCGGCCGCGAACCTTCGTGACCTCGCATCGACTACGTCCCAGGTGCGAACAATCGATGCCCAACGGCGCGCCGGATAATATGTCGGTTCACGGGCGCGGCCGCAAGAATGGCGGAAATGATTGGCGTCCCCAGGGGGAGAAGAACGCCATTTTCATGACCCTTGAGTTATCAAGGGCTTAGTCTCCGTCCCACCTCCATGTGGTACAGCGTACTGTACCAGTTTGACGTACCAGGTAAAGGTGGAGGCCATCCCGACCCGCATAAAGAGCCTCCATGACGGCCTATGACGCCCCTTTTCTTGATGCCGGGTGGGTATCGACCACGGCTCACTTCCCGAGCTTGTCCCGCATCGCCTTGTTAACGGACGTGCGACCCACCTTCACATTCGCTACCGAGCGTCCATAGACATCTCGGGCGACCGTATCGACCGAAACCGTTTCTCCTTGAATCAAGTTTCGGAGCATCCTAGTGGCTCCAGCCCCGCCCTTCGTTCCCTTCACCGCGAAGGATCAACGCCATGCATGACGTTGTTCATCTCCATCGCGTACCATCTGACAGTGCGGTATTGCGTCGCCTTCCGCATCTTTCCTCGGACGCCATGCGGTATCTTCTCGCATTGCTCTCCTTCCGTCACTTGACCGGCCGGACCGGCATCGTTCGAATGTCAGAGGTAATCCGCTCCCACGGAATTGCACCGAAGAGCGCGATCATCCATGAGTTATTCGAAGCTGGCGTCATGGGCCACCGGGGCGACGGTATAGTTGTTTACCACCCTATTATTCAGTCGATGATGTCGCCTCTTCCCACCTCTCCGCGCCATGATGAAGCAGGAATAAGCAACGTCATTGCGCTTAGTATAGGTAAACGCGGCGCTGCCTGATCTACGGTTTGATTGCAGTCGGTATCTCGCCCCTGGCTACACTTGTGTGACGTTTAGTCGGTAACTGGGGGCAATGGTTTTAGGCTTGCCGGTCGCTCGTATAGGGTATCTGTATACCGTCGATAACCCCCCAACGACACCACAACCCCGTTCTCATAAATCACACCCTTGCCACCGCACTCTTATGCGTGCCTGAGATTCTGAATTTGCGCTCCCGGCAACGAGCATCATGAGCCGGAACACCAAAGTATTGGAACCTTCAACGCCCGAGGGATTGGTCTGCTGTGTGCCAAGCATTTCCCTAAGACGCAGACGCCGTCCCTAATGCACCTTCGCCCCCTCGGGCGGCTCCACCGACTGTAACTCGTCAATCGCCTTGAGGATGCGCTTCCAGACAACGCAACCGTCCACGTCACCGGCCTTCAGTAGATAGTCATGGCGCATGGCCGCTCGGATCGGCGCGCTCTCACCGAACTGCTCGATGAGTTCCTTCCCGGCCCGGTAGATGTCGTGGTCGGTGGTCATGGTGTCACCGTAACACAGGTCGCAACCTATGCCTCCTTCGACGCCAGCCACCGATGGTGTAGGATGCTATTTGCTGGCAACCGCCAGTGGGGAATTGACATGGACGAAGACGACACCACTGACGAGGACGACGAGCTCGGGGCCGAGAGCGACAAGAGCATAGCTGAGGAAGAACGGAAGTTTAAGAAGTACTTCGGGAAGAAACAGTACAACGTCATCGAGAGCTACTTCGAGGAGGGGGCGAGTGCCCCGTGGTATCTTCGGTGGCACTCCGTTCGGATCCTCATCGAAGAACCACATTTTCACAAATCCTGGAGCATCGCTCGTCAGGAGTCCCCTTTCTCCCTCGAAACTCCCGATCACGAAAAGAGGCCGGACGGTCCAGAGCCCGACGACTCAGAAGGCCGGGACGAGAAGAAGGCACGTGACGACCGAATCGCGCGGGTTCTTGTCGATCAGATCGAGTTTGAGGAGGAGGTGGAGCCGATTAGGCGATTGAGGGGGCGAGGCAGGATTCTCGACAGGATAAAGATCGGGATATTTAACTTGAAAGAGGGCGAGATGACAGTCCTTTTAGGTGGGTTCGAGGAGGTCGAGATCAACATTCACGAGAACGTCCAGATAGGACGCATCATGCACAATACCGGCGACTTGCAAGACCGGGACGATACCTACCTGTTCGTTCAGGGTCATGTTCAGATAGGGACGCTCGACACTGTCCGCGACGAGTACTTGTCTGTCGAGGGTCAGCAGATGGTGCTTCACATGAAACTGCTGCTGTGGGAGTGCGACGTTCAGGCGGCGCTCGCCGAGCCCGATGAGTCCCGCACCCTGGTCGATGCGGCTGCGGCCGGTGTGCATTCTGCCGCCGATCTCCTCGCCCAGTTTGTCGAACAGGAAATCCTCGACCTGAAGGAGGAAGCTTCCCTTTTTGGGGACGGTGCGGAATTTATCCGGCCCCAGCGCATCAAGTTCGCGAAGCCGCCTGAGGATTTTTCCGCCATCCCTCTTCGACAGTATCTTTCGTTCGACCAGCATGACGGTGTGGGCCATGTCGATCGCCAAGAATTGATCAAACCTCTTTTTCTCACGGACCAGACGCGGGGCGTGGGTATAACGGATCAATTGCTCCGAAGGTGGCGCCTTGAGCCGCGCTTCCGTCAATATGGCCTTGTGTCCGACCGCTTTCTTCCCCATGGCGGGTCTCCCTATTGGCTGTTGGCGATCCAAACCGAATGTGTTCAAAGATACCATGGTTTTTTGCCAGCGCCCGCCCCGTGCTATATTTTGATGGGCCAAGGGTCGTGGGGACAAGGTTGAATCATGCCGGCTAAGGAGATCAGATTCGGAGATCAGGCGCGGGCCGGATTCCTGCGTGGTGCCGATATACTGGCGCGGGCCGTCCGGGTCACCATGGGGCCCAAGGGAGGCTATGCGTTCCTCGAGCGCGACTACGGCACGCGTCTTACCCGGGACGGTGTCAGCGTTGCCCGGATGATAGAGCTTTCCGACCGTTTCGCCGACATGGGCGCCCAGGTGATGCGCGAAGTGGCGGTCAAGACCAGCGACGATACCGGAGACGGAACGACGACGGCGACCGTCCTCGCCCATGCGATCGTGCGCGATGGCATCAAGGCGGTGGCCGCCGGCCTCAATCCCATGGACCTCCGGCGCGGCATCGATGGCGCCGTCGCCGCCGTCGTGGCGGAGCTTCGAAGGCGGGCACGCGAAGTGTCCACCATCGATGAGATCGCTAGCCTGGCCACCGTGAGCGCCAACGGCGACACGGAGATCGGGCGCATGGTAGCCGAGGCCATGGACAAGGTGGGTCAAGAAGGCGTCATCACGGTGGAGGTCGGGAATACCGGGGAGACCGATTTGACGGTTGTCGAGGGCCTGCAGTTCGACCGCGGTTATCTTTCTCCCCATTTGGTCACCGACACCAAATCCATGACCTGTGAGCTTGAGGACCCCTATATCCTGGTCTCGGGACAGAAACTCTCGACCTTCGATCCCTTGGTCGGCCTTCTCGAGGACGTGCTCGAGACGGAGCGCTCCTTCCTGATCGTCGCGGAAGGTATTGAGGCCGAGGCCCTGGGCGCGCTGGTCGTCAACAAACGGCAGGGCGGCATAGAGGCGGCGGCGGTCGAGGGGCCGTCCTTCGGCGAAAACCGAAAGGAACTGCTAGAAGACATCGCCATCGCGACCGGCGCTCGGATGATCAGCGAGGAACTTGGCCTGAAGCTGGAAAATACCAGTCTCGACATGTTGGGAACGGCGAAGCGCGCGATCATCACCGCCACGACTACGACGCTGGTCGAGGGGGGCGGTGGCAAGAAAGCGTTGGGCGAGCGGTGCGACCGGCTGCGGGCGCAAATCGGCGAGACGACGTCGGATACCGAGGAGGAACGGTTACGCCAACGCTTGGCCAAGTTGGCCGGCCGGGTCGCCGTGATCCGGGTCGGCGGCGCCACGGAACTGGAAGCGCGGGAACGCCGGGACCGCTTCGACAACGCCCTACGATCGGCGCGGGCGGCCATGGAAGAAGGTTTCCTTCCCGGTGGCGGCGTCGCCCTGTTGCGCGCGGCCAGCGCCCTGGACAAGGCGTCATACGATAACATCGATCAAAAGGCGGGCATCGACATCGTCCGCCGCGCCCTGGCCGAACCCCTGCGCCAGATCGTCGACAACGCGGGGCACGTCGGTTCGGTCGTGGCGGCCAAGCTGTTGGAACGGCGCGACGCGAACGTGGGCTTCGACGTTCGCGACGGCTCCTACACCGACATGATTGCGGCGGGCCTCATCGATTCGACTAAGATGTTGCGCATCGCCTTGCAAATCGGCGCTTCCGCGGGCGCTTCGCTGGTCACCACCGAGGCCATGGTGGGGGTGATACCCGAACCCGAGATACCGGCCATGCCGTCCGACCCGATGGACGACTTCGACGGCTAGTGACCGGTCACCCTCTCACTGCCAAGGTCCCAATGCGTAGCGCTCCACCGCTTCTTGATTGAACGCGAGGCCCAAACCGGGCTGATCCGGGAGCATAATGTGGCCGCCTTCGATCGCCGGACGATTCTTATAAAGCTCGTCCCAAAAAACGTCGCGGCGGACATCAGGGTAGCATTCGACGAACGTCGGGTTCGAGATACCCGCCATGAGGTGCATGGCAATGTGAGGCTCGGCGACGTGGGCCATGGCGACGTCAGCGAGGGCGGCGGCACCGGCGATCTTGAGCCACGCCGTAATCCCGCCGCCCCGGTTCGAAGTTACATTGATGACGTCCACCGATTCCCCGGCCAGCAACTCGTAACAGCCGAACACCGACAACTCGGATTGACCGGCGCCGACCGGAACGCCCGACTTTTGACGCACTTCCCTCAAACCACGCGGCACGTTGCGCCAGTGAACGGGCTCTTCCAGCCAGGCGGGATCGCAGTCCTTGATCAGATTGGCGAAACGCACCGCCTCGGCCGGCACCCAGGCCATGTTCGAATCGACGACGATAGCGAATTCGTCGCCGGCCTCGTCGCGGGCCACGCGCACCCGTTCCGCGTCCTCTTGGATGGACAGCTTGCCAACCTTGAACTTGATGCCGGCGAGGCCGGTTTCCTTGTAAAACTTGATCTCTTCGCGAATGCCCTTTTCGTCGCCGCAGGTCTCGTAATAGCCGCCGATACCGATGATCGGCACGCGATCGGTCCGGCCCCCGATCAGCTTATAGACGGGCAGTCCGCAAATCCTGCCCTTGAGGTCCCACAACGCGACGTCGACCGTCGAGATCGCCTTGATAACGGCGTCGGGTTCAGGGGCCTTGGTGGCATGGGCGATCATCTTCCCCCAGTGTTCTTCGATCATCAGCGGGTCGCGACCGACCAGGACCTCCTTGAACGGCCCCTGGAGGAGATCGAAGAACCGGGCGCTGTAAGAGTTTTCGTTGCCGACACAGACCTCGCCGGCCACTTCACCGTCGGTGGATATCCGGCACAGAACCGATGACCGCTTGGTGAGCTGATAAGTGCCGCCGCTGAAAGTGAGGGGAAACTCGGCCTCGATCTGGCGCGTTTCGATGTCGGTGATGCGCATGATTTTATCCTTATCCCTGGGTCGTTTCCTGTTTGTCGTCTTTTTGAACCAGCACGCCGGCGACGCAAATCACGAAGGCCAAGAGCGTCAGCAATGAAGAAACCGCGGCCAGTACCGGAGAGATTTCCCACTGGATGCTGCTGTACATCTTAACCGGCAGGGTCTGGGTGTAGACAGTGGTGAGGAACCACGAAATGACGACCTCGTCGAAAGATATGAGGAAGGCGAACAGCGCGCTCGCGAACAGCGCCGGTTTCAAGAGCGGCAGGGTGACCTTGACCAGGGTGTAGACGCGGCCCGCCCCCATCACCCGGGCGGCGGCCTCGAGGTTGGGGTCGACGTGGCGTAACGCCGCCATGCACAGAACGATCACAAACGGGGTCCCGTGCAGGGTATGGCCGACCACGATGCTGATCGTCGACCCGCTTAGGCCCAGGGTGGCGAAGTACATATAAAGGCCGAGTGCGATGACGATCAGCGGCACGAACATCGGGGTCAGCAAGAACATGGTGACGAGCCGTTTGCCGGGAAAGTTTCCGCGCACCACGCCGTAGGCCGCCGTCACCCCGAAAAACAGGCACGCCACGGTGGACAGCACGGCAACGACGAAGCTTTGCCGGGTCGTCTCCATCCAGTTGCCGTCGAAGAAATATTTTTCATAGAGATAGGTTGAAAGTCCCTGGGGCGGGAACATGAACTCGTCCGTATCGCCGAACGACATGGGAATGACGACGAAGCTGGGCAGAATGAGAAAGGCGAATATGAGCCAGGCCACGATGGTGTTGGCCTTCGACGGGCGCCAGCCGACACTCCCGACGGTGGCGGCGGAAACTACCCCTTTTCCGGTCACGGCTAGACGCTCCTTTGTTCGAACATCTGCCCGCCCCGCACTTTCGCCAGCAGCACCATGACCGCCGAGGCAATAATCATTAAGACGACGGCGATGGTCGACGCCATGCCCCAATCCAAGGATTCCTTGATATGGAAATCGACCAGGTTGGCCATCATCAGGTCCTTGCGGCCACCCAGCAGCGAAGGCGTGATGAACTGGCCCAGAGTCAGGATGACGGTCAAGAGGACGCCGGCCAGGACGCCCGGCATGCTGAGCGGAAAGGTGACGCGCAAAAAGATGCGCCACGGCTCGGCCCCCATGATCTCTGCCGCCTTACGCAACGCCGGGTTCTGGGCCAACAGGCTGACCAGTATGGGAAAGACCATATAAGGCAGGTAGTTGTGGGTCAGACCGACATAGACGCCGAAACGATTGAACATCATCTCCAGCCCGCCCTCCGGACCGAAGGCGAGACGGAGCGCCGAATTGGCGATGCCTTGATACCCCAGGAACACGGTGAAGGCGAAGCTCTTGACCAGGATGGATGTATAGAAGGGAAGCAGGAGAAACAGGCCCATGATCGCGCGCCGTTTCGGCGGCTGCTGGGCCAGGTAATAGGCGACCGGATAGGCGAGGAGCAGCGTCAGGGCGGCGGTTGAGAGCGCAACCTCGATCGTGGTCCACAAGACGCGCAGGTAGAGGGCGCCAACGAAAAACTCCTCGTAGTACTGGAGAGAGGAACCTTCACCCGAAAAACTGTAATAGATGATCATCAAGAGCGGCAAAAGGAACACTGCCGCCGTGAAGGCGAAAAAAGGCACTACGAACGCCATACATTACCTCAAACTCTTCCCCGCCGCACCGGCTTGGAGAAGTTCTTGGACACTCCGAAGCGCCGTGCAACAAGGCGCTCGTACGAAACGAAATACGGGAAGACCCGGGACGGTCTCGATTTCGTCCCGGGCCCGTTCACCACTCGTCGCATGGTTGCCGTCAGGTGGCCCTCAGGTGATCAACCACTCGGCATACTTCTTCTGCATGCGTTTCAGGTTTTCCGCCCAGTATTCGACATCGATCTTAATCATTTTCGGGTCTGCCAGTTTGGGCAGCCGGGCAAGAGTTTTCGCCGGCAGGTTAGCCGCGGCCGTCTTGTTGACGATGCCGTAGTTCGCACGAATGCTCCAGTTCCTTTGCACTTTTTCACTCAGGAAATTGTTGATCAGCTTCATCGCGTTGTCCTTGTTCTTGCTGCCCTTGGGCACGATGAAGCAGAGCGGCGTCGAAATGACGCTGTCGTACACGAACTCCATGTCGAGACCTTGTTCCTTCGCCGCCTCGACCCGGGCACTGTAGGTGTAGGAGAAATCAATCTCCTTCGATTGGAGCAAGGTAATGGTTTGCGGTGTTTCCTTGATCCAGTGCTTGACTTGGGACTTGATGCGATCGAGGGACTTGAACGCACGATCCTCGTCGAGGGGATAGAGGTCCTTCGGTGCCACCCCGTCGGCGACCAGCGCGCGCTCCATCTCTTCTTGGGGGCGCGCACGCATGCCGCGGCGGCCGGGTATTCCCTTGACGTTCCACCATTCGGACCAGGTGCGTGGGTGCTTGCCCTTGGCGCCGTGGGAGGACGGGCGATAGGCGATTCCGCCGAAGTAGTAGTAAGTGCCGACGGCGGCCGGCCACTGCCACTCGGAAAATCCGTGATTCGAAAGGTCGACGATGTTGGTGTCGATGGGCTCGAGCAGCCCTTCGTTCATGGCCACCATTGACGGGGCACCGCCCAGGCCGATCACGTCCCACTCGATGTTCCCGGTTTCCACTTGGGCCTTGATCTTGGACACGTTGCGTCCGGTTGGGATCGGGATGGTCTCGATGCCGGTTTCCTTCTGGAACGGCGTCAGCCAGACCTCTTTCATGATGTCGAAGTTGCGACCGCCATCGGCGGCGAAAGAGACCTTTCCGGCGGCCTTGGCGCTGCCTGGAACCAGGATCAACGGCCCGCCGACGGCCAGACCCGCGCCGACGGCTGCGGTGCCGGCAAGGAACTGACGGCGCGAAGATTTTGTGTTCGAATTCGAGCGTTTCGCTAAGAGTTTGGATTTCTTTATGGTCATCGAAGTGTCTCCCTGATGTGCGTTGCAAGAACCGGGTTAATCCCAATTTGGTCGAAAAGCGGTCTTGGTGCCGCTTTCTGTCGCTCAACAAGAAATTCCAATCAACCGAAGCAGGGCAGAGGACTTCTTCC
>JASLLZ010000022.1 GCA_030746775.1 Rhodospirillales bacterium | reverse complement strand
TCGTTAGAGACTTTGAATCACATCAAAACCAATTTGTGAATCCCCTAATTGAGTACAGAGCCTAGAGCAAATCCCGAACAGATGGTTACATCTGCGACGAACTTCTGATCCAGGACACTAACGCCCCCGGCCGTTACTCCAGGGCGGTTTGAAAATCGATTAGGGTGTTCGCCGCATCGATGACCATCCGCTGCGCCTGCTCGACTTCTTCCAAGGTCACGAAGCCGACGGCGGGGACCTGGTCTCCCAACACGCCCGGCTGACGCGGTGGGAAGCCCGCGAAGACCGCTTCGCGCACGTCGTCCGGCGCCGCCTTCAAGGCGACCATCAAGGTATGGGCGTCCATCGTCTTGCACAGGAGCGCCATGACACCGGGCGCCAGCGTGGCGAGGTCTTCAATGCATGTGATGGGTCGTGTTCCATTTTCATGGTCGGTCATGGCATTCTTCACCGCCGCAATCGAAATCCTCAAGAAATGATAACAGAGGTTTGGGAATACCTTATAACAGGACGTGACCGCCCGCCCCGGTGGCGGCACGACGGCGGCCTGTAATTGCCGTGGCGGCTATGCTATGTCGGCGGGCTGAGGCCCGGGGCGGGCCGCGTTGAGAGGCGGGTAAGGCATGGGGCTGGTCGTGGTTAGCGGATCGGCGGGGTTGATCGGCTCCGAGGCGGCGCGGCTGTTTGCCGACAAGGGCCTTGATGTGGTCGGCGTCGATAACGACATGCGCAAGACTTTTTTCGGGTCCGAGGCCTCGACGGCGGCCAACCGCCGGCGTCTCGAGACCGAGGTCGGGCGCTACCGCCACGTCGATGCCGACATCCGCGACGAGGCGGCGATGGAGCGCCTGTTCGCCGATCACAAAGGCGACATCGCGGCCGTCGTCCACGCCGCCGCCCAGCCGTCCCATGATTGGGCGGCCAGCGATCCGGTGACCGATTTCACCATCAACGCCAACGGCACCTTGGTGCTGCTCGAAACGGCGCGGCGCCACTGCCCGGACGCGCCCTTTTTGTTCACCTCGACCAACAAGGTCTATGGCGACGCGCCCAACCGCCTGCCCCTGGTCGAGGGCGAGACGCGCTGGGAATTGGAGGCCGGCCACCCCTACGCCGAACACGGCATCGACGAGACCATGAGCATCGACGGCTCCATGCACAGCCTGTTCGGGGTGTCGAAGGCGGCGGCCGATCTGATGGTGCAGGAGTACGGCCGTTATTTCGGCATGAAGACGGCGTGTTTTCGCGGCGGCTGCCTGACCGGCCCGGCCCACGCCGGGGCCGAATTGCATGGTTTCCTGGCCTATCTGGTCAAATGCGCGGTGACCGACAGCCCCTATACGGTCTTCGGCTACAAGGGCAAGCAGGTGCGCGACAACATCCATGCCTTCGATTTTGTCAACGCGATGTGGCACTTCTTCGAAAACCCGCGCACCGCCGAGGTCTACAACATGGGCGGCAGCCGCCATTCCCATTGCTCCATGCTGGAGGCCATCGCGATCAGCGAAACCCTGACCGGACGGCCGATGAAATGGACCTATGACGAGACCAACCGGGCCGGCGACCACATGTGGTGGGTAAGCGACGTCACCAAGTTCGAGGAACATTTCCCGGCCTGGCGCTATCGCTACGACCTCAAGACCATGATGGCCGAAATTTACGACGCGACGCAGAGCACGTTGCAGAAATAGGTCGCGGTGAAGGGTGCGGTGCATTCGACGAAGGCGTCCCAGTCCGCCTCGACGATGCCGTGCTCGACGGGAATGCCCAACAGGCGGTAACCGAGCGGGCCGAGGGTGTCGCGGATGGCGAGGCGCCGGCCCGGGTCCTCGTTTCCGGTTTCGAAGACGAGGGTCGGGTGGAACCTTGCCAGGGTCTTGGCGCCGCCGGCCAGAACCTCGGCTTCAAGGCCCTCGACGTCGATCTTGAGGAAATCGAGGCGCTCGAGTTTGCGCTCCTCGGAGAAGGCATCGAGTGTGGTGAGTTCGATCTCGATGACCGTTCCGTCGGGGCGCTCACCCAAGCCTGACATCCCCTGGTTGCCCTTTCCCCCACCACCGTCGGCGACGGTGAAGGCCGCCTTGCCCTTGGCCGATCCCAATCCGCGGCTGTCAAGGACGACGTGGCCGAAACCGTTGGCCCGAAGGGTCTTGCCAAGCGCCGCGTTGAGAAAGGGGACGGGCTCGAAGGCGTGGACGTGGCCGGTCGCCCCCACCGCTTGGGCCATGGGCACGGTCCAGGCGCCGAGATGGGCGCCGACATCGAGCGCCACGCCGCCGGCCGGGCAATGGCGGGCGATGACCGGTTCATGGGCGATGGCGCGGGTCAATATGTCTAGGCCGTTGGTGTCCAACTCGCGGGGCACATAGACGTAGAAGCCGTCGTCTTGCACGATGTAGCCGCCGTCCCAGTCCGCCGCCGCCGCATCGATCAGGCGCCGGCGCCGTCCCCTGAAACGCAGGGCAAAGGGAATCCGTTGCCGGGTCCGCCTGGACAAGGCGCGCAGTTGGAACAGAGAGCGCAAGAGCTTTCTTTGGTACTGCAACGGCGTGAGGCGCTTGGTCATGGGATTCCCCGGGGCCGCGAAGGTTGTGCAATATGCGCCGATCCGCCCCTCTAGGGAAGGTCCTGGACCAGGCGTCGGCCGTTCCACGTCCACACCCGGTCCGCCGCCAGGGCGATGGCCTCCTCCGTCGGATGGCCGTCGCGTTTGATCGCGTAACGCCCAAGGTCCGACCGGGCGAGCGACGACATGGGTTCTTGGAGGTCGAGGAAGGGCACGCCCTCTTTCCGGGCCAGGGGGCGCAACCAGTCGTAAATGCCCCCCGGGTAGCGCGCCGAATAATAACCCACCATGTAGAGCCTCACGTTCCGTTCGGCGCACCATTCCTTGATCCGGCGCAGAATGGCGTGGGTCAGGCGGCGCGTCCGGGCATCGGGATCGGTGGGAGATCGCTTGGCCGATTTTACCTTTTTGTCGGCCACCAGGATCACCGGATCGGGCAGGTCCACGATCAGGCTGAGTAACTTTCTGCGCAGCACCTGGACGAGATGGGAATGGTTGAGAAGCCAGCGGTAGAGCGCGTATTGACCGAGAAGACCGCGCAAGGGCGACTGGCGGTTCGTGGCGTCGTGGGCTTGCAGGTCCAGGGACCCGTCGCCGGCCAAAGTGTAGAGACCGCTGCGTTGGGCCCTGCCGAAATCCGACAGATAGATGACAAGGGTGATGGCGTCCGGATCGATCGCCTCGCCGAACTCTTCCAGATAGGCCAGGTAACTGGCGAAGCCCCAACCGCCGACCGCGGCATTGAGGAATTGGGCGCGGTCCTTGCCCAGCTCCCGGTCCGAGAAAGCCTGAAGGCGCCCCGGAAGACTGTCGGCCTCGTCCACCAGCCAGCCCATGGAAAAGGAATTGCCAAGGACCAGGACCTTGGGCACGCCGGGCCGGGGCTCGGCGCCGCGCTGGTGGAGGCTGTTGAAACGATAGGTGACGCGGCGCTCGCCAAGCTGGTGGCGGGATGTCTCGCGGGCGCGGTTGAGAATCAGGCCGCGCGGCCCGATGGTCTCCCACGTCCCGGTCAGGTCCTGGGGATCGACGAGGCGCAACAGGCCCTCCGAGACGGCCGCCGCGCCGATGATCGGGGTGACCACGAAGAGCACGCCCAACACGATGCGCTTCAGCTTCACCCCCAGCGACACGACCCGCGTCACCGCCCGGCTTCGCAATCAGATGAAAGGTCTTTCATCGAATTCTCCAAAGACCACGACCAAGGAGGTGATGAGCATCCTTTAGAGAATTATGACTAATCGGCGCCGGCCCGCTGCCCCGCCCGGCGGCTAGTGAACGCTCTGGGCTTCGGATTGCACGACCAGGTCGGCAAAGGTGTTGAGGGACTTGAAGGCGTCGAAATCGAGCTTGTTCATGTCCAGCTCCACGCCCAGGTCCTCTTTGACGAAAGTGATGATCAGCATCATGGTGAACGAATCGATGTCCAACTCCTCGTCGGCGTTGGCAATGGAGGTTTCGTTATGTTCCTCGATCAAGGTTTTCAGCTTCGACGCGATGTCATCCCTAAGCATTCGTTTTGCTCCTTCCCGTAATCCACAGATAGGCGGTGTCGAACGGGATGCCCTTGTCCGTACCGGTCTTTTCCAGTTCCTCGCGCAGGTCGACCATGAAACGGTCCTTGTCCTTGATCTCCGCGATGACCGGGGTTGAGCGCGCCTTCCACCACTTCATGTGATCGTCGAAGGTTCCGTAAACGACATCGGTGAACATTTCAACCCGCAAGTCGAAGTCGTCGTGAAAGGGGTGGAAGGCGGCGTGACATTCCTTGGGCGTGACCCGCTGAACCAGGGTCGCCGTGGTCATGATCTGAGCAAACGTCAGGTGCTTGCGTTGGGCCGCCACGATGGCTTTCTTGAACTGGGCGCCGTCGTCCTTGGCGATCATGAATATGTCCAGGCTGCCGGTGTTCTTGAGCACACGGCGCATCTCCCGGGCCGCCGCTTCGAGCGACTTGACCCAGTGCAAGGCCAAGGTCGAGATGATCTTGTCGACCGAACGGTTTTCCAGTGGGATGTTTTCGAAGGAACCTTCATGGACGGTGAAGGGCCCGTCCCCGCCATACTTACGCCGCGCGATCTCGAGCATGCCGGCGGCCGGCTCGACCCCGATGCCCCGCATGTCTCGCGACAAAAACTGATCGCCCAGCTCGTCGAAGACGAACCCGGTGCCGCACCCGATATCCAAGATCACCTTGTCGTTGGGCTGGAACTCGACCTGGTGCAAGAATCGGCGGGTGATTTCGCCGTACAGAAATTCCTTGTTCATCGGGTCTTCGTAGGCTTTCGAGCCGCGCTCGGAATAGGATTGAACGGTGCTCTGCCGGGTGGGCGTATTCTCTTGGCTCATCTTAACCATCAACCGATTGATCCTTGGTATAAGACGTGGGAAAAGGCTCTCTATGTTGGGCAACGCTCGCCGGCGGTTCCATAGCATGGCGGCCGGTGCCGACCAATCCTAAAGTGATCAAACGTCCCTGTCATGGCGCCGCAACCGCCATTTTATGGTCGTCTCCTCTTCGCCGAGCGGCCACGCGGCGACGATTTGCTGTGTGCGGCGGATGTTTCCGGGATTGGCGGCGTAGACGCTTTCGCGAAGCGCCACGCGGGCGCCCTGGACCTTGAAGTGCCAGGCCCTGCCGCGCGGCGGCTTCAAGATGACGGTGACGCCGTCGCCGAGCACCGATGCCTGAACGGTGGGATGAAGATGAAAGCGCGCCCGGCCCTCGCCGCCGGCCGGGCGGCCCGACAGAATATCCTCGCCCAGCACCTCGCCGCCGTCGGGGATCATGTGAATGAGGCGCCGGTGGACCAGGCCGAAGAGATGGGCGTAGCCGTCGTGGCTGGCCTCGATCATGAGGTTGCCGTGGGCTTCGCGGCGGGTGGCGATGACGTGGGCGGGACGCCGGCCGAGGCCCTCCAGGCTCAGCACCTCGGACGAATTGACGTCGTCGACGACGACGGTGGAGTGGGCGGCGCTGGAGCGCAGGGCGGTGCGCCACTTGGGGTCGCGGGCAGCGCCGCAGTTGACGATAAGGCGCTGGCGACCGACGCTCATCTCGAAGCCCAGCGTGCCGGCACAGGCGTCGGCGTCGGCGCCGGGCGGCGGCGGCGCGCCGGTATCGGCGATGATCAAGGTGCGCCCGCAGGCCATGCGGTGAAAGCCACTGTGCGGCGCACTGAGAAGCGCCTTGCCCCGGCTTCCGGTTTGCGCCAGAACGCGCGCGACGTCGGTTTCCGGGGCCTCGCCGCCGCCGTTGAACAGCGCCAGGCGGCCGTCCCCGTGACGCAGGCAGCGGACCATCGGGGCCATGCGGTCGATGGCGCCCTGCAATTCCGCCGGAACCTCCACATGGGCCGCCATCAATGTGGCGCGCAGCGTCACCAGGCAGCGCAACACAGCTAGCAGCACCGCCGGGTTGCGTGTCACGTGACCCCCGTCGGGCAAAATCTGGCCCGCCAACGCGCGTTCCAAAAGCCTCCGTCCCAGGTCCAGGTCGCGCTCCCGGCCGGCCAGACAGACGCCGGCGTAGAGAAGGCCCTTGATGGCCAGAAAGGAGCGCCAGTCCCCGGCCTCCGACGCCGCGGCGCGCGCCAGATGGCGCGCCTGGCGCGCCGCCGAGGCGAGCAGGCGGCGCTCGAATCCCTTCTCCGCACCCTGGATCAGGGCGCCGTAGTGGACGAACCAGTTGGCCAGGCGTTGACCGATCACGTCGACGCGCCAGGCCGGCAGGCTCCAGCGCTGGTGGGCGACGATCCACGCCGTCGTCAATTGGCGTGCCCGGTGCCGTGCCTCGTCGTTCGACACTGCCCTGAGATGGCCCAGCCAGTCGAAGCCATGCAGCTCGGCGCTGTCCTCGATGGCGATGGCGCCTTCCACGATGGCGCGGCCCACCGCCTCGTCGCCCGGCCATACCTCGGGCGGCGTGCCCCGAATCTCGGTCGGGGCGCGCCGGCCCAGGGTCAGGCCGTAAAGGGGGTTGGCGTAGGCAAGGTGGCGAAGCCGCCGCCAGCCACGCTTCATCGGACCCTCATGGCGATGCGCCGCCGTCATTCCACCCCCCGTCTCGTGTTGGTATCAATCGAGCTCGAAGGCGTCTTTGTAGTCGGTCTTCAGGGCCCGGTCCTGGCCGTCCTTGACGAGGAAGCAGTTACCCACGACCAGGGCCTCGATCTCGGTGCCCATGAAGCACCGAAAGGCGTCTTCGGGCGTGCACACGATGGGCTCGCCGCGCACGTTGAAGCTGGTATTGACCACCACCGGACATCCGGTCAGCGCCTTGAAACGGCTCAGCAGCGCGTGATAGCGCGGATTGGTTTCGCGGTGCACCGTTTGGACGCGGGCCGAATAATCGACATGCGTTGCGGCCGGGATCTCGGAGCGCGGTACGTTCAGCTTGTCGATCCCGAACAATTCTTGCTCCTCGGCCGTCATGGCCAGGCGGCGGCGTTCCACCACGTCCGCCACCAGCAGCATGTAGGGGCTCGCACCCTCAAGGTCGAACCATTCGGATACGTCTTCGGCCAGAACCGACGGCGCGAAGGGGCGGAAGGATTCACGGTATTTGACCTTGAGGTTGAGCATCTTTTGCATCGCCGGCGAACGCGCGTCGCCAAGGATGGAGCGCGCGCCCAATGCCCTCGGTCCAAATTCCATGCGGCCCTGGAACCAGCCCACCGCCTTGCCGTCGCCAAGCGCCTGGGCGGCCCGGTCGATCGCCTCCGCTTCGTCGAGAACGGTGAAGCGCGCCCCGGCCTGATCCAGGCGCGACTCGATCTCGTCCTGTGCGTAGTCGGGTCCCAGATACGATCCCCTCATGGCGTCGGCCGTTCCGGTGACCGCCCGCGCCCCGTCTTGGAATCCATGATAGGCGCACAGCGCCGCGCCCAGGGCGCCGCCGGCGTCGCCGGCCGCCGGCTGCACCCACAGATTATCGAACCGGCCGTCGCGCAGCACATGGCCGTTGGCGACACAGTTCAGCGCCACGCCGCCGGCCAGGCACAGGTTTCGCTTGCCGGTCTCGCCGGCCAGGGCGCGGGTCATGCGCAAGACGACTTCTTCGGTCACCGCCTGGACCGATGCCGCCAGGTCCATGTGGCGCTGGGTCAGCCGCTCGTCGGCGCGCCGGGCCGGCCCGCCGAACAGGGCGTCGAACCGGCCATTGGTCATGGTCAGTCCGGTGCAATAGTCGAAATACGATTGATCGAGGCGGAACGAACCGTCGTCTTTCAGGTCCATCAGGTATTCCCTGATCAGGCCGGCGAATTTGGGCTCGCCATAGGGCGCCAGGCCCATCACCTTGTACTCGCCCGAGTTGACCCTGAACCCGGTGTAATAGGTGAACGCCGAATAGAGCAGACCGAGCGAATGGGGAAAGTGGATTTCCTTGATCACCTCAAGGCGGTTGCCCTCGCCCACGGCCGCCGACGTGGTTGCCCATTCCCCGACGCCGTCCATGGTCAGGACGACGGCGTCGTCAAAGGGGGATGGGAAAAAGGCGCTGGCCGCGTGGCTCTGGTGGTGTTCGGCGAAGAGAAGGCGGTTCTTCCAATCAAACTCCGGCGCGTAGGTCTTGAACTCGCGGCTGAGCAGGTCCTTTTGAAACAGCTTTTCGCGCAACCACAGGGGAATCGCCATGCGAAACGACGTGAACCCCCGGGGCGCGAAGGCGACATAGGTTTCCAAAAGGCGCTCGAATTTCAAGAACGGCTTGTCGTAGAAGGCGACGTAATCCACGTCTTCAAGCCCGACGCCGGCCCGGGCCAGGCAGAACTCCACCGCCTGGCCGGGAAAGGAGGCATCGTGCTTCTTGCGCGTGAAGCGCTCTTCCTGCGCCGCCGCGACGATGGCGCCGTCTTCGATCAGCGCCGCCGCGCTGTCATGATAGAAGGCCGATATTCCTAGAATACGCACCCGTTCCTCAGAAAATCGTGTAGATGAACGGCGCCACCGCCGAGCCCTGGCTCAACACTACCAGTCCCCCGAACACCACCATCATGACGATGATCGGCAGCAGCCAATATTTTTTACGCGCCCGCAAGAACGCCCACAGTTCCGCTATGAATCCCATCTTCGCTTGCTCACTTTCCTAATCGCTAAAATTGCTGGCGCATGGTTTCGGGCGCCGGCCCCGGGGGCCGCCGCTCGATCCAGTAACTCTTTGCCTCCCGATCGAACCGAAGACGCAACGGATCCTTGCCGAACAGGCGCATGAGCAATCCCGTCGGCGTCACCGTCACGTAAAACAACAACCCCATCACCAGGGGGTTCACCACTTTATGCAAAATCTGTCCCAGGCCGTGCCAGGCCCGGCTCAGCGGCGCCAAGGCACGCGGTAAGGCAAAGGCCACGATAACGATGGCGGCGGCAACGATCAGCGCCCACGCCCTGGGGGTGCCGCCCGACCACAGCGGCCACAGGGCGATGATGGCGAACACCGCGGCAAACACCAACCCGGTGGCGCGGTCCGACGACCGTTTGACCGGACCGGCGCGCCCGAAATCCTCGTGAAAACCTGACTTCTCGGACATTTCGCTCCGTCCCTTGCTCGCCACTCCCCCTTAACACCCCATCCGCGACGCAATGTAAAGGCCTACGTCTTCTATCCGGCGCGTATCAGCCTGACGGCGTGGAATCCATCGACGCCACCGGCATCGCCCAGGTGGAAGGGCAGGCTTTGCAGCGCGCCCTCGTGGTCGATCATTTCGTCCAGGCCGCCGATCTCCCCGGGTGCGATGGGACGGCGCTCGACCGGCGCGCCGGAGGATATGAATTCTTGCACCCGCCCGGCGCCCTCCTCGGATTGCAGGGAACAGACACAATAGACGATGACCCCGCCGGGGCGGACCATTTCAAGGGCCGCGCCGAGCAGGCGCGATTGCACCCCGGCCAGCCCGGCCACGTCTTCGGGTGACTTCAGCCAAGCCACGTCGGGGTGGCGCCGGATGGTTCCCGTGGCGCTGCATGGCGCGTCGAGCAGAACCGCGTCGGCGGGCTCGTCGGGGCGCCAGGTCTCGGCCGGCGCCGCCACGGTCTCGGCGCTCAGGCGCAGCCTTTCGAGGTTGCGGCGCAAACGGCCGAGCCGGTTCTCGGAGCGATCGACGGCGGTCACCCGGGCCCCGGCGGCGGCAAGCTGGGCCGTCTTGCCCCCCGGCGCGGCGCAGAGATCGATAACCCGCCGCCCGGCGAGGGGGCCGAGCAGGCGTACCGGCAGGCTGGCGGCGGCGTCCTGCACCCACCAGGCGCCGTCGGCGAAGCCGTCCATGGCCTCGACCGGTCCCTTGGGCCGGCATCGGACGGAGCCGGTGGCAAGGACGGCACCGCCGAGGCGCCGGGCCCAGGCTTGCGCCTGGCCCAGCACCGAAAGATCGAGGCTTGGTTCCTTCAGATGGGCCTCGGCGATGCGCCGGCACGCCGCCTTGCCGTAGGCCTTCTTCCAGGCCGACCACAGCCAGTCCGGCGTGTTGAGGCGCGCCGCGTCCTGGGCCAGGGCCAGGGCCGGCCCCTCGCGGCCGAGGCGCCTGAGGACGGCGTTGATCAGGCCCTTGTAGGGACCCTGGCCACGGGCCAGGGCCAGGGTAACGGTCTCGTTGACGGCGGCGTGGGGCGGCGTGGCGAGGAACAACAACTGCCCGACGCCAAGACGCAGAAGGTTGCGCGCCCGGCGCCCCTTGGCGCGCAAGGGCCGTTCCAGGCAGTGATCGATAAGGGCCTCTATCTGGCCCCGGCGGCGCAAGCACGTGGCCACCAGGTTGCGGGCGAAGGCGCGGTCGCGGAGCGCCAGGAGGGCGAGGTCGGGATGGTCGCCGATGGCGTCGTCCAGGGGGCGCGCGCCATCCAGCACGGCTTCAAGGACATCAAGGGCAACCGTGCGCGCGGTGGGTACAGGGGCGGTCTTCATGATCGCGCCATATTTGGCCCGACCGCCAAGAATGGCAACCGAATAGCGCCGACGGGGTCGGCGCGGCCGGCTTCCCGGCGCCGGAAATCGCCGCACCGCGGAGCCGTCAAGTCGTCGGCCGTGGAAACGTCGTCGAAACCATCGCCGTCGCGGCGGCGTCGATAGGGTGGCGGGCAGGGTTTTCGCGCCCAAGGTCGGGCGCAAGGGTCCCTTTTTTCTATACGCCCTTACGCCTTGATCTTGATCCGGCCGATGTCGCCGGCAAGGGTTTGGCGAACCCGGCGGCACAGATCGGCAAAGGCCTGGGCCAGGAAATCGGAACGCGCCTGGTGAGCTTTATTCCTGTACTGATCGTAAGAAATGTTGGTGGGGGTCATGGTGTGTCTCCGTTCGTGGGGCTGGACCCACCATGGCAAACGACCGTGATCCGATCGTGCCCAAGGGCGGCGGTTGGCGTGAAAAATCAGTGAAAAGTAACTTTCCAAGACGATTTCAAGGCGGTTTCTCTGTAGTCTTCGGCCATGGCAAGGTTGAAGCTTCGACTCATGGGGGAACCCAGGTTATCGACGTCCGAAAACTTGGATGTGCGACTGCCAACCAAGAAATCCCTGGCGTTGCTCGTCTACCTGGCCTGTCCGCCCGGGGTTGCGCGATCGCGCGACCGATTGGCTGGAATGTTATGGAGCCACAACACCCAGGATCAGGCGCGCACGAGCCTGCGCCAAAACCTGGCGCGCCTGCGCAAGTCGCTTGGGCCGGACAAGGAAGTGATTTCCGCCGATGCCCGGAGCATCGAACTTGTTGCCGAGTGTGTCGAAACGGATGTGGCGAAGTTCGAAGGGCTGGTTTCGCTGGGCGACGTTTCATCCTTGGAGAGCGCCGCCGACCTGCTCAGGGGTGAATTTGCCTCCGGTCTATCCATCAACGAGGGCCCATTCGAAGACTGGCTGACGAACGAGCGAAGTCGGTTATCCGAACTTGCGGTCTCCGCGCTTGGACGTCTTCTCGGTCATTACGATGACCGCCAAGACTTCGAGGAGGCAGCCGTTATCGCCCGCCAGCTCTTGACCCTCGATCCGCTTCAAGAACGGGTTCACCAGTCCCTTATGCGCGCCCTCGCCAATCGGGATCGGTTTGAATCGGCCCTCCAGCAATACAAACTTTGCCGCGATTTATTGCGCCGGGAACTGGGTATTGAGCCGAGCGAGCAGACCCGGGTCCTGCGCGAAGAGATTGCCAGGCGCCGCCAAGCGGTGCGTCATGCGCCGAACGCGCCGGCGGTCGAAACCGACGGGCTGGTGCGGACCCTGGGCGCCAAGTCGGCGAAGGAAATCACGGTCGGAACGAATCTGCCGCCCCAGTTGCAGGGTCTTGACCTGAGCCCGCCCAAACGCCCGTCGATCCTGATCTTGCCGTTCGAAAACCTTACCGGTGACGGGGATAACGATCATCTGGCCGAGGGACTGCGCATCGACATTCAAGCGGCCATGGTGAAGATCACGGGTGTCTTCATAATTGCCGCGGGCAGCGCAAACGCCATGCGCGGGCGCGATGCCAAAAGTGCCGCCGACGCATTCGGCGTCCGCCACGTCCTGCAAGGGAGTGTGCGCAAGTCGGGTTCGCGTTTACGCGTTTCGGCCGAGTTGATCGATGTTCAATTGCAAAACGCCATTTGGACGGAGACTTACGATCGTTTGTTCGATGACGGTTTCGCGGTCCAGGACGAAATCATCGAGGAGATCGTCACGGCATTGGATGTAAAACTGCTGCGCGGCGAACAAGCCGCGGTCTGGCACAAGACGTTGAAGGACCGCGAAGCGCTGGTCCAATTTTACAAAGGGATCCAGGAATTTTTCAAGCTTCGCAAGGACGCCAACCTGCGCGCGCGAAAGTTATTCGAGGCCGTCGAAAAGAGGCAGCCCGAAGTTTCCACCGGGGCCACATGGACCGCCCTTTGCCATTGGTTCGACGCCTTCAAGGCCTGGGATGACCCGGCGGTTTCCCTGGACCTGGCCGGTGAGTGGGCAGAGAAAGCGGTGCGGTTCGACGACGCGGACGGACAAGCGCACATGGTTTTGAGCCACGTGCACCTGATCAACAGACGGTTCGACGACGCCCTGATCGTCGGGCGCGAGGCAATATCCTTGCGCCCCAATTGTACGAACGCGAACGGCTTCTTTGCCAACGTGCTGCACTATTGCGGCGAGCACGGCGATGCTATCGAGCACGTCACCTGGGCGATCCGGTATTCGCCCGTCTATCCGCCGTTTTTTGCCGATGTCCTGGCCCTGGCGTTGCTGTTTGACGGCAGCGTCGAGGCGGCGCTGGCCGTGGCCGGCGAGTCCTTGCGGGTTAACCCGGATGGTGTGACGGCGCGTCTTGTCCAAATCGCCACCTATTCGCAACTGGGTGAGATTGCCCAGGCGCGAGAGATCGGCGAGAGCGTGCTGGCGGCCGATGCGGCATTTTCCCTTCAACGGTTTGCCGCCCCCCAGCCGTACAGGAAACCGTCTGATCTGGAAAGCTTCGTCTCGCAACTAAGCGCCGCCGGTCTGCCGGTCTGACGGCCATGATCGCTTCGGGTTTCGCTCATCGTCCGACTGTGATAGGGGGTAGCGGGCGCGCCGGCTTCAAGGAGAGAGAATGTCATGGCCGAGTCCGAGGAACGGAGCGAACAAAAGACCCCGGATGAAGACACGGACGCCGCCGGCACCGCGTCCGCCGATGAAGCCAAACCGCGCCCCGGCAAGCGGGGCGCCGAATCCGGCGGCCCCAAGGGCCTTGAGCCGACCCGCTATGGCGACTGGGAACGCAAGGGCCGCTGTATCGACTTCTGAGCCCAGGCCCCTGTCTCGCCGCCTGGCGTTGAGTTGACCGGCGCCGGGCCGGCGGCACAATGTTCAAATTTTGTTCCATTTTTCCCGTCAATATTGTATAAAAGGGAGGAGTTCAGGGAAGTTTATCCCGCTTAAAGTGTGTCAGCCGGCTTGTTTCGTTTTATGAGAGTGCACGCCACTATGCCGAGGGCGGGTCGATGACGAGGCGCGGACGCCAGCATCCAGGACAGGCCCGCGCCCCGATGGGCGCCGCCGCCGTGACGCTCGCCGTTCTCCTGGCCGGTAGTGCGACCCTGGCCGACGGCGCCGGCGAGGCCATCAAGGGACCGGTCGCGGCGGCGGTGCTGGACGTTGTCGACGGCGACACCTTGCGGGTGCGGGCGCGTATCTGGTTGGGACAAGAGGTGACGACCCTGGTCCGCCTTGACGGCGTCGATACCCCGGAACTGAAGGCGTCGTGCGATGCGGAGCGCCGCCTGGCCGCCCAGGCCCGGGACTTCGTCCGCGCCCGAATCGGCGGTGCGGCGGTTGTGCTCACCGAAATCCGGTTCGGCAAATATGCGGGCCGGGTCGTTGCCCGGGTGGCGTCGGCCGATGACAAGGACCTGGCCGGCGCCCTGATCGGGGCCGGGCTGGGGCAAGCCTATGCGGGTGGAACGCGACGGTCGTGGTGCGCCTCCGGTTCCCGGGAGGCGCCGTCGGCGGCGACGGGCAATGCGAATTGACAACGCCCGGCCGCTATGAAAACGTCCTGACGGTGCCGCCGCGCTTCGCTACCTGGTATTGGACCATGATGGCTTCCCTTCTCAGCCCCAAGCCTTGGCGCGCCGGCCCGTGATGGCGCCGGCCGCCGCCTTGGCCATGGTCGGCTTCGACAAGGACGTGCTCGACCTGGTGCGGACGTCGCCGGGACTTGAATTGGTCGGCGTGTTCGATCTTGCCGATCCGGGCGGCGGCCTGCCCTACCTGGGCGACGACGCGGCCTGGGCGGCGGCGCTGAACGCCCGACCCGGCCTCAAGGTCCTGCTCGCGGTGGACGGCCCGGCCCAACGCCGCCGCCTCGCCGATCACTACGGCGCCGATGCCATGCTTGGCGTCGTCTCGCCGGCCGCCCATGTCGCCGCTGGCGCCGTGGTCGGCCCGGGCTGCCTGATTCAGCGCGGCGTCACCGTGATGACCGATGCCCATATCGGCACCGGGTGCAAGCTCAACGTCAACGCCACCGTGCATCACGATTCGCGGGTTGGCGATTTTTGCACGCTGGCGCCCGGCGCCCTTCTTCTCGGCCGGGTGACGGTCGGGGACGAGGCTTATATCGGCGCCGCCGCCGTCGTCTTACAGAACCTGCGTATCGGACGCAGCGCCACCATAGGCGCCGGCGCCGTGGTGACCGCCGACGTAGCGCCCGGCGTTACCGTCGCCGGCGTCCCGGCGCGGCCTCTGGCGGATTGAGGAATTCTTTAATACGGCGCCAGCCCGCACCCCCACCCGGCCACCCACGGCATTGTACGCTAGGGGTGGCCGGGTGGGGGTGCGGGCCGGTGCCGAGCTGATATTAGCCATCGTCGCCGAAGCGCGCGATGTCGGCCGGTCCTTTCTTGACGGCGACCTTTTCCTTGCCTTGCACCAGGACGCGCACTTCTTCGACCACGTCGGGGTTGGCCAGGGTCATGACGTCGCCGATGTCCAAGGTGTTGGAGATCGCCGCCAGGACCCGGCGCATGATCTTTCCGGACCGGGTCTTGGGCATGTCGGGCACGATATGGACGTGCTTGGGCCGGGCGATCTTGCCGATCGTGGTCTCGATCACCTTGACCACCTGATCTCCGACCTTGGCGCCGTCGAAGTCCGGTTTGAGGGACACGTAGACGTCGGGTACGCGGCCCTTCAACTCGTCGACGACGGGAACGACCGCGGCTTCGGCCACCGCCTCGATGGTCAGGGCGGCGGATTCGAGTTCCTTGGTGCCGAGCCGGTGGCCGGCGACGTTGATGATGTCGTCGATGCGGCCCAGGATGCGGTAATAGCCGTCTTCCGACTGCATGGCCCCGTCGCCGGTGAGATAGGGCCAGTCGCGCCAGTCCTTGCTTTTGGGATCCTTGCAGTACTTGGCGTAATAGGTCTCGACATAGCGCTCGCGGTCGCCCCAGATGGTCTGGAAGGCACCCGGCCACGGATTGCGGATGCAGATGTTGCCCGCCGTGCCCGAACCGGCCGGGATCTCCTTGCCGTCCTCGTCATAGATGACGGGGTGGATGCCCGGCACCGCGGGGCCGGTGCTGCCCGGCTTCATGGGCTGGGTCGCCGGCATGGTGGAGCACAGAAAGCCGCCGGTCTCGGTCTGCCACCAGGTATCGACGATGATCGCCTCGCCCTTGCCGACGACCTCGTAGTACCACCGCCACACCTCGGGCTCGATGGGCTCGCCGACCGTCGTCATGTGTTTGAAGTGATAGTCGTACTTGGCCGGTTCGTCGGGGCCCGCCTTGCGCAACATGCGGATGGTGGTCGGCGCGGTGTGGAAGATGTTGACGTCGAGACGCTCGGCGATGCGCCACGCCCGCCCGGCGTCGGGATAGGTCGGAACGCCCTCGAACATGACGCTCGACGCGGCCAGGGCCAGGGGGCCGTAAACGATATAGGAATGGCCGGTGATCCAGCCGATGTCCGCCATGCACCAGTAGACGTCCTCGGGGTGGATGTCCTGGAAGAACTTCGAGGTGCCGGCGGCATAGGCGAGGTAGCCGCCGATCGAATGCTGACAGCCCTTGGGCTTGCCCGTCGTGCCCGACGTGTACATGAGAAACAGCGGGTCCTCGGCGGCCAGGGGGACCGGATCGACGCGCTTGCCGGCAAAGGCCGCAAGTTCGTCGTTGACGATGTGGTCGCGGCCCTTGACCATTTTTGCCTGGGAACGGGTTTCGCCGGGATAGCGCTGCCAGATCAGCACCTTGTCGACCTTTTGGCCCAGCTTCTTCGCCGTCTCGACGGCGATGTCGGCGTTCGCCTTGTGGTCGATGAACTTGCCCGAGCGGTAGTAGCCGTCCATGGTGATCAACACCCGCGAGCCCGAATCGTGGATACGGTCGGCGCAGGCCTGGCCGCTGAAACCGCCGAAGACCTCGGAATGAATGATGCCGAGGCGGGCGCAGGCAAGCATGGTAACCGGCAGTTCGGGAACCATTGGCATGTGAAGCGTCACCCGGTCCCCGGCCTTGAGACCGGCCAGGTCGCGCAGCATCAGGGCGAATTCGTTGACCCTGACGTAAAGCTCCTGATAGGTGATGGCTTGCGGCGCCTCGTTCTCCGGTTCGGGCACGAAATGGATGGCGGCCTTGTTCTTGTATTTCGCCAGGTGGCGGTCGACGCAGTTGTAGCTGGCGTTGATGCGCCCGCCGACGAACCACTTCCAGCACGGCGCGTCGGAGGTGTCCAGCATGGTGTGCCAGTACGAATCCCAGGTCAGAAGGTCGGCGTATTCCTTGAAGCATCCGGGGAAGTTGTCGAGGCCGAAGCGCTCATGCACGTCGGCGTCCGTCATGTTCGCCTGGGCGATGAACTGCGGCGACGGGTGGATGTATTCCTCTTCCTTCCAGTGGACCGCGATTTGCGCTTCGCTGAGCTTGCCGCCCTTGGTGCCTTTTCCCTTGCTCATGATTTTTTCCTCGATAGGGGCTGAAATCCATGCCTCCGGGCACCAAAATTACCTCAATCGCCGGGCCCCGAACAAGAGTTTCTAGCCGGTTACCCAAACAGCATCGTCCTCGACCACGGCGTCCAGCGCCTGCAGGTCATCGCCGACGCAGGGGCCCGAGACGCAGTGGCCGTCCTCGATGCGGAACAGTGCCCCGTGGCCGGTGCACAGGATATGCGTGCCCTCGAGGTTGAGAAACTTGCCCGGCGTGAAGTCGAGCGGCGCCCCGGTGTGCGGGCAGTCGTTGACGTAGACGAACACCCGGGCGCCCTGGCGGATGGCCATGACGCCGCGCGCCTGGCCGTTGACCTGGGCGACGAAACGCTCCGACCCGCCATCGGCGATGTCGTCCAGGCGGCACAGTTTTGTCCGCTCTCTGGCCGGCACGGCGTCGCGCCTTAAGCCTTGATGCCGCCCAAGGCGCAGATGACGCGCCACGCCTTGGCGTCGATCGGCACCACCGAAAGACGCGACTGGCGGATCAAGGCAAGATGATCGAGCCGCCCGTCGCCCTTGATGTCGGCCAGGGACACCGGCGTTTCGAGGGGCCTGAGCGCCTTGAAGTCGACCATGCCGAAACGGCCCGAGGCATCGGTGGGATCGGGATAGTAGGTGCGGGCCACCTCAAGAATACCGACAATCTGCTTTTCGGTGACCGAATGATAGAAGAAGGCCTGCTCGCCGACCTTCATGGCCTTCATGTTATTGCACGCCTGATGGTTGCGCACGCCGTCCCATTCGGCGACACCCGCCTTGACGTGGTCGTCCCACGACCATGCCCCGGGTTCGGATTTTACCAGCCATTTTGCCATCTCTCTCTCCGTACAAGTTGTTTCTTGGTTGAGGTTCGTTCTCCGTGGTATTACCCGCCTGACGGCGCCTCGGCGCCGGGCCGGCGCGCCAGCAGGCCGGCGATGACGGCGTCGATGTCGGCGGCGTGGTTGAGCACCGCGTCCATGGCGGTCGAGATCGGCATGTCGATCGCCAGAAGGCGCGCCAGGGCGGCGACGGCGGCGGCGGTGAAGACACCCTCCGCCACCGAGACGCGGGAAGCCATGACGGCGGCGAGCGATTGGCCACCGCCCAGGGCCGCGCCGAGCGAGAAGTTACGCGACTGCATGGCGTTGCAGGTCAAGGTCAGATCG
The DNA here is from genome assembly GCA_030746775.1 of Rhodospirillales bacterium. Taxonomy (GTDB): domain Bacteria; phylum Pseudomonadota; class Alphaproteobacteria; order Rhodospirillales; family JASLLZ01; genus JASLLZ01. The sequence goes on along the minus strand of JASLLZ010000022.1, from coordinate 16,379 downwards.
CCAAGGCCGGACAGCCCGCGAAAAGTTTCGGCCCGCGCCCCCTTGGCCAGGCCCAGGCGCACGATCTCGGCCAGGCCGCGGGTGATCAGCGCGGCCCGCGCGTTGTCGCCGAGCCCGCGCCCCTCGACGATGCCACACGCGATGGCGAGCACGTTCTTGACCGCGCCGCCGATGAGCGCGCCGATGACGTCGGGCGAGTGATAGATGCGAAAGCGCGGCGTGCCCAAGGCCGTCGCCAGGGACCGGGCCACGTCGCCATCGGCGCAGGCCAGGGTAACGGCGGTCGGACATTCGCGCGCCACCTCGGCGGCGAAGGTGGGACCCGAAAGGACGGCGATGGGGGCGGCGGGCAGAACCTCGGCCACGACCTCGTTCATCAGGGCGGCGGTGTCTTGTTCGATGCCCTTGGCGCAAATGACGGCTGGCACGCCCGGCGTCCAGGCCGGCGCCAGGGCGCCGCAAACAGCGCGCATGTGTTGCGCCGGCACGGCCAGCAGGACGGCGTCGGCGTCGGCCGCGGCGGAAAGTTCCGTGGTGGCGGCGATCTCCGGGTCCAGGGCCACGCCGGGCAGGAAGAGGGTGTTCTCGTGGCCCTCGTTGATCGATGCGGCGACCTCGGCCTCGCGGGCCTGCAAGGTGACGGCGCGCCCGGCGCGTCTGGCCACCATGGCCAAGGCCGTGCCCCAGGCGCCGGCGCCGACGATGCCGATTTTCTTCATGGCTGTCATGGTCCGCCCGTTATGCCCGTTCGCGGGGGCCGGCGACAAGGGGTTGGTTCCGTCGCGGCGCTTAACAGGCTAGCCTGCCCAGGCCGGCCGTTGGATGACCGGCAATGGGGAAGAGTGACGATGCGGCCTGGGCCGGTTCTCATACTCGGCGCCACCGGCGCCTTCGGCGGCGCCGTGGCCTTGGCGCTGATCGGGTGTGGCGAGGCGATCCGCGTCTTCAGCCGCGACGGGGCCAAGGCGCGGCTGCGCCTGGGCGACGCCCGCGCCGTCGACATCGTCGAGGGCGACGTCCAGGACCGTGACGCCCTGATGCGCGCCGCCGACGGCTGCCGGGCCATCGCCCATGGCATCAACTATCCCTACCACCGCTGGGTGCCCTACATGGCGCGGGCGACCGCCAATGTCATCGCCGCCGCGCGGCGCGCCGGCGCCACCATCCTTTTTCCCGGCAACGTTTTCGGCCTGGGCCGTCAGACCGCGGGTCCGCTTGACGAGACGGCCCCCAACCGGCCGTCATCCAGGAAGGGTTCGGTCCGGGTTTAGATGGAACAGGCGCTCAGCCGCGCCGCGTCGGCGAGCGGCCCCCGGGTGATCGTGCTCAGGGCCGGCGATTTCTTCGGCCCCACGGTGCGCAACTGGTCGGTCGACCCGATCTTCCGCAATGCCGCCCGGGGCCGGCCGATGCGTATCCTGGGAAGGGCCGATATTCCCCATCAGTGGGCCTATGCGCCCGATGTGGCGCGGCTCGGGGTGGCGCTCCTCGATTTAGATCACGGTTTGGCGCCCTTCGAGGTCGTCCACTTCAAGGGTACCGTCGCCTGGCCGATGGAAGATTTTTTGTGCCAGGTGGCGCGCCTGGCGGGGCATCCCGGGCTGCGGCTCAAGACGACGCCGTGGCCGCTTCTCTACCTTGCCGGGGCGCTCTACCCGGCCTTCATGGAGCTTTTGGAAATCCGCTATCTGTGGAAAGAAAGCGTCATCATCGACGATGCCAGGCGGCGCCAGTTGCTGCCTGAATTTCGGCCCACCGCCCTCGGCGCCGCCATCGAGGCCACCTTGGGGAGCTACCGCGCGGAAGAACTCAAGCCTTGACGCCGGCGCCGACGGCGGGCGGGGCGTCGGGGTCGAGGGGCCAGCGCGGGCGGGGCCGGAAATCGAGGCCGTCGGTCAGTCCCAGGCGCAGGCGCTCAATCCCGGCCCAGGCGATCATGGCGGCGTTGTCGGTGCACAGTTCCATCGGCGGTGCCACCAATTTGAAACCTTTGTCCCCGGCCAGGGCGGCCAGGCGCTTCCTGATCGCCGTGTTGGCGGCGACGCCGCCGGCCACCACCAAGGTGTCGCCATGGCTATGAATTTCCAGGAACGTCTTGATGGCGTTGGCCGAACGGTCGACCACCACGTCGCCGACGGCGGCTTGAAAAGCGGCGCAAAGGTCGGCCACGTCGTCGGCTTCGGGCGCGTCCGTGGGCAGGGTTTCGATGGCCCGGCGGAGCGCCGTCTTGAGGCCCGAAAACGAAAAGTGACAACCCGGCCGACCCTTCATCGGGCGCGGCAGGGCGAAGCGTTCGGGGTTGCCCCGCGCCGCCTCCCTCTCGACCGGGGGACCGCCGGGAAAGCCCAGGCCCAGCATTTTGGCCGCCTTGTCGAAGGCCTCGCCGATGGCATCGTCGACGGTAGTGCCGAGACGGCGATAGTTGCCCACACCCTCGACCACCAGCAGTTGGCAATGGCCGCCCGAGACCAGCAACATCAGGTACGGAAAGGCCACGTCGTCGGTCAGGCGCGCCGTCAGGGCGTGCCCCTCCAGGTGATTGACGGCGAGAAACGGCACGTCATGGACGGCGGCAATCGCCTTGGCCGTGGTGACCCCGACCAGCAGACCGCCGATGAGCCCCGGCCCGGCGGTGGCGGCGACGCCGTCCAGTTGGGCAAAATCGATATCGGCGGCGGCCAGGGCCTCGGCGATCAGGCGGTCGATGTGGTCAAGGTGGGCGCGCGCCGCGATCTCGGGTACGATGCCGCCGAAGGGGCGGTGTTCGTCGATCTGGCTCAGCACCCGGTTGGCCAGGATGCGGCGTTCGCCATCGACGATGGCGGCGGCGGTTTCGTCGCAACTGGTCTCAATTCCCAGGACGATCATCGAAAAGCCCTTCCAGTCCCTGGCCGTTGATCTTATACCAAGGATCGGAACCATTTTGCCCAATTCGGTTTTTCAATGACGTCCGCACCCGCCTTGCGCATCGGAACCCGGGGCAGCCCGCTGGCCCTGGCCCAGGCCGAGGAAGCCCGCTCCAGGCTCGCCGCCGCCCATCCCGAACTCGGCCCCGACGGCGCCGTCGAGACCGTCGTCATCCGCACCACGGGCGATCGCGAGCTCGACCGCCCCCTTGCCGAGATCGGCGGCAAGGGCCTGTTCACCAAGGAAATCGACGAGGCCTTGTTGGACGGCCGCATCGATGTCGCGGTCAATTCCATGAAGGACGTGCCGACCTGGCTGCCCGACGGGATCGTCCTGCCCTGCATGTTGGAGCGCGAGGACCCGCGCGACGGATTCGTCTCTCCCCGGGCGTCCAATCTGGCCGGGTTGGCCGCCGGCGCCGTCGTCGGCACGGCTTCGCTCAGGCGCCGGGCCCAGGTCCTGCACCGCCGTCCCGACCTCAGCGTGGTTCTTTTCCGGGGCAACGTGAACACCCGGATGCGTAAACTGGGCGAGGGCCAGGCGGACGCCACCCTGTTGGCCGTGGCCGGGCTGCGCCGCCTCGGCATGGACGACGCCCTGACCTCGATCATGGAGCCCGGCGAAATGCTGCCCGCCGTCGGTCAGGGCGCCATCGGCATCGCGTGCCGGGCCGGTGACGGCCGGGCCCTGGCCCTGCTGGAGCCCCTCAACCATCTCGCGACCCTGCACCGGGTGACCGCCGAGAGGGCCCTGCTGGAGGTCCTCGACGGTTCGTGCCGAACCCCGATCGCGGCCCTGGCCAGCCTGGCCGAGGACGGAACCCTGGCCTTGACCGGCCTCGTCGCCCGCCCCGACGGCTCGGAAGTCCTGACCGCCGAACGCCGAGGCCCGGTGGCCGACGCCCGCGCCATCGGCATCGACGCCGGGGAGGAACTGCGCCGCCGGGCCGGCCCCGGCTTCATGGATGCTCTTGAATAACATGCGCCTTCTCGTCACCCGTCCCCGCGACGATGCCGAGGCCCTTGCCGGTCCCCTGGCCGCGCTCGGCATCGAAATCCTGATCGAGCCCTTGCTGGGCATTCGATACCGCGACGGTCCTCCCCCCGATCTGGCCGGGGTCCAGGCCATCCTGGCGACCAGCGCCAACGGGGTGCGCGCCCTGGTCCGGCGCTGCGACGACCGGGACGTGGCCGTCTTCGCGGTCGGCGACGCGACGGCCCGGGCGGCGCGGGCGGCCGGCTACCGGGCGGTGGAAAGTGCCCGGGGTACGGTCGAGGATCTGGCGCGGCTTGTTTGCGCCCGTCTCGATGCCGGCGCCGGCGCCCTGTTGCACGTCGCCGGGAAGACCGTGGCCGGCGACCTGGGCGGGCTGGTCGCCGGCGCCGGGTTCAAGGTTTGCCGCCATGTCTATTACGAAGCGGCGCCGGCCGAATGCTTCAGCGCGGCGGCGGTAAGGGCAATGGCCGAGGGCGAGGTCGATGGCGTAATATTTTTCTCTCCCCGAACCGCCGCCATATTTGTTAGTTTGGCCGAGGCGCATGAATTGACCGACGTCTGTCCGGGGATGGTTGCCTATTGCCTGAGCCCGGCGGTCGCGGAGCGCGCACGTCTTCTTCCCTGGCGCCGGGCCGTGACCGCCGCCCGGCCCGATCAGGAGACGCTGATCGCGACCATAGGACAGGATCGAGCGGTGCCTAAAGATGGGCCATAAGCCGGACAAACCATATGACCAGAAAGCCCAAGAGCACCGAGAGCAAACCCAGCACACGCCGCGCCGCGCCCGGCAAGCGCACCGGAGCGGCCAAAGCGGCGGTCGCGCCGGAAAAGAAAACCGAGGCGCCCGCCGCCGAGACCATCGAGACGCCCGCCGCTCCGCCAACGACCGCTACCGGGACCATCGAGGCGCCGGCGCCCAGGCCCGCCCAGCGCGGCGGCGGCGGCGCCCCCAGGGCCTTTCTGTTGGCGGTGGTCGGCATGGCCTTCATCGGCGGCGCCCTCTACGCCACCGAGCCGATGTGGTTTCCTGTCCTCGATTCCTATCTGTCCAAGGCGGCCAAGGACCCATTCCTCGATCCCCGCATGACTGGCCTGGACGATCGGGTGGGGGCGCTGGAAAACCAGGCCAAGGCGCGCGCCGAAAGTAGCGCCACCATCGCCGACCTGGAACGGCGGCGGCGCCTGTCGAGCGAACGGCTGGCCGCTCTGATCGAACAGGTCGACGGCTTGGCGACGGCTCTCGAATCGGTGAAAAAAATGATTGCCGCCACCACCCTGCCGGCGGTGGCCGAGGATACCAGCGAATCCCTGCGCCGGTTCAGCCAGCGCTTGGAAGGGTTGGAAGGCACCAGGAGCGCCCTCGGCGAGGTCGCCAGCCGCCTGTCGAAGCTTGAAAGCGCGGCCGCCGCCGAGGACTCGGAGGCCGTCGATCTGAAGGGGTTGGAAGCCCGAAACACGGAACTCAGCGCCGCCATCAACCGGCTTGCCCAGCGTCTCAACGCCTTGGCCGTTCCGGCCGGCGCCGGCGATCACGGCGCCGCCGCCAAGGCGCCGGCGGTGGTTTTGGCGGTTGGTCAATTACGCGCCGCCCTGCGCACCTCGGGACCCTTCGCCAAGGAACTCGCCGCCGTCGAGGCGGTGGCCGGCAAGAACGCCGAAGCGGCGCCGGCGATCGCTGCCTTGCGGCCCCATGCCGCGACCGGTATCGCAGCCCTGGAATCCCTGCGCCGGCGCTTCGATGCCACGGCCGGCGAGATCGTCGCCGCCCCCCTGGGCGGTGCCGGCACCGGGTGGAAGGAGCGCGCCGGGCGCTGGCTGACCTCGTTGGTGCGGGTGCGCCGAACCGCCGCCGTCGCGGCCGACGACGGCACCGGCGAAGGCACCGAGGCGGTGGTCGCCCGGGCCGAGACGCTGCTTCGGGCCGGCGACCTGATCGCCGCCGTTCAGGTGCTGGGCGCCCTTGAGGGTCCGGCGGCGGCGGCGGCCGAAGACTGGCTGGCCGATGCCCGGGCCCGTCTGGCGGCGGAAAGGGACGTCGCGAAACTGCATATCTTTGCCATCTCGCTGCTCGATTCATCGTGAAGGCGCGGCCCATGATTCAAGCCCTTTGGTTCGTTGTCGTCCTGACGGTGCTGGTCGTGACCGGCATCTGGCTGGCCGACCATCCGGGCTCGGTGACGGTGCAGTGGCAGGGCTACCGGCTCGACTCATCGGTCGCCCTTCTGCTCGGCGCCGTGGCGGCGGTGGCAGTCGCGGCGGCGCTGATCTATCGCTTGTGGATCGTCCTTGAGGGCCTGCCATCGGCCGGGCGGCGCTGGCGCCAAGGGCGCCGCCAGCGGCGCGGATTCGAAGCCCTGACCCGCGGCATGGTCGCCGTCGCGGCGGGCGACGCCGAGGACGCCGGGCGCCAGGGCAAGCGCGCCGAAGGGCTGCTTGAAGATCCGCCGTTGACCCTGCTTCTGTCGGCCCAGGCGGCGCAACTGGCGGGCGACGAACAGGCGGCGGAGAGGTTCTTCAAGGCCATGCTTGAGCGCCCCGGGACCGAGTTCCTGGGCTTGCGCGGCCTATTGACCCAGGCGATCAGGCGTCACGACTGGGACGAGGCCCTGGCCCTGGCCCGGCGCGCCTACCGGTTGCGGCCAAAGAGCGACTGGGTGGCGGCCAACCTGCTCGACCTGCAAGTGCGGGCGGGGCAATGGCTGGATGCCGAGATCACCTTGGCCGAAGCGGTCAAGACCGGTTTGGTTCCGCCGCCCCAGGGCGACCGCCGAAGGGCCGTCCTCCTGCACCAGCAGAGCCAGGAGGCGGAGGCCGGCGGCGATGGCGCCAAGGCGCTCAAATTGGCGCGCCGCGCCCACGACCACGGCCCGGACTTCGTCCCGGCGGCGGTTCGCCTGGCGCGGCTTTTGGTCGCCGACGGCAAGGGTCCCAAGGCCGCCCAGGTGATCGAAAAGACCTGGGGCCGCGAGCCCCATCCCGACCTCTATGACGCCTACCGAATGACGCGGCGGGAAGAAGACGGCCTGACCCTGGCGCGGGACACGCAGCGCCTGGCGGCGGCCAACCCGGACCACCCGGAAAGCCATATCGCCCTGGCCGAAGCGGCCTTGGAGGCACGGCTGTGGGGCGAGGCCAGGAGCCACCTGAGCGCCGCCGCGGGCGCCCAGCCGACGGCCCGGGTGTGTCGCCTGATGGCGCGTCTCGAAGAAGACGAACACGCAGACGGGGCGGCTGCCCGGGAATGGCTGGTGCGCGCCTCCGCCGCCGCTCCCGATCCGGCCTGGGTGTGCCAGAGCTGCGGCAACCTGGCGGCCGAGTGGACGGTGCTGTGCGGCAATTGCGAGGACTTCGACAGCTTCGCCTGGCGCACGCCGCCCCGGGTCGCCCACCTTCCCGGTCCGCAGGAAGCCGGTCCGCAGGAAGCCGGTCCGGGGGACGCCGGTCCGGGGGACGCCGGCCCGGAGGATGCGGAATTCGGCGACGCGCGGACGGCCGTCCTCACCCACGACGAGGCCGGAGCCCGGTAATATGAGCCCCCTCGACGTCGACGTCAGGGACTTCGCCCGCGAGGAATGGAACCGACTGGCCGGCCCCATGGCGGGGTTCAGCCTCATGCAGTGCTGGGAATGGGGCGAGGCCAAGGCCGGCACCGGCCCGTGGCGCGTCGAACGGGGAACCCTTGGTCTGGACGGCCGCACCCTTGGCGCCTTTCAGGCCCTTGTCCGGGCTTTGCCGGGCGGCCTTCCGGGCGGCCTGGTGTGGATTAACCGGGCCCCTCTTTGGCGGACGCCGGACGACGGCCCGCCGGCGCCGCCCAATGCCCTGCTGTCGGCCCTGGCCGACCACTATGCGCGCCGCCGCGGTTTTTACCTGAGGCTGGCCCCGGCCCTGGCCGAAGACGATTTCCAGGGGGACGCCGGCGGCTTGGTTCCGACCGGCGTCGAAGGTTGGGCCTCGGCCACCCTTGACCTGAGGCGGCCGACCGCCGAGCTGCGCCAGGGATTGCGCCAGAAATGGCGCAACGCGCTCAACAAGGCCGAACGCTCCGGCCTCGAGGTCAAGGTCGGGCGCGAAGAAGGGCTGTTCGCCGAATTCCTCGACGGTTACCGGCACATGACCGGGGAGCGCGGCTTTGCCACCTCGGTGACGCCTGAACTGCTGGCCGCCCTGCAATCGGTGCTGCCGGCGCAAGGCCGCATGGAAACCTTCATCGCCAACCTGGACGGCCGGCCGGCCGGCTCGGTCCTCATGGTGCGCCACGGCGATACCGCGGAGTATCTGGCCGGAACCGTGGCGGCGGCCGGACGGGCGGTCAACGCCGGGCAGTTACTGTTGTGGCGGGCCGTCGTCGCGATGCAGGAACAAGGGGCCCGGCGTTTCGACCTGGGCGGTCTGGACGCCCACTTGACGCCGCCCGGCATATACCGTTTCAAGGACGGCCTGGGCGGCCTTCCTTATCGCCTGGCGCCGGAGTTGGAGGCCCTGGGCGGCAGCCTGTTGGGGCGGCTGGTGCGGTGGCGGGTGCGCGCCGCCCGGTCGGTATAGGATGGTGCCGTGTTGAGATACCGCCTTGCCCGCCCTTGGTTGACCGGCCTCAGGGCCTGGCGCCGGATCGGCGGCGCCCGGCCGCCGGCCTTGCGCATCTTACTTTTGCACGATGTGCCCGAACACCACTTCGATGCCCTCGACCGCCTGCTTGGCACCGTCAAGCGCCAGGGCGGGCTGGTAACGCCGGGCGAGGCCGAGGCATGGCTCGCCGGCGACGGGGGCGGGGCGCAAGAAGGCGGCTCGCCGTGCCTGCTCACCTTCGACGACGGTTTCGCCTCCAACCACGCGGCGGCCGAGGCCGTTCTCTCGCGCCACGGCGTCAAGGCGCTCTTCTTCGTCTGCCCGGGCCTGATCGAGCTTGACGGCGAGGCGCAGCGTCAGGCGATCGCCGCCCATATCTTCGACGGCCGCCTCGGCGCCGCCGACCTGCCCGGCGCCGCGCGTCTGATGTCGTGGCGCGAGATCGGCGCCCTCAAGGCGATGGGACACGCCATCGGCGCCCACTCCATGACCCATCGCCGGCTTTCGCGTTTGCCGGGCGACGAACTTTGCCGCGAGGTGCGGGGTTGCAACGAGGTCCTGGCGGCCCGCCTCGGGGAGCCGACGCCGTGGTTTGCCTATCCCTTCGGCTCGATCGACAGCATTTCGGCCGCCGCCCTTGCCGTCATCGCCACCGAATACCGGTTCTGCCGCAGCGGCATCCGTGGACCCAACATCGAGACCACGGACCGCCGCGCCCTGAGGGCCGACCAGATCGATCTGGCCGCCCCCGGGGACTACCTCTCGCTGGTCGTCGAGGGGGGGCTGGATTGGCGTTACGCCGCGCCGCGCCGCCGCCTCGACACCCTTATATAAGCCAATCCGATAAGTGCCGCGGCGCCACCGATTGGTGGACCGGCAGGAAGACGAGACGCCTTCTCAGGGCCACGGCGGCGGCGTGACGCTCGGGCTCGGCCAGCACCTCGGGCGGCAGGTCGGGCCAGGTCTCGGCCGGGCATCCGCGCCGGCGCAGGGCCAAAAAGCGATCTTCGCCGCCGTCCGCGCAATCAAGGACGAAGCGATAGGGCGCGTCCGGCGCCGAAGCAAAAAACGGACGGTACCCGGCACGGCCGTCACAGGCGCGGCGCAGGGTTTCCTCGTTGCGCCGCCGTTGTCGTCTCGCCGCCGCCAGCTTGTCGCGGACCCGGGTCAGGGTGCGCCGCGCCACCCGGCTGAGGGCCGGCGTCGGCGCTAGCACCCGCACGGGCGGATCGTCGCCAAAGGCGGGGCCCGTCAGGCGGACGCGGGCCTTGAGCAGTGCCGCCGGCAGGCATTTTTGGACCAGGCGCCGGGCCAGCCACGGCGCCGCCGCCGGCGCCCCGTGGCCGGGGCCCGCGCCGGCCCGGGTCAGGGCCGCCGCGCGGCTTCGATCGCGGACCAGGAGGACGGCGCCGTCCGGTACGGCAAGGGTCTTGTGGGGACAATAGAGGACGAAGTCGCCGTAAACGCCGATGCCCGGCGCCGGCGCCGTGACGTGGGCCGCGTCCTCGATCATCAGTGCGCCGGTCTCGGCGCAGAAGGCACGCGCGGCGTGACCGTCCGCCGCCTGGCCGAAATAATGGACCACGGCGAAAAGGTCCGGTGGCGCCGAACGGGCAAGGGCGCGCAAGACCGGCCACCGGGGCTGGAGGTCTTCGCCGACCGGATAGAAGACAAGCTCGGCGCCGTTGTCGCGCGCCCCGGTGCTCGAGGCGTCGCAGAAGTAATCGGGCAGCCACAACCGGGCCGGTCGGTCGCGGCCGTCCTGCCACCAACGGACCAGCGCCGCCAGGGCCCAGGCGCCGCGTGAAAACCAAACCGCCCCTTCGTTGCCGCGCCGCCACGGCGCCGCCAGGGCGTCATCATCCGGCGCCGCGACCGCCAGCAGGTCCGCCAGGTCGCGCCACGCGGGCAGGGGGGCCATGGTCGTCACTCGGGAATCTCCGAATTCGGGCCGCCATCCGTCGGGCGACACCATATGGCCCCCGGCGCGGCGGCGCCACTCCTAAGCGCCGCCGTTGACGGTGAGCACCGGGCGCATTAAGTAGGGTTTGGTTGCCGCGTTAGCTCAGCTGGTAGAGCACAGCATTCGTAATGCTGGGGTCGGGTGTTCGAGTCACCCACGCGGCACCATTCCCGCCCGGCGTTGGCGGCAATCCGCCAAGCCTACTCGCGCCCTTGGCAAGCAACAAGCATTGTTTGGCGACGCGGCCACGTTCCGCCCCTTGCCCGGGCCCGCCATGATCGCCTCGCCGGCTATTTGCGATCTCTACAAAAAACGCCGCAAGCCGTTGACCTGGACCGTGCTCGGCGCCTAGACTCAAGCCTTGGCGGGGCCGACCGGCGACCGCCGGATGTTAAATCAAGCGGGAGCGTGAAGGGGTGACGGACGATGCGATTGGCGGGCGCGCCGAGCATGGCGATTGGTGGCCGCCCGATCCCATCCAAATGCCGGCGCCGTTCGTTTGGCCGCCGCGACCGGTGGCCGTGTTCAAGTGGCTCTTCGGCTTCCCCGGCTATCTGTGGCCGCTGACCAGCTTTTACCTCGCCATCGCGCTGGTGACGTGGTTTTTCCTGACGCCGGACCTGGCCAGCATGCGGAGCTTCGAGCCCGGTTGGATGGCAATCATCTTCGGGCGAAACCTGGCACTGACGGTCCTCATATACGGCTCCTTGCACCTGTACCTGTACGTCCTCGAAGGCCAGGGCACGAACTTCAAGTACAACACCCGCCCCCAGGCAACCAAGAGCCGTGCCTTCCTGTTCGGTCATCAGGTGCGCGACAACATTTTTTGGAGCCTGGCCGGTGGGGTGACGACCTGGACGGCCTACGAGGCGGTCACGCTATGGGCCTTCGCCAATGACCTGCTGCCGTTCAACGACTGGGCGGCGAACCCGGTGTGGTTCGTGGCCCTGTTGGCGCTGATCCCGATCATTCATGCCGTCCACTTCTACGTGGCTCACCGCCTCCTCCATTGGCGGCCCCTCTATGACGGGGCCCACTACCTGCACCATCGCAACGTCAATCCCGGGCCGTGGTCGGGCCTCTCGATGCATCCCCTAGAGCACCTCCTCTATTTTTCCGGAGTGATCATCTATTGGGTCATCGCCCTGCACCCGATTCACGCCTTGTTCCACCTGCAATTCGTCGCCCTGGCGCCGGCATTGGGGCATTGCGGCTTTGCCCGGATCGTCGTTGGCGGAGACAGGACCGTGGGCCTCAACACCGGTTTCCACTACCTCCATCACAAACACTTCGAGTGCAATTACAGCGGCGAGGTGCTGCCGGTGCTCGACAAGTGGTTCGGGACGTTTCATGACGGTTCCGAAGCGGCCCACGCGCGGCTGAAGGAGCGCTTGGCGAGGCGGTAGAGACCCGGTTCACATGCGTTGGCCGAAATTTACGTGACTTGTTCTTGAAGCCGCAAATGCGTCGTCGCGGATGGTTCCATCCGCTCGGGATTTGCTCTGGGCGGGCGAATTTCACCGCTTCCCGCCGTCAGCCTTCCAGGACCTGACGGACTTTTCTGGCCAGTTCCGATTTTGGGTAGGGTTTGCTGAGCAACTCCATGCCCTCGTCCAGGATCCCGCCCTGTGCGATGGCGTCCTGGGCATAACCCGAGGTGTACAGGACCTTTAACGTCGGCTGACGTTTCCTTGCCGCTCGGGCCAGGGCGGCGCCGATCATACCGCCGGGCATGACGACATCGGTCAACAACAGATCGATGTCTTGATGCTTGTCCACGGTGTCGAGGGCGGCCGGCCCGTTTTCCGCCGTCAGAACCCGATACCCAAGTTCCTTCAGAATCAGTGTCAGAACCATGCGCACACTGATATTATCCTCGACAACCAGAATGGTCTCCTCGTCGGTCGGAAGTTCCTCGGCGCTCGATATCTCTTCGGCGCCGGTCGTCTCGGAGGATTCCGCCTCGGGCAGGTAGAGCTTGACGGAGGTTCCCTGCCCCGCCTCGCTGTTCAAGGTGACGTAGCCGCCCGATTGCCTGACGAAACCATAGACCATGCTGAGGCCGAGGCCGCTCCCCTTGGCCGATTCCTTGGTACTGAAAAATGGTTCGAAGGCACGCCTTCTGACCTCCTCGGGCATGCCGGTTCCAGAATCGGAAACCGCGATGATGACGTATGGACCGGTCGTCGTTTCGCGAAAATCTTCTTCGAATGCCTGGTCCACTTGGGCATGGGCGACCTCGATGGTGATCGTCCCGCCGTCGGGCATCGCGTCGCGGGCGTTGATCGCCAGGTTGAGCAGGGAGGACTCCAACAGGGTAGGGTCAATGAACGTGTGGCAGGGAACCTCTGTCGGGACGGTCTCGATTTCTATCGCTTCACCGATTGTCCGGCGCAGCATATTGCCCATCTCCGACACATGCTTGTTGACCTCGATGATGCGTGGTTCAAGGATCTGTTTGCGGGCGAAGGCCAACAGCCGATTGGTCAAATCGGCGCCGCGAAACATTGCATCCAGGGCCGGTTCTATATGCTTCTTGAAGGGCTGGTCGTCTTGAACATGGTCCTCAAGCAACTGAAGATTGCCGATGGCAATGGTCAGCAGGTTGTTGAAATCGTGGGCGATGCCGCCCGCCAACTGACCGACGGCTTCCATCTTTTGGGCCTGGCGCAACTGTTCCTCGACCATTTTTCGCCCGGTGATGTCCTGGACCTGAGTCACGGTATAGAGCGGATTTCCCTCCGCATCGCGAACCATCGCCACGCCCAACAAGACCCAGACGGTGTCTCCTTGCTTGTGAACATATCGTTTCTCTCTTTGGTATGAGGAAATCTCGCCATTCACCAGCCGGCGCAAATTTTCAACGTCGGTCTCCAGGTCGTCCGGGTGGGTAATGCTCTGAAAGTCGGTCGCCAGCAGTTCTTCCTTGCTGTATCCGGTGATGCCGCACAAGGCATCGTTAATCCTCAACCACCGCCCGTCGAGGCCGACCAACGCCATGCCAAGGGCGGTGGTTTCAAAGGCGCTTCGGAACAACTCCTCGCTCTCGCGCAGTGCCCGGTCCGTTTTTTTGCGTTCGGTGACGTCGGTCGTGATGCTGCCGATGCTCATCGAATCGCCGTTCGGGGCAAGGATGGGAAACTTGATTAACAGGTTGGCCTGTGGGGTGCCGTCGGGGCGGGTGATATCGAACTCGTACTCCCGCGCCGTGCGTTTGTCGGTCACTTCCAAGTCGGTGGCGCGGAAGAAGTCAGCCAACTCTTTGGGGAAGCAGTCGGTGAATTTCCTGCCCTGAAAGTCGCCGCCGTACCACTCTTGGTGTTTCTTGTTGGTCAGCAGGTAACGGCCTTCATCGTCTTTGAGGGATATGGCCGCCGGCGAGTAATCAATAACGGCCTTGAATCGCGCCTCGCTTTCCCGGAGCGCCACTTCCATGCGCTTGCGATCGCTGATGTCGGCGACAATGGCGCATATGCCGACAAATCGCCCTCCGCCTCGAAGAGGGGAAACTTCATCGAGATCACCGTTCGGGTCTCGCCAGTGGGATAGGTGATGTCCCTTTCGGTCGTCACCGGTCGGCCCGTCGCGATGACTTTCCTGTCCTCGGCCAGGAAGGTATCGGCCACGTCGGGGGGATAGAAATCGGATGGCGATTTTCCCTTGATTTCATCTTGCGTGGTTCCCAGCAAGCGGCAGATTTCCTTCCCCGCCAACAGATATCGTCCATCCGTATTGCGGATGTAGATGTAGTTGGGGGAGTTGTCGACAATGGCCATCAGTTGCGCTTCGCTTCGTCGCAGCGCCCCCTCCGCCCGCTTGCGCTCGGAAATGTCGATAGCGATGTTGCAAACGCCCATGGGAGCGTTGTCCGTCTGAAAAAGGGGAAACTTCGTCGAGATCACCGTTCGCGTCTCGCCCGACGGATAGGTCTTGGCCGCCTCGGTCACGACCGGGCGACCGATCTTCATGACCTCCCTGTCCCTGGCCAGGAATTCTTCGGCCACGTCGGGGGGGTAGAAGTCGGACGGCGTTCGTCCCTTGATTTCGTCCGGTGTGGTCCCCAGCAACCGGCACAGTTCCTTTCCCGCCAGCAAATATCTTCCTTGGGTATCGCGGATGTAGATGTTGCTCGGCGAGTGTTCGACAATGGCCCTCAAATGGGCTTCACTTTGCCGTAGTGCGTCCTCCACCCGTTTGCGCTCGGAAATGTCGGTCGATACGACACCCACGGCGACGGGCTTGCCGTCCCGCCCCGAAACGGGAAACTTGTTGGTCAACACGGTCCGGGTGACGCCGTCGTGATACGTCAACTCGGACTCCCGCGAGATCACGGCGCCGCTCCGCAAGACCTTTCGGTCGGTCGCCAGGAACCCGTCCGCCGCCTTCTTGGACACAAGGGCGTCGGGCGTCTTGCCGACGGCCGATCCGGGTTCGATCCCGTGACGCCGATCGAATTCCTTGTTGGTCAGGATGTAACGGCCCTCCTTGTCCCTGAGATAAACCAGGACCGGCAGGTTATTGATCACCGCGTTGAGCCGCGTCTCCCTTTCCCGCAGCGCGTCCTCTACCCGCTTGTGCTCGGTAACGTCGAACATGTGGCCGATGATCTGGCGCGGTTTTCCCAGCCCGTCGCGGTCCAGGGTCAATTGGTCGCGCACCCATCGATAGGCGCCATCCTTATGACGAATTCGATACTCGTGGACGCAGTGTCCGGTCTTGGTCAGGGATTTCAGATTTGAAAGGATGCCGGCTTTGTCGTCGGGGTGGATGTGATCGCTCCAGAAGCTCGGTCCGTCCATGATGTCCCGCGGTTCGTGACCCAGATGGGCGGTGACGTTTTCGCTTACATAGGTGGTCGGCTTTTTGCCCGTTGGGCCGCGGATGTACATAATGACGGGGCTGAGATTCCACATGCGTTCCAGCCGTGCGGCGGTCATCCCAGCCGATTTCCGCCCGCGAGGCTCATTCGTCATGACGCCCAATCCAATTCTCCTTGAAAGGCCTTGGTCCTCGAAGTCATCGGAAGTGCTCCGACGGGTTATTTCCAGACCGCAATGGTACCATAAACGGCTGCATGAGAACCCACCAGATGGAGGAGGAAAGAAGTTCAGGCCGGTTCAAAGACACGGCGCCTTTCGCGTCGCCGCCTTGTGATCGGCGACACAGTGCGCCGGGCCCGCTTTTGGTATAATTTCCGACGATTACAGACCTGATATACAGGGCCGAGGAACGCATGGCATGGCCAGCGACGTTACGTTAACGCCGGGAATACGCTCCAATCTGCTGTCGCTGACGCAGACCGCGAAGGTTGTCGCGCTGACCCGGGCGCGCCTGGCGACGGGCCTCAAGGTGGCGAAAGCCACCGACGGCCCGGTCGATTACTTCCAGGCCAAGGCGCTGAGCGAGCGCGCCGCCGACTTGTTGACCAAGAAGGACGCCATCGATCAGGGCGTCAGTTCGCTCGGCGTCGCCCTGCAAGCGGTGGAAAGCACCGAGGACATCTTTGCCCAGATGAAGGGCTTGTTGCTCAGCGCCAAGACGGGCTCGGCCGAAGACCGGGCGAGTCTCGCCAAACAATTCAACGAATTGGCGCTTCAGGCCAACAACCTGCTCGACGACGCCAGTTACCAGGGCATTAATCTGGTCACCTCGACCGCCAGCGCGTTGAACGTGTCGTTCTCGGAGAAGACCGGTTCGGCGCTCAGCATCGACGGCACCGACGTCCGGGTGAGCACCTTCGCCGGCCTGGACGGCGGCGCCGCCTCGGCCGTTGCCACCACCCTGGCCGGGCTGAACATCGGCTGGTCGGCG
Source organism: Rhodospirillales bacterium (assembly GCA_030746775.1). Taxonomy (GTDB): domain Bacteria; phylum Pseudomonadota; class Alphaproteobacteria; order Rhodospirillales; family JASLLZ01; genus JASLLZ01. The sequence continues at coordinate 133 of JASLLZ010000022.1, read as the reverse complement.
GTAAACGGCAGCGTCAGCCTGTTCGACGCCGCCGTCGATACCCTGGATGGGGCCATCACCACGATCCGCACCAACGCGGCGACGCTGGGCTCCAACGTGTCGCTGATGAACGCGCGTCTCGAATTCACGACCG
>JASLLZ010000021.1 GCA_030746775.1 Rhodospirillales bacterium | reverse complement strand
CGATATAAATCACCAAAACCGTTACGGGATCAAAACGGTTGATCCCGTCGTCTGGCGTTTTTCCAATGCGCGCTGTGCCTTGGCCGCGTCCTTAAGCGCAAAGGTGGCGCTGACGCCGACCTTGACATGGCCCTCGGCGATGACCTTGAACAAGGCCCGGGCGCTGGCCAGCAGGTCGGACCGGACGGCGGTGTAGGTGACCAGCGACGGCCGCGTCAGGTAAAGCGATCCCTTGTGGCCCAGCATGTGGGTGTCGATCAGGGGCGCCGGGCCCGAGGCGTTGCCGAAACAGACCATCAGGCCGCGCGGCGCCAGGCTGTCGATGGAAGCGGAAAATGTCGCCTTTCCGACTCCGTCGAAGACCACCGGCACGCCGGCGCCGCGGGTGATCCTCTGCACCCGCGCCGCCACGTCTTGGCGCGAATAATCGATGACGTGATCGCAACCCAGCGCGCGCGCCAGCCTGGCCTTCCTGGCCGAGCCCACGGTGCCGATGACCGTGGCGCCGAGGTGCTTGGCCCACTGACACAAGATGGTGCCGACGCCGCCGGCCGCGGCGTGGACCAAGATGGTGTCGTTCTTGCCGACCCGATAGGTGCGCCGGATCAGATATTCGGCCGTCATTCCCTTGAGCATGACGGCGGCGGCGATCTCGTCGCTAACCTCTGCCGGCACCGGCACGACCCGGTCGGCTGCGATCAGGCGGGCTTGCGCATAGGCGCCGAGGGGCAGGGTGGCGTAGGCGACGCGCTGGCCGACCTTGAGGCCGCGCACGCTGCGTCCGACGGCTTCGATAACGCCGGCGCCCTCCATGCCCAGCGGAGCCGGGTACTGGGGCAGCGGGTAATGGCCGGAGCGGTGATAGATGTCGATGTAGTTGAGACCGACGGCGGTGTGGCGGACACGGACTTCCTTGGGTGCGGGTTTGCCGACCCTGACGTCGACCCACTTGAGGACGCCGGCGGCGCCCGGTTCTTGGATGAGGATGGCCTTGGTCATGATGCGATTCCTTTGTTGGCGATGGCGATTGATGCCCGGCGGCGCCGGACCTGTCAATCGCCGGCGGCGCCCTCGAGCCGCAGGAGCGCCCGTTTGGTATGCGGCCCCGTTCCGCCTGAAAAGCCGCCCAGACGCCCGCCGGCCCCGACCACCCGGTGGCACGGGATAATGATCGGGATGGGGTTGCGCCCACCGGCACCGCCGACGGCGCGGGACCGCTTCCCATGCGCTTGGCCAGGGCGCCGTAGGTCAGGACCCGACCATGGGGGATGGCGGCGAGACGGCGCCACAGGGCCTTTTGGAACGGCGTCCCTTGGGGGCGCAGGGGCAGATCGAATTCCTTCAGTTCGCCCTTGAAATAAGCCTCCAGCTGGCGCGTGGCTTCGCCCAGCAGCGGCGTCGCGTCGCCGCCCGGGGTGCGGCCCCATTCCAGGGCCACGACCGAGCCCGCGTCTTCGAAAACGCTCAGCGCCCCGACCGGGCTGTGCACCGACAGATGGGCCATGAAAAGAGATTACAGCGCCGACAATTGGGCCTTCAAGTCCTGCGCCGTGGTGGCCGGCAGGCCACAGGCCGGTCCGACGCAAACGTAGGCCGTCGGGGCGCCGCCGATCGCCGTCTTGCCCCGCGCCGGGTGGCCCGGGGGTAACGCCGTTCCGGGCGCCACCTGCAACAGCACCCGGTTGGGCAGGGAAACGTCGAAGACGCAGCGGACCAGGGCCCGGGTGGCGTCATCGTCCGGGGCGCCGACGATGGCCACCTGGACGGCGCCGTCGAGGAGCGCGTGGCCCATCAACAGCACCGGCATGGCGGGCAGATGCTCGGCGGGGATGCCGGCAAAGGCGGCGACAATTTTTTCGGCGCGCCGGCGATAGGCGTCCTCGCCGGTAAGACAGGCCAGGCGGGCCAGGACCTCGACCATGGTGCCGTTGCCCGATGGGGTGGCGTTGTCGAGGGTGGTCTTGGTCCGGCTGATCAGGTTCGGCGTGTCGTCGGCGGCGAGAAAATACCCGCCCTCCCGGTCGTCCCAATAGTGGCGCCCGGCGACGGCGACCCAGGCCACGGCCTGGTCCAGGTAATGGCGCTCGCCGCTCGTCTCGAAAAGGATCACCGCGGCGCGGCTCATGTTGGCGTAGTCGTCGAGGACGGCGGGATGGCGCAGCTTGCCCTGGCGCCACGAATGGCCGAGGCGGCCGTCGTTGACCATGCGCCGGCGGACGAAGGCGAAGGCGTCCCGGGCGGCGGCCGACCAGGCGGGCTGGTCGAAGACCGAACCGGCCAGGGCGAGGGCGGTGATCATCAGGCCGTTCCAATCGGCCAGGGCCTTGTCGTCGCGGAGCGGTGCCACGCGCTTGGCGCGCCGCTCCAGCAGGCGGCCCCGGCAGCGGGCCAAAAGATCCTCGGCCGCGTCAGTGCCGGGCGGCGGATTTTGCGAACGGTTGAGGATGGTGCGGCCTTCCCAGTTGCCGCCCGGTCCGACGTCATAGGCGGCCTTGAACGGGCCTGAGTCGGCGCCCAGGCAGGCGTCGATCTCGGCCTCCGTCCACACGTAATAGCGCCCTTCCTCGCCCTCGCTGTCGGCGTCCCGGGCGCTGGCGAAGGCGGGTGTCTCGCTTCCGCCGACCCGCATGTCGCCGAGGACCCACTCGACGGTCTCGCCGATGCGTTCCCTAAGGACGGGGTCGCGGGTCTCTTGCCACACCTCGGTCATCAGCTCAATGAGCAAGGCGTTGTCATAGAGCATCTTCTCGAAATGGGGCACCAGCCAGGCGTCGTCGGTGGCGTAGCGCGCGAAACCGCCGCCCAGATGGTCATAGATGCCGCCCTGGCACAGGCCATTCAGGGTCACGGTCACCGCCTCGCCGGCCATCGTCTCCCCGGTGCGCCGGTAGGTATGCCACAGAAACCGGAAGAACGAGGGCTGGGGAAACTTGGGCGCGCCGGAGGTGCCGCCCAGGACCGGATCGACCATGGCAAGCGCCGCCGCCGCCGCCTTGTCCAACAGGGCCGGCGACAGCGCGCCGGCGGCCTCGGGCCGGCCCACTCGGGTGACGGCCTGGGTGAGCGCCTGGGCGTTGGTCAATACCTTGTCGCGCTCTGCGTGATAGGCTTCGGCGATTTGGCGGATCAAATCGGGGAAGGCCGGACGGCCGAAGCGCGGGGTGGCGGGAAAATAGGTGCCGCCCAAAAAGGGCTCGCCGGTCGGGGTCAGGAACATGGTCAGGGGCCAACCGCCCTGTTGCCCGGTCAAGGCGAGGGCGGTCTGGTAGATGGCGTCGAGGTCGGGGCGTTCCTCGCGGTCGACCTTGATGTTGACGAAAAGCGCGTTCATCAGATCGGCGATGGCGGGGTCTTCGAAACACTCGTGGGCCATGACGTGGCACCAGTGGCAGGCGGCGTAGCCGACCGACAGCAAGATCGGCTTGTCGCTCTTTTGCGCCTCGGCCAGGACATCGGTTGACCAGGCCCGCCAATGGACCGGGTTGTCTTTGTGCTGGAGCAGATAGGGGCTGGTTTCCGCTTCAAGCATGTTGGCGGTCATGGGCAAAACCTCCGGGCGATGCGCCGCCGTTGCGCCGACCGCCAGCCTGGCTTACTTTGACTCAATCGGGGGATGAAACAACCATTTTTCCCGGATGGGTTTGGCGCCGGCAAAACCCGCCGCGAAGAGGGGATGGCAAATGAAGATACGCATCGATATCGACTGTTCACCCGACGAGGCCCGGACCTTCTTCGGTCTGCCCGCCGTCGAGTCCCTGCACAAGACGATGGTGGCCGAGATCGAGGAGCGCCTCAAGGCGGGCCTTGCCGCCATGACGCCCGAGGACATGCTCAAGACCTGGATGCCGGCCGGGGTCGAGGGCTTCGAGCAAATGCAAAAAACGTTCTGGTCGACCATGACCGGCGGTAAAACCGAACGGGAGAAATAGCCATGACGGACCAGCCATCGAAACAGCCCTATTTCCGGGCCCATCTTTTCTTCTGCGTCAACCGCCGCGCCGACGATCATCCGCATGGCTCGTGCGCCGTTGAAGGATCGGCCGAGGTCTACGACTTCATGAAGGAACGGGCCCACGAGATGGGTCTCGAGGGCGTCCACATCACGTCGGCCGGCTGCCTGGGCCGCTGCGACAAGCGCCCGGCCGTGGTGATCTATCCCGACGAGGTCTGGTACAGCTGTGCCAACCGGGGCGACGCGGAGCGGATCTTGACCGGCCACCTGCGCGACGGGAAGCCGGTGGAACACTTGATGATGGGGCCTGATGAATAAGACTTACTATATAATGTGTATGGCCGGATAATCATCCCGGTCATTTTGGCTTCGTAATGACATCCGTAATCAGCCCCGATACGATCTTCGCGCCGAGCACCGGCGCCGGCCCGGCCGGGGTCTGCGTGATTCGCCTGTCGGGACCTGGCGCCGCCGCCGCCTTGCGCCGCCTGACCGGTACCTTGACGGCGCCGCGCCGCTTGGTCAGGGCCCGCGTCACCGACGGCGCCAGCGGCGAGGTGATCGACGACGGACTGGCCGTGTGGATGCCCGGACCGGCGAGCTACACCGGCGAGGACACGGCCGAGCTTCACGTCCACGGCGGCCGGGCGACGGTGGCGGCGGTGCTCGATGCCCTGGCGGCCTGCCCGGGGCTGCGCCCGGCCGAGGCCGGCGAGTTCACCCGGCGCGCCTTCGAGAACGGCAAGATGGACCTGACGGCGGCCGAGGGTCTGGCCGATCTGGTCGCCGCCGAGACGGCGGCCCAGCGCCGCCAGGCCCTGCGTCAGCTGGGCGGCGATCTGGGACGGCTCTATGAAAACTGGCGCCACAAACTTCTCGCCGCCCTGGCCCACCAGGAGGCGACCATCGATTTCTCGGACGAGGACCTGCCCGAGGAGATCGATACCAAGGTGCGCCTCGAGGTCGCCGCCCTCGATTGCCGGATCGCCGACCACCTGGCCGACGGCGGGGTGGGCGAGCGCCTGCGCGCCGGAACCCAAGTCGTCATCATGGGTCCGCCGAATGTCGGCAAGTCGAGCCTCTTGAACCTGCTGGCGGGGCTCGACGCGGCCATCGTATCGGATAGCGCCGGGACGACCCGCGACGTGATCGAGGTTCACATGGACCTCGGCGGCTATCCGGTGACGGTGGCCGATACGGCGGGCCTCGGCGACAGCGATGACGAGGTCGAACGCGAAGGGGTGCGCCGGGCGCGCCGGCGCGCCGGCGACGCCGATCTCAAGCTGGCCGTCTTCGACGCGCCGTCGTGGCCCGATGTCGACGATGAAACGGCAGGCCTTGTCGACGCCGATACGGTGGTGGCAATCAACAAGGCCGACCTGGCGATGCCCAAGCCGCCGCTCTCGATCGGCGGCCGGCCGGCCCATGCCGTCTCGGTGTTGACGGGCGATGGCGTCGATGCCCTGGTGGCGGCCCTCGAAGACGAGGTGGCGGCGCACTGGTCGGTCTCCGCCCAGCCGCTCCTGACCCGCCAGCGTCATCGCCAGGCCCTGGAGGAGTGCCGCGCCGGTCTCGGCCGGTTCCTCGCCGCCGATGCGCCGGAACTGGCGGCCGAGGACCTCAGGCTGGCGGCGCGCGCTCTCGGCCGCATTACCGGGCGGGTCGGGGTCGAGGACATGCTCGACATCATCTTTCGCGACTTCTGTATCGGCAAGTGATGTTTCACGTGAAACAAGGCCGCCGTTTCGCGGGTCGAAAATCCGCGTTACATGTTTCACGTGAAACATTGAGCGGCCATGACTCCACCAAGACTGTGCCATGATTCCAGCGCCGGGTTCACGACTCCGGCGCCATTGTTAATTATTTGTTAACTTGACGGTTTGACTTGACCGAGACTGAATCCTAGATTGACGCCATGAACAAGTTCGACGTGATAGTTGTTGGCGGCGGTCACGCCGGCTGCGAGGCGGCGGCGGCGGCGGCGCGCATGGGGCGGCGCACCGTGTTGCTTACCCATCGGGTCGAGACCATCGGCGAGATGTCGTGCAACCCGGCCATCGGCGGCCTGGCCAAGGGTCAGTTGGTGCGCGAGATCGATGCCCTGGACGGCGTCATGGGGCGCGCCATCGACCGGGCCGGCATCCAGTTCCGCGTCCTCAACCGAAGCCGCGGCGCGGCCGTCAGGGGGCCGCGCGCCCAAGCCGACCGAGGTCTCTACAAAGACGCCGTGCAGGACTTGCTGGGCGAGCAGCCGAACCTGGAAATCCGCGCCCAGGCGGTCGAGGATCTGATCGTCGACGGCGCCGGCCGGGTTCGCGGCGTCATCGTCGCCGGCGGCGCCCGGGTCCTTGGCTCGGCCGTCGTCGTGACCACGGGAACCTTCCTGCGCGGCCTGATCCACGTCGGCGCGCAACGATTTCCCGCCGGCCGGGTCGGCGACCGCCCGGCGGTCGGCCTGGCCTATACCCTGAAGCGTCTGGGCCTGGTCCTCGGGCGTCTGAAGACGGGGACGCCGCCCAGGCTCGATGGCCGCACCGTCGACTGGCGCCGCCTCGAGGTCCAGAAGGGCGACCACCCGCCCGAGCCGTTTTCGTTCCTGACCGGGCGCATAAAGACGCCGCAGGTCGACTGCGCCATCACCTGGACGACGCCCGACAGCCACCAATTGATCGCCGCCAACCTGCACCGCTCGCCGCTTTATTCCGGCCAGATCGAGGCCGCCGGTCCGCGCTACTGCCCGTCCATCGAGGACAAGGTGGTCCGTTTCGCGGACCGCGACCACCACCGAATTTATTTGGAGCCGGAAGGCTTGGACGATCCCACCATCTACCCCAACGGCATCTCCACGTCCTTGCCCAAGGACGTCCAGGGCCGCCTGCTGAAGACCATCCCGGGCCTCGAGAAGGCGCGCATGACGCGGCCCGGCTATGCCATCGAATACGACTATGTCGATCCCCGCGAGCTGGAGCCCACCCTACAGGCACGCCGTGCCCCGGGCCTGTTCCTGGCCGGCCAGATCAACGGCACCACCGGTTATGAAGAAGCCGCCGCCCAGGGCCTGATGGCCGGCGTCAACGCCGCCCTGGCGGGCGGCGATGAAACCTTCGTCCTCGACCGGGCGCAGGCTTTCATCGGCGTCATGATCGACGACCTGGTGACCTTGGGGACGTCCGAACCCTACCGCATGTTTACCTCAAGGGCCGAATACCGCCTTATGCTACGGGCCGACAACGCCGACCAGAGGTTGACGCCGGCGGGCGCCGCCATCGGCTGCGTCGGCGCGCCGCGCCGCCGCGCCTTCGCCGCCAAGCGCGCCGCCCTGGCAAGGACGCGGCGTGTCCTGGCCGGTCTCCATGCCACGCCCAGTCGGATCCGCGAGCACGGCATCGCGGTCAAGATGAACGGAGTGCGGCGCGGCGCCGGCGAATTATTGTCCTGTCCGGGCGTCGACATGGAAAGGCTCACGGCGCTGTGGCCGGAGATCGGCGCCGTCGCCCCGGAGATCGCCCGGCAGATCGAGATCGAGAGCCACTACGCGTCGTACCTGCGACGCCAGGAGGCCGACGTCAGGGCCTTTCGCCAGGACGAAGCCCTGCTCTTGCCCGGCGACCTGGACTACCGCGCCGTCGACGGCCTGTCCAACGAAGTGCGCAGCAAGCTCGACCGGGCGCGCCCGGCAACCCTGGGCGCGGCGGCCCGCATCTCGGGCGTGACGCCGGCCTCGTTGAGCGTCCTGCTGGCCCACGTGCGGCGCGCGGAACACCGCCATTCCCATCCCGGCGCCTGATCCGGGGGGCGGGGTTTGACGTGAAACAAGCGCCGCTGACGGCCCGGGCGTTGAGCGACGAGCATGGACTTGCGCCCGCCGCCGTCGAGCGTCTCGAGGTCTTGGTCGACCTTCTGGTTCGTTGGCAGCGGCGCATCAATCTGGTCAGCCGGGCCAGCCTGGCCGATCCGTGGCGCCGTCACGTCCTCGACTCGGCGCAGCTCCACGCCCACCTTCCGCCCGCCGCCCGAACCCTGATCGATCTGGGCAGCGGCGCCGGGTTTCCCGGTCTCGTCCTTGCCATCCTGGGCGGCCCGCGGGTCCACCTGGTGGAAAGCAACCAACGCAAGTGCGCCTTCCTTGGCGAAGCCAACCGCCTGACCGAGGCCGGCGCCGTCATCCACCATGCCCGTATCGAGAGCCTGGACGGGCTCCGCGCCGATGTCGTCACGGCGCGCGCCTGTGCCCGCCTGGACCGCCTTTTGGCCCTTGCCCAACCGCTGGTCAAGACCCACGCCAGGTGTCTATTCTTAAAAGGCCGCACTGTCGAAGAGGAATTGACGGAATCGCAAAAAATATGGACAATGGCGGCGAGTCGGATCAAAAGCGCCTCGCATCCTTCGGGCGTCATACTGATCGTGGAGGACATATCTCGTCGTGATGGAAACCGATAACCCCTCAGCCACGCCGACGGCGCCCAAGCGACCGCGCATCATCGCCGTCGCCAACCAGAAAGGCGGCGTCGGCAAGACGACCACCGCGATCAATCTGGCGACGGCGCTGGCGGCAATTCACAAGAAGACCTTGATCATCGATCTTGACCCCCAGGGCAACGCCAGCACCGGACTTGGAATCGGGCACCGCCAACGGTCCTTGAATTCCTATCAGGTTCTGATCGGCGAGGCCGGGCTCGCCGACGCCATGATCGCCACGTCAATTCCGCGCCTGCACGTCGTGCCGGCGGGCATCGACCTGACCGGCGCCGAGATCGAATTGGTGAGCGTGTCGCGCCGCGAATTCCGTCTCAAGGAGGCCCTGGCCAGAAGCGCCGCCGATGTCGATTACATTCTCATCGACTGTCCGCCGGCGCTCGGCCTGCTGACCATCAACGCCTTGGTCGCGGCCGATGCCGTCCTGGTGCCGTTGCAGTGCGAGTTCTTCGCCCTCGAAGGGATCAGCCATCTGGTCAAGACCATCGACCGCATCAAGCAGGCCTTTAATCCGGGCCTCGAAATTCAAGGTATCGTTTTGACCATGTTCGACCGCCGCAACAACCTGTCGGGAATGGTGGCCGACGACGTGCGCGACTTTTTCGGCGACAAGGTTTACCAGACGGTCATCCCGCGCAACGTCCGCGTCTCGGAGGCGCCGTCGCACGGCAAGCCGGCCCTGGTCTATGACATGAAGTGCGCCGGATCCCAGGCCTACCTCCATCTGGCCGGCGAAGTGCTGCGCCGCGAACGCGGGATCACGGCGTGATGGCGGACGAGGGACGATCCAACCTGGGGCGCGGCCTGTCGTCCTTGCTCGGCGATGAAGAAAGCGCGGGCGCCGAGGCGGGGGCGCTCAAGGGCTTCAAATCGGTGCCCATCGAGTTTCTGCGCGCCGGGCGCTACCAGCCGCGCCACGACGCCGATGACGATCAGATCGGCGACCTGGCCCAGTCCATCCGCAAACAGGGAATCTTGCAGCCGATCCTGGTCCGGCGCCATCCGGAAGAGCCCGATGCCTTCGAAATCATCGCCGGCGAACGGCGCTGGCGCGCCGCCCAGTTGGCCGAGCTCCACCAAGTGCCGGTGGTGGTCAAGGAACTCAGCGACCAGGAAAGCCTTGAGATCGCCCTGGTCGAAAACCTTCAGCGCCAGGACTTGTCGGCCCTCGAGGAGGCGGAAGGATACCGCCGTTTGATGGACGAATTTTCCTATGCCCAAGAGGGTCTGGCCCAGGCCGTCGGCAAGAGCCGCAGCCACGTCGCCAACATGATGCGCCTGTTGGGACTTCCCGATCCGGTCAAGGAGCTGCTGCAAGACGGTAAGCTCTCGGCCGGCCACGCCCGCGCCCTGCTGAAAAGCGATCGCGCCGTCGCCCTGGCGCGCCGCATCGTCGACAGCGGCTTGAACGTGCGTCAAACCGAAGCCCTGGTTCAAGCCAAGGGCAAGAAAGCCGGCGCCTCGAAGAAGGGGCGGAAAAAAATCGCCAAGGACGCCGACACCGTGGTCCTGGAGCGCGACCTTGCCGCCTTGCTCGGCCTCAAGGTAGAGATCGAATTCGGCCACGACGGCGGCACCCTGACCCTGCATTACGGGTCGTTGGAACAGCTCGACGACATCTTGCACCGCCTCAGCCACGGATCGCACGGCGCCCGGATGGATGCCGCCGACGACGCGCCGCCGGGCGATGAAATTCACCCCGACCCGACCCAGGATGGTTCTTTGGGCTGACCTGATTTATTCCATTACGAAACCGTAATAAAATAGCCGGCCATCCTTCACGCCGACCGCGCCAGCGGCGGGCGGCTAACCATGGCAGCGATGCGCATGAGGACGCGGGCACACAGAATTTCGGCCGGCTGGCCGGTCGATTTGCATTCCAATTCGGCACCCATCAAAAGCTCCAGAGCGGCGGCGATGCGATCGCCGCGCCACAGCCTCATCTGCGCCGCGAACCGGTCGGCGAACTTGAAAATGACGGGGGGGCGCAGGGTCTTCATGGCTTGGGCCGCCGGCTGTCCCGCCGCCACCCGGGCGGTGGCCAGGTGCAGGCGTGTCATGTGCCCGGCCATGGCGCGCACCACGGCAACCGGCGAGATGCCCTGACGCAAGGCGCGCTCCAGGGCCCGGTCGAGGTCCGGCCACTGGCCCCCGGCGGCGGCGTAAACGACGCCATCGAGGGACGAGGCGGCACTGTCGTCGACGCAGGCCATCGCGTCGTCGAGCTCGACGGTCCCCGGCGCGCCTTTGTAGAGGGCCAGCTTTTCCAGTTCGCCGCGGGTCACGGCGCGGTCCGCGCCGAGGTGGATTTGAAGGTAGGCGAGTGCCTCGCCCGACGCCTTGAGGCCGTGGCGGGCCAAGGTTTCGGTAATCACCGCCGCCAGGTCCCGCCCTTCGTCGGCGTAACAGGCCAGGGCGGCGCCGGATTTCGCCTTTTCGAACACCTTGCGCAGCGCCGAACGGGCGGCCAGGGCGCCGGCCTCGACGACGACCAGGGCGTCGCCCGGGGGCGCGTCGAGGAAGCGTTCGAAAATTTCCGCCAGGCCGTCGCCGGCGCCCACCACCCGGACCACGCGGCGGCCGCCGGTGAACGACAGCGCCCCGGCTTCGTCGCCGAGCCGCGCCGGATCGCTTTTTATCTCATCGGCCGTCAGTTCGGCGCTGCGGAACGGATCACCGGGATCGTCGAGGACGCCGGCGGCCAGGGCCGCGGCGCGCTCGCGCACCAGGCCCCGGTCGGGACCGTAGACCAGGACGGCGCGGCACGCCGGATCGGGCTGCTTGATGAACCCGGCGACGCCGCCGGCGGTGATTTTCACTTTATCTCCTTGTCGCGATCGGCCCGGCGTTGATCGAAAAAGACCGCGAGTTGGGTGCGAATAATCTGGCCCATCTCGCGCACGGCCCGCGTCTTGGCATCCTTTTCCGCCATCAGCGTGGCAAAATTGGAACTCAGGATGTCATAGCTGCTGACGACTTTCTGCGAACTTCTAAGGAGCAAACGCTTATCGCTCGCCGCCAAAATCTGGAAGGTAGCGTCAAGACGATAGTTCGAACGTGTCGCCAGATCGCTCTTGGCGATGGCCAGGCCCTGGGTCGAACCCTTCAATTCAACTATCAATACATACCTGGTCGCGGCCGCCCGACCCCTTGGATTAAGCAGGTCGAGCAAGTGATTGTGAAGCTGCTGACCGATACGATCGGCGATCGGTTCGATGTGGATGGCGGCGAATTCCGTCGCCGCCTCGCTGCTCCGTCCGCCGCCATAGAGCGGGCGAAAACCGCACCCCGCGACGATCAGGGCGCAAAGTCCCAGGACGAGCGACCTATAACACGACATTGACGATCCTGTTCGGCACGACGATGACCTTGCGCGCGGATTTGCCGCCCACCACCTTGGCAACGTTGGGCAGCGCCAGGGCCAAGCGCTCGACGTCGGCGGCGTCGCTGTCGGCGGCGATGTCGAGCGTCCCGCGCAGCTTGCCGTTGACCTGGACGGCGACGGTAACGGTGGCGTCTTCCAAAAACCGGACGTCGAACTCGGGCCACGAAGCGTCGCTCAACAAGGTGTCGTACCCGAGCCGGCGCCACAATTCGTGGGCCAGGTGGGGCATCATCGGCCCGATAAGGAGTACCGCCGTCTCCATGCCCTGGCGCCGAACCCAGGGCGCGCCTTGGGCGTCGCTCTTCAGATCCTCGATCTGATTGGTCAACGCGCGAATGCGCGCCACCGCCTTGTTGAAGTGAAAGCGGTCGAGGTCGGCCGAAACGGCGGCGACGGTTTTGTGGACGGCGCGATTGACCGCCTCGGCCTCGTCCGCCAACAGCGGCGGCCGGGGCGCGCCCGGTGGCGCCAGGTTGTCCTTGTCTTCGACGATCAGGCGCCACAGACGATTGACGTAGCGCCACGCCCCTTCGATGCCGGCCTCGGTCCAGTCCAGGTCGCGGTCCGGTGGGCTGTCGGACAACATGAACAGGCGCGCCGTGTCGGCGCCGTAGGCTTCAATGATGGACTCCGGATCGACCACGTTCTTGCGCGACTTGCTCATCTTTTCGGAGCGCCCGACGCGCACCTCTTGGCGGGTTCGGGCATCGATCACCTGGCCGTCGGCGGTGCGCTCCACCTCGTCGGGTTGCAGCCACGCGCCGTCCGGGGCGCGATAGGTCTCGTGGCAGATCATGCCTTGGGTGAGAAGACCGGCGAAGGGCTCGTCGATGTCCAGGTAGCCGCAACGCCGCAAGGCCCGGGTGAAGAAGCGCGAATAGAGCAGATGGAGGACCGCGTGTTCGATGCCGCCGATATACTGATCGACCGGCAGCCAGTAATCGACGGCCTTTCTGGTGAAGGCGGTATCGGCGTCGGGCGAGGCGAACCTGGCGAAGTACCACGACGATTCGAAAAATGTATCGAAGGTATCGGTCTCACGCCGCGCCGGCTTGGCGCAGGTCGGACAATCGACGTTCTTCCACGTCGGGTGATGGTCGAGGGGATTCCCCGGCGCCGCCAGGTCGACGTCGTCGGGCAGCTTGACCGGCAGGTCGGCCTCGGGCACCGCGACGATGCCGCAATCGTCGCAAACGATGACCGGAATCGGGCAGCCCCAATAGCGCTGGCGCGAAACGCCCCAGTCGCGCAGCCGGTAATTAATATTGCGTTCGCCGGCCTGGGCGGCCTCGAGACGATCGATGATCGCCGCCTTGGCCGCCGCCACGTCCAAGCCGTCAAGGAAGTCGGAATTGATTAAGATGCCGTCGTCCAAATAGGCTTCGTCGCCGATCTCGAAATCGCCGGATGCGACGCCGCGGGGCGCCACCACCGGGACGACCTTGAGCCCGTATTTGCGGGCGAAGTCGAGGTCCCGCTGATCATGGGCCGGGCAGCCGAAGACGGCGCCGGTGCCGTATTCCAACAGTACGAAATTGGCGACGTAAACCGGCAGCATGAGGTCGGGATCGAAGGGATGGCGGGCCATCAATCCGGTATCATGGCCTTTCTTCTCGACCACTTCGATGGCCGCCTCGCTGGTGCCCAGGCGATTGCACTCGGCGATGAATTCCCTCAAGGCGGCATCGCCGGCCGCCAAATCGAGGGCCAGGGGGTGATTGGCCGCCAGCGCGCAGAAAGAAGCTCCGAACAGGGTGTCGGGCCGGGTCGTATAGACCTCGATCTCGTCGTCGCGTCCGGCGAGGGCAAAGCGGACCTTGGCGCCTTCCGAGCGGCCGATCCAGTTTTCCTGCATCAGGCGCACCCGATGGGGCCAGCGCTCGAGCGACGCCAGGTCGTCGAGGAGTTCGTCCGAAAACTCCGTAATGCGAAGGAACCATTGGGCGAGGAGGCGCTTTTCGACCGCCTCGCCGGACCGCCATCCCTTGCCGTCGATGACCTGTTCGTTGGCCAGTACGGTTTGCTCGACCGGATCCCAGTTGACCCACGATTCGGTCCGATAGGCCAGACCGGCCTTCAGAAAATCGAGAAATATCTTCTGTTCGTGGGCGTAGTATTCGGGTTCGCATGTGGCGATCTCGCGCGACCAGTCATAGGACAGCCCCATGGATTTCAGTTGCCGGCGCATGGTGGCGATGTTGTCGCGTGTCCATTCGGCGGGCGCCGCGTTGTTGGCCCGCGCGGCGTTTTCGGCCGGCAACCCAAAGGCGTCCCATCCCATCGGGTGCAAGACGTTGTAGCCGCGGGCGCGCTTGTAGCGTGCCACCACGTCGCCAAGGGTGTAATTGCGCACATGGCCCATGTGGATGCGCCCCGAAGGATAGGGGAACATTTCCAGAACATAATATTTGGGCCGGTCCCCGTCCTCGCTCGCCTGGAAACTCCCCTGGTCCTCCCAAATGGCTTGCCACTTGGCCTCGTTTTCCCTGAAATTATATCGCGTCATGGCGCCGGTTATAATCCGCCCACCGGTTAGCGCTGCAGGGATTCGTTACGCAGTTGGCGGGCCTTGGTCAGGATCGAGTTTTCGACGTCGGTGGAGGCGTCGTCCGGCACCGGTGAATCGCGCCATGTGCCCCGGGTGTCCTGCACCTGGCGAAAGACGGCGACCCGCACGCCGTCGGCACGCAGCGCCCGGCCCATGATGTAGACGTTGAGCTTGAACCGTTCGGCCGGCGCCTGGGCGTCCGAATGCCAATCGGTGATGATGACGCCGCCGAACGGATCGGCCGAATTCACCGGCATGAAAGAGATGGTATCGAGAGAGGCGCGCCACAGAAAACTGTTGACGCCGATGCCGCTGCCGCCGCCCTCGTCGCGCGGTTTGTCAGGGCCGCCAAGCGACAGGCCGCCGGGGCCGAAGATGGTCTTTCGGTTCGCTTCGAAATCGGCGTCGCTTTTCGAATAGACCGGGTCCTCGCCCTTGCGTTTGGTCGGATAGGATCCCTCGACCGGCAAACCGCAGCCCGATAGTACGCTGGCGCAAAGGACGGCGACGCCGATCAAGCTTTTTGATCGGGAGCGGAGAACTTTCATGGCGGTGCTCCAAAAAACCCTATGCGGGGAAGTAAACCACCGTCGCTGAATTTGTCAACAGAACCCTGAAAAAACGGGCTTTCTTTGCCAGGCGTCAAGCGCCGGCGGGGCGCCCGGCGCGGACCATGCGGTCGCGTTCGGCGAACCAAAGTTCGGCGTATCCACAATCCTTGTAGTCGTCGAAATAGGGTCCGCCGGTGGTGTAATGAAGCAGCGACAGCTCATCGGCGGCGACCGGTGGGTCATAGTCCACCAGGTGGTTCCAGCGCCGAGGTATTTCGCCGATCAGGTCTTCTTCTGCCAACCAGTGGAACTGGTGCAGCTCCAGGCCCGAGGCCGTGTTTACATAGTCGGCCGTGAGGGCCCGGCACTGCGCGTTGTTGAACACGATGACGCTCGACCAGTTCTTTTTTTCGTATTGGCTCTGGGGCTGGTCGAGAAACTTGGTCTGCTCCTTCGGGACGTGGCTGTGCTTGACCACCTGAACGGCGAACCTGTCGTCGCGCAGCGCCCAAAGCCGGGCGATATCATCGATCACGATCATGTCGCAATCCATGAAAATCGACCATCCTTCGAAGCCCGAGAGCGCGGGAACAAGAAAACGCGAGAACGAAAAATCCGTCGATTGCAGGGGATGACGGGGCCGGGTCATGACGCCCTTCAGTTGCGACAGCATCAACGGCGTGATCGAAACCGGTTCGGAGGCGCGGACCTGGATGCTGTGGGAAAGGACGCTGAAGGCAACCGGCTCGGCGTCGTCGTATCCGATGAAAACGTTGATCATGTTCTAATCATTATCCCTGCGTCGCGAGAGATTGGCCGCCGCCTCTTCCAGCACCGATTCCCATTCGCCGCCCCGCGCCTGGCGCAAGAGGCGCACCGAATCGTAGAACATCGCCCGGTCCCCGGTGGCGCCCCAATACCAAAAAGGCGCCTTGCGCGCCAGCACCCAGCACTCCTTGCCCAGCGCCCCGGCGATATGAGGCGTGGAACTGGAAATGGTGATCACCAGATCGAGGCAATCGATCAGCGCGGCGAACCCTTCCATGTCATTGAAGCGGTCGATCGCGGGGTCGGTGTGAATGGCTACGCCGAGTTCGTCCCTGACTGCGTCGGTGTCGGCGTCGGTATCGCCGTACTGAAGATTGACGAACGATATGCCGGGCGTCCGCAATATCGGCGCCCAGTCCAGGAGCTCGACGGATTTCTGCCATCCTTCGTGGGGTCTGTCGGAACGCTTGGAGACCCACGAGATGCCGACCAGCAAGGGCGCGTCGAGGGCGTCGTCGAGGCGGCCGCGGCATTCCGCCACCCGCCTGGAGTCGGTTTTCAGGTAGCGGCCGCGGCGGGGAAAGCCCTGGGGCCACGGACCGAGGCGATGGGTCAGAGACGAAAGCGGCGTCTGGAACGCGATCTCCGGGGCCTCCATCGCGGCCGCCGGCGGCGTCTGGCGCGCTACCACATCGACGGCGGGGAAGGAACGCTCGAACAGGCCGGCCAGACGCTCATCGCATTCCAAGGTGGCCGCGACCCCGGTGTCCTCGATCAGAGGTATCAAACTGGCGTACAGGACCTCGTCGCCGATCCCCTGGTCGCCCCAGATCAAGAGCCGCCGGCCCGCGGGGATCGGCTCGCCGGCCCACCACGGATGGGAAAACGGCCGCCGTTGGTGTTCGAATTCGGGATTGCGCCAGCGCCATTGGATGTCCTCGGCGCCGCCATCGCAATCGCCCGTCCGCAGGCGCAGGACACCGCGCATGAATCGGGCGTCGAAGCGCTCCGGCGTTTGGGACAGAAGACCGTCGAGGACATCGAGGGCGGCGCCGTCGCGGCCCAGATCCTCAAGCACCTTGGCGTGGCTGTAACGGAACTCGGCCTGGGCCGGGTCAAGAGACCGGGCCCGTTCCATAAGCCCGACCGCCTCCTCCAGGCTCGCCGTGGCGCTCGCTCCGGCGTCCTTGCGCCGCGCCCATTCGACCAGCGCCATGGCGTAGTTGTTCAGAATCTCGGGCGCATCGGGGTAGTCGTCGGCCAGGGCGCGGTTGTTTTCCACTTCTTCCCCGTGACGGCCCAGTCCCTTGAGGGCCAAGCCCAGGTTGATCCGCGCCTCGCGCAGGGCGGGCGCCAGGCCGAGGGCGGCGCGGTTGTGTTCCATTGCCGCTTCGAACTCGCCCCGGTAGAGAGCGATGCGCCCCATGATATAGTGGCCGTCGGGCGTTTTTTGGATGCTCAGGCCGTGTTCCGCCGCCCCGGCGGCCTCGTCGGCCCGTCCCAGTTCAAGCAGCGTCGATGCCAGGTTGCCATGGGCCGAAATCAGATCGCCCCGCAGCTCGAGGGCACGCCGGAACGCCGGCTCGGCATCGCCGTGGCGCCCGCTCCCGGCCAGGGCGACGCCGACGTTGTTATGGGACTCGGCATCGCCGGGGTTAAGGCGCGCCGCCTTCTGGAACGGCCCGATCGCCGCCTGGGTCTGGCCGTCCTCCATGAGTGCCAGGCCGAGGTTGGTATGGGCATCGGCGAACGTGGGGGCCAACTTGACGGCCCGGCGCAGGCTCTTGATGGCATCTGGGCGCCGGCCCGCCGCGATCAGGGCAAGCCCGTAATGGAGATGATAACCGGGATGGCGCTTGTTGATCGAAAGGGCGCGGCCGACAAAATCCAGGGCCTCGTCGGCCCGCCCGCTTTGCCAGGCCAGGACGCCCAGCATGTCAAGGGCGTCGGCATGGCGTGGCGCCGCCGCCAGGAGGCGCCGGTAAAGGCCCTCCGCCTCGCCCAGGCGTCCCGCCTGATGATGGGCGACGGCGGCCCGCATGGCGCCCTCGGCGTCGAACGCCGGCGCCGCGGAGGGTGCGCTGGGAACGAGATGGTCAAGGACACCTTTCGGCGGCGGTCGTCGGGGCATCGATTCAGGCCCAAATCGACTGAGTCGGGGTCGCCATGGCCGAACCTCGCGGTCTCGGTTTTGTCATAATTTGCATGCTTCGGCGCTTCCATCCATGTCGCCCGGACCCCCGTTCATGCCCGAGCGCGACGTTAGCATGAGAGGATTCTAATCGCCATCACCCGATGTCCCGCGTGATAGCCGCGACAGCGAGCCTTTCAATTCCTTCCGGGAGCGCCTCTTTACCGTCGTTCACGGTAATTCGCTCTCGGGCTTGTCGTGGTCCGCCCAGGTTATTTCCTTGAAGTTTCCATAACGTCTTGAGCCGGATGGAGCCTCATACCCAGGATTGGCGCGCTCCTCCTCCATGGTCTGGCGGCAGGTCGTCGGCAAACGACGTCAGGTGGACATCGATGGCACCCGGCCACGGCCGGGTGCGCGTAACGGACGCTTTGCGAAATCCATTCGGCGGCCGATGGCGTGGCTTCATTTCATGGGGATGCCGCGGGCGCGACAACGAGGCGGAACAACGGCGATCTCCATGGATCATTATCATCGATCCTTGGTTTCAGGCCGCCGTGCGGTGAACACGAGCGTTTGGCACGGAGGATCCAATTCTCGTTGAGATATCAACCGTAATAATCCATCAGCGCCGCAAAGGAGAATTCACCATGGAGTGTCCCGTCCACGTCACAGCCCGAGCAAGGATGATGCGAGCGGTCTCCCACCGCCAAGCGGAGCCGAATCTCCTTCATCTTGTCCGAAAGCCATATGTCCTTGATCGATTCGCCCAATACGTTACCGACGATAATGTTGCGACCCCAATCGTTGGCGCAAAATAGAACGGATCCGTTCCAATCAATGAACATCTTGTAGAACGGATAGTGGCATCGGTGGGCCATCGGGTCGGCGAGAGGATTGACCAGCCCGGACCGGTTATTGAGCGTGAGACCCCAATCATCCTTTTCGTCGAAATGAGGACGCAAATGATACGCGCCGACGCCCGCTTCCTCGAACATCCGGGTGAAGGTTCCTACTTGCTCGGGGCCGTCATAGAGATTCACGTATATTGCCGTCAATCCCGCCGTGAACAGTCTCTGAATTCGGTCGACGTTCAGGGCATCCCCATTGGTGTTCATTTCGATCGTATTATCGGGCAGAAACCGCCGATACGTCTTTACGTGTTGATAGACGTTTCGATCCATCAACGGCTCGCCGTAGCCGGAAAAGGAAACCCGACACACGGATTTCATCGTCGCCAGTTGCCTGGCGATGTTCCGCGAGGTTTCCAACGGCATCCGCCATTTCGGCTGATTGGGATACATCTTCGGATCGGCATGAGGACAAAACGAACACGTTCGATTGCACGCGTCCATGACGTTGATTTCAACGGAAATCAGCGAGGCCATGGAATCGCGTCTGCCGGCGACTTTCCTCTCGTGCACGGCCTGTTGTTCTCGACGATGTTTCAGGAAAGGGTCGAGCATTCCCCGTCCTTCAAGGCCCAGATTAGATTGTGTACACGAACCGCGTCCCCGACGCCGGCGGCCTGTTTCGTCTCGCCGTGAAGAAATGCGGTCATTTGTTCATAAAAGCCCGGCTTGAATTGACCTTCCTCGCAATGGCGCGAGAGTTCACGGCCCGTGTAGCGGCGAATCGGACTGTCCTCGGTCGCTTCGGCAACCTCGACGCCTTTGTAAATGGTTAGCATTTCGATCGGAGACAACCCATAGGTCGTACCGTCGTCGAAGCGCGCCCGGATGCCAACGGGCGACGGATCGTTCGCGTTGAGGGTCAGGTGAAGAGGCACCCCCGCGGTGGTGACGAACATGGCATCCGACGAAACGAAGTCGATTTCTTTTTCCCGATAAGTCGAACAAAACCGCATTTCCAGATCACCAAAAAGATAAAACATCAGATCGAGAATATGGGCCGAATACATCTCGGGTATGTGAGGAATGATTTCCTCGCCGTGGCGCTGGACGATAGACGAAATGGCCTCGCAGATCGTGATTTCCACGGATTTTAAGCTGTTGGCTTGGACCGCGGACTTCAGTCGGTTGACGGCACCATAGAAACGGCGGTTAAAACCGATGATTTTATTTTCGGTGTTTCGATTCGCCGCGTCCCACGCCGCCTTTCGACCGAGAATGATGGGTTTTTCTATCAGCATCGGGCGGTCGTCTTCAAAGAGCTCCGCCATCATATTGGGAATAACGTGCCAGGGCGCGACGACGACGATTGCTTCCATGTCGCTTTCCCAGAACGCCTTCGCGTTGGACACGAACCGGGGCCCGGGAACAACTTTCTGGAACTCGACGACGTTGGGAGACCCCGTATCGGGAACGAGGACAACGTCGACCTGGGCGCCCATGGCGGTCGCCGCGCGGGCATGTTCTCTCGCCATGCGACCCGCGCCGATGAAACCGAGGCGTCTTAGCATGTCAACCTTCCTTCCATGTGATCGGCACAAATCTTATGGCGGTCTTTTAACGGATGTTTCCCAGATGACATCCAATCGGGCTTCCCGACATTGTATTCGCTTTCCGCCCCGGCGGCCTCGGTCGCGCCGAACGCGGATCCGCCCATGCGGACACAACAGAGGTTCATAATCTTCTTTGGCGACATTGATTACGTTATACCAAGGATTCAGTGAAAATGACCCATGGGGATCGCGTATGCGGTCCCTCGGGCATAAGGCCGAAAATCTTGGTATTTCGTCCCCATGGGACTTTATCACCGCCCCTTGGCATCAGGCGTAGGCGACGCATTTCTCGCAGACGGTGGCGGTGACGTCGCGCTCCAGATGGGCGGCGCGCAGTGTCTGGAATTTCTCCGAATGCCAGGCCGTGAGGAAAGGCATTTCCTTCAGGTTACCCATTTGAAAGCGGCCGTCGTGGTCGAAGCAGCACGCCGATAAATGGCCGTCGAAGGTCACCCGGGCCTCGGTGAAGACGGCCCAGCACGGCAGCGGTTCGCGCAGATTGGCGACCCGGCCCGGGTTGCCCGCCACCGGCTTGCCGCCCGCCGCGCCGGTCAGTCCGGCTTGGTTGTAAAGGGGTAAAAAATAGTGTTCATCGACGTGATCGACGATCATGGAGATGGCCTTTTCCATGCGCTGGCCCTGTTCGCCGTCGTACATAATGGACGATGCATAGAGGCCGCAGCGGTGGCCCGTTTCCTTCTCTACTTCGTCGCGCACCCGGCGCGCGCCTTGGATGTTGGCGACGATCTCGTCGAAGGCGTCGATGCGCGAGCCTTCCTTCATCTGCTTGGCATCGGCCCAATTGAACGAAAATTTCAGCGAATCGAGACCGGCTTCCATGCAGGAGCGGACCTTTTTGGGCCGTGCCAAGCGGCCGTTGGTGGTCAGGAAGATATAGGGAAAGCCCTTGGCGCGCGCCGCCGCGATGGCGTCGGGAAGCCACGGAAGGAGCATCGATTCACCGAGGTAGAACATGCCCACCTCCTCGACGCCCGAAATTTTCAGGTCGTCGAGCAGGGCTTCGTAAAAGCCGCGGTCCATGTCGCGCTTGTCGCGCAGCTTGAAGCCGGTGGCGCAGAACCAGCAGTTGAGGTCGCAGCGCGCCGTCAGCTCGATCTTTACCGAGCGCGGGCACGGCGGCGCCACGCTCCTGTATTCGGGCGCAATGCCGGTGATCGCGTCAATGCGCTCGGAAATCGTCTTCGCCGCCATGCCGTCCGGTCCCACTCAATAGCCTAAAGAGCCCTACTGTAATGCGCCGGCGGGGTTCGACGCCAGACTCAATATGAAAAAAAGCGCGATGGGCGTTGGCTCGCCAGGCGCCAGGCAACGACCCAAGTGTTGCATTTATGACGCAACGAGAGATTTTCGTCACACTTGGCGCATCAATTCATTGACTCGGCGCAGGTTCCATGGCTCCATGCCACCATCAGTTAGGGTTTTTCAAAAAGCGTCCCGCCCGCTACGCGGTACGCGCAACGGCAAAAGTAAAAGGGGATATCATGAAAAAGTTTCTGCTTAGCACAAGCGCTATCGTCGGCGTCGGCTTGATTGCAGCGCCGGCTGGCGCGGCCGAGAAGATCAAGCTTGGCCTCGGCGGTTACATGGAAGACTACATCGGCTTCGTCGGCGCTGAGGATGACGACGTCGGTGCCGGTCGCGATCTCGCAGGTTTCGACATCAAGACTGACACGGAAGTGTACTTCTCGGGTTCGACCAAGCTCGACAACGGCATTTCCATCTCGGTCAGGATTGAGCTTGAGGGCGACGAATCAGCGACCACGGTCGATGAGAGCTACGCCTCCATTTCGTCCGACACCATGGGCATGATCCGCATCGGCGGCGACGATGCGGTCAACGGCGGTGCATACGTCGGTCC
Organism: Rhodospirillales bacterium; assembly: GCA_030746775.1. Classification (GTDB taxonomy): domain Bacteria; phylum Pseudomonadota; class Alphaproteobacteria; order Rhodospirillales; family JASLLZ01; genus JASLLZ01. Next base: position 12,504 of record JASLLZ010000021.1, on the reverse strand, counting down.
CGATCGCGGTATCTCCGGCGACTACGACAATTGGATCATGGAAGCGAACATGACCAAGAACGACAACGCCTACGATAGCGGAAACTCCGGCGACGCGACCAAGGTCAGCTATTGGTCGCCGCGCATTGCCGGCTTCCAGTTGGCCGCCTCCTATGTTCCGGAGCCGGGCAACAATGGCGGCGACACGCCAAACTATCGAACGGATAACCATTCCGCTTATGCCGCCTCGCTGACGTGGAAAGAAACCGTCATGGGCGTCGGCGTCAACAGTCAGATTGCCATGTACCGTGAAGGCACGGCGATTGTCGGCGACGAGCCCGGCGAGTCGAATTATAACGTCGGTCTTCGTCTGGCCTACCAGGGCTTTGACGTTGGCGTCGCATATGGCCGCTTCATCGAAGCGGGCGGTAGCGGTGACGTCACGACTGCCACCGACAACGGCCGCACGATCGCCGGTAGCGTCTCTTATAAGTCCGGTCCTTGGAAGCTTGGCGTCTGGCTCCTCGATACCGAGAACGAAGGCTCCCTCCTCACCACGGCTGACGACGAAACCCGGGCCTACTCGCTGTTCGGCGAATATCAGCTCAGCGACGGCGTCTTGCTGCAGGGCTTGGTCTTCAACGTCGATTACGACGAGGAAACCGACGTCGATGCCAACGAGCAAAGCGGCGGTTGGGGTGTCGTGGCGGGTATGAAGCTCAGCTTCTAGCCTGACCCACACTCAACGCTCACGTTATGGGGGAGCGGCTTTGGCCGCTCCCCTTTCTTATGCCCATCTTGTGCCAGGTCGCGCCAGTCCGCCGATGGCGGCGATGCCGGCGGCGGGGCCGGGGCCAAGGCGGCGCGCCGTCTCGGCCGTAATCCCTCCCAGCGCATAGACCGCCAGCGGCGCCCTTCCACACCAGGCGGCGAAGCGCAGCGCTCCCAAAGCACGGGTTCCGGGATGGCTGGCTGTGGCAAAGACCGGCGACAACAAGGCCGCGTCGGCGCCAGCCTTGCCCGCCCGCCACAGTGCGGCCGGCGAATGGGCCGCCGCCGTGATCAGCCAGCCCGGCCGGCGCCAGGCGCGCCAGTGGGTCCGGCCCCGGCGCGCCATCCTTTCCGGTAGATGCAGGCCGTCGGCGCCCAAGCGGCGGGCCAGGCGGGCGTCGCCGGCGATGAGCAGGCGGATGCCGGCCGGCCGGGTCAGCTTGAGAAGGCTGCGGGCCAGGGCCTCGCGGTTGGGATCGTCATAGTGGCGCAAGATGACGGCGCCGCCCCTTGGCAGTCCGACAATGGCCGGCGCCGGGTCGGCGAGGCGCGCCGCGTCGGTCATTAGGATTATGGGTGGCAGGCGGCAGGCGGTTCGCCCTTGTCCGCCGAACGTCGCGGCGCGGCGCAAATTGAGCCGCCCGGCAATGTCTGTTAGGCTGGTCATGCCACGCCGTCTTCCCCAAAACCCGGAACGTCCAAAGCATGTCCGCGCCCGATCCGACCGTCCCCGTCATCGCCCGCAACCTGGCGGCGGTCAACGCCCAGGTCGCCGAGGCCACGAAGGAGGCCGGGCGTGCCGCCGGCTCGGTGGGCTTGGTCGCCGTCACCAAGACCCACCCCGCCAGCGTGATCCGCCATGCCATCGCGGCCGGCCACCGGGTCTTCGGCGAAAACCGGGTGCAAGAGGCCCTCGACAAATGGCCGCCCCTGAAGGAAGAATTTCCCGACGTCTCGGTGCATCTGATCGGTCCCTTGCAGCGCAACAAGGTCCGCCCGGCGGTGGCGCTGTTCGATGCCATCGAAACGGTGGACCGTCCACGGCTGGCCCGGGCGCTGGCCGACGAAATGGAGCGCAGCGGCCGGCGGCCTGACTGTTTCATCCAGATTAACACCGGAGAGGAGGCGCAGAAAGCGGGCGTCTTCCCGGCCGAGGCCGACGCCTTCATCGCCGCGTGCCGCGACGACCATGGCCTTGCGACCCGTGGCTTGATGTGCATTCCGCCGATCGATGAAGAACCGTCGCTTCATTTCGCCCTGCTCGGCGAAATCGCCCGGCGCAACGGTCTCGGGGAACTCTCCATGGGCATGAGCGCCGATTTCGAGACCGCCATCCGTTTCGGCGCCACCCTGGTCCGGGTCGGGACCGCCATATTCGGCCCCCGCCCGCCTCGCGATTCTCGTCCATGACATTAGAATCAAAGCGCTTTTCAGCCTGGTGCCGGGCGTGTAAAGTGGCCGCTTTCGCCATGCCGAGGTAGGTTAAGAATGCTCCGTGGCCGGATGCACCGCAAGGTAAGGGCGGGTTCCAAGGTCGTTTTGGTCAACATTGGCGTCATGTTGGGCCTGTTGGTGGTCGTCGAATTGATCTTCGGCAACTGGGTCCATGGCCCGGAATTCGGAATGATGAACATTCCGCGCAACATGAACAAGGTCATCGACACCAAGAAATATCTTCTTCTCAAGGACGCCGTCTATACGCGCGACAAATACGGGCTGCGGGGCGATTACGGCGACGATCCCGCCGATATCGAGATCCTGGCCATAGGCGGCAGCACCACCGACGAAGGCTTTATTACCGACGGCGAGACCTGGGTCGATATTCTGGGCCGCCGGCTGGCCGAAGCAGGGTATCCCAGGGTCACGGTCAACGCCGGGGTGTTGGGCCACACGACCGTCGGGCATCTCTATTCCTTCGATGCCTGGTTTCCCGAGATACCGGGTCTCAAGCCGGACTATTTCGTCGCCCTCATCGGGGCCAACGACATGGAGCCCGACGGCAAGGCGAATTTCCTATTGGGCCGCGCTAAGTACGACTTGATGGAGTACCCCGGTTGGGACCGCAAGGTGCGACAATACCTGCTCAATCACAGCGTCCTTTATCGCCTGTACAAAGCCCTGACCGGCGCCATCAAGGCCTATAGGACAAAAGTCTATTACCATACGCCGCGCAAGGTGGCTGATGCCGATTGGATCGAAACGACAGTGCCCAAGGCCCGCTTCGACGAACTGGAATTGGAGATGCAACCTTTTCTTGAAGCCTATCACGAACGGGTCGGGCGGTTAATAGGGCGCATTCGCGATTGGGGCTCCAAGGCGGTCATCGTAACCCAAAGCAGGGCCGGCTGGCGGCGCCGGGGCAATCGCCTCTTCGGGCGGCGCTCTGACGAAGGCATCGGAGTCGGCTATTACGTGCAGCAAACCCTTTTCAACGCCTGGGCGATGAAGGCATGCCGCGAGAAGAAAGCGATCTGCCTCGACCTGTCGGCGGAATTGGAGTTCAGGGACGGCGATTTCTTCGACGACGTTCACACGACGCCCCAGGGATCGGCCAAGATCGGCACCTATGTGGCGGAAAAGCTGGCGCCCTACCTGAAGTCCGAAACGAAATCAAGGTAAGCCGGTATCGGAACAACTCCCGTTCCCCGACTTAACCGCAAATTCGTCGTCGCGGATGATTCCCTCCGCTCGGTACTTATTTTTAATTGCTGAGATCGACCGCCGATCCCGGCACCGATCCGGACTGCCTGGCGGCCGCGTCGTACTTGACCAGCCCCGACAGCATGGCGTCGGTGAACCAGCCGCCCTGGGCGGCGCTCGCCCCCGGCGCCGGCGTTTCCGGTTTGCGGTCCTTATCGTCGTCGGGGTCGCGCAGCGCCGCCCGATAACGCAGCATGGCGAAGGCATCGCCCTGGCGCTTGCCCTGGTGCAGTTGCGTTGTGGCAAGGGCGATCTGGCGCGGGCTGGGTGACGTCGCCTGATCCTTGCGCGGGCTGAGCGCGAGCGGCGGCGGCGGCGGAGGCTGGGAACCCATCGGCGCCGCGATCGTTGCGCCGGCGAACCGGTTGGCGCGGACCGTGGCGACGATGGCGTCGGTGGTTGCCGCCACGGGTTCGTCCGCCCCGCCGGACGCCGTTTCGAAGCGGGCTTCGGCAACCTCGCTCTCGGCGACGGCAGTGCCGCCGCCCGCCGCCTCGTCGGTAAACAACGCGACCGCGTGCTCGCCCAGGTCCTTGCCCGTGCTTTCCTCGATGAAGACGTTGATCAGCGAGGCGACGGCGCCGATCGGCCCGCCGAACAAGGTGCCCCCCATGACCCGGGGCGCGGCGTCAATGGTATCGCCGGTCAGATGGCGATAGAGGGTCGACAGCACCGGGATGTGCTGGAGGGGGTTGATGATGTCGATGAAATCGGCGAACGTGAAGCCGTCGTCGCCAAACAGTGAAAACGGCTTATCGGCGCCCGCCGCTCCGGCCGGGGCGGCGGCGGTCGGCGTCTGCGCCGCAGGTTCCCTCGGCGCGGCGGATTCAAGACCGCTCATGTCCAATCCTTTTCCCGTCTTATTATCGATCCATTATTGTTGGTCCCTACCACGCAAGGGGCGTGCCACAAAAACACTGTTTGATTTCAATGTGTTGAGGCTTATTCGCCGGGCAAGACCGCCATGTCCCCGGCAAATTCTGCCGCCGCGGACGGGCGATCCAGAGCAAATCCCGAGCAGATGGTTACATCTGCGACGACGCATTTGCGCCTAGAACAAGGAGCTAGAGCAGATGGCCGCCGCGCGCCGCCTTGGTGCGCAGGTAGACCTCGTTGTGCTTGTTGGATGGGAAGGCGTGGCGCACCCGTTCGGCGACGACAACGCCCGAGGCCGCCAGGGCGGCAACCTTGTCGGTATTGTTGGTCATCAGGCGGACCCGATTGAAGCCCAGGTGGCGGAGCATGCGCCCGGCCGGCAGATAGATCCGCTCGTCGGCGTCGAAGCCCAGTTGTTGATTGGCGTCCATGGTGTCGAAGCCGCGGTCCTGCAGTTCGTAGGCGCGCAGCTTGTTGACCAGGCCGATGCCCCGGCCCTCCTGGGCCAGATACAAAAGAACGCCGGTGCCGGCCCGGGCAATCTCGTCAATCGCGCCGCGCAGTTGATCGCCGCAGTCGCAGCGCAGGCTGCCCAACAGATCGCCGGTGAAGCATTCGGAATGAATGCGGGTCAGCACCGGGGCTTCGGCGTCGGGCTGGCCGATGATAATGGCCAGATGCTCAAGGCCGCCGTCGATCGGACGAAAAGCGATGATGCGGGTGTCCACGGCGTCGAGAAGCGGCACCTGGGCCTCGCTTACGGGCCTAAGCGTGCGCGCCGCCGTGCTCTCGTATTGGAAAATGTCGCCGGCGTCGACCACCAGCAGGTCGTGACGGGCCGCCCAGGCGGCCCGGTCCTCGGCCTCGGGGGTATCGAGGGACGCCACCACGGCGGCCGGCAACAGGCGCGCCAGCTTGGCCAGATCGACGGCGGCGCTGTCGCAACCGTGGGCCGGCGCCCAGGCGACGCTGAGCGGAAACGGCGGCGGCGCGGCAAGCGACGACAAGGGATCGGCAAGATCGCGCACCGCCTCGACGTCAAGGCCGCCCTCGGCCGCCACCGTGACCACGGTGCCCGGACCGACCGGCGCCGGACTGAGCCCCAGCACTTGGGCACGGCGCGCCGTGATGGCGAGCACGGGGACGGTGCCGCTTTGGCGTTGGAGGTCGTCCAATCCTTGCGGCGTCACCGCCTCGGCGGCCTGAACCAGGGCCGCGGCGCCGCCGCCGCCCAAGAGCGCGACCATTCGTCCGCGGCGCAGGTCGGAGACGGCGCGGTCGACCGCCAGCAGCGAGACGGGCTCGCGCGACGCGGGCATGGAAAGGACTTGAAAGCGCTCTGCCATGGGTTTGGAATTGTTGGTCCAGGTGTCGCGTCCATGGTAGCGCGCCGGGCGCCAAATGTAAAAGCAGCCGGCGGCGCGGAAAATGATACAAAATGCCCCCTTTGCGGCGGCGCTCATCGGGCGTAGGTTAGGCGTTGTCCCTTAACGGAGGTCCGAGTGCGCCCATGTCGACCGGTAAACGCGTTCTCATCGTTGACGACGACGACCCGCTCCGCGAGATGCTGAGCGAGCAGCTACAGCTCCACGAGGAGTTCGTGACCGCCACCGCCGAAAGCGGCGGCGCGGCGCTTGAGATGGCGAAGTCGGATTACTACGACGTCATCATCCTGGACGTCGGCCTGCCCGACATCGACGGGCGCGAGGTGTGCCGCCTGATGCGGCGCGGCGGCGTTACCTCGCCGATCATCATGTTGACCGGCGCCAAGACCGATGCCGACACCATCCTGGGGCTAGACTCCGGCGCCAACGACTACATCACCAAGCCGTTCCGCATCGGCGTCCTGCTGGCCCGACTGCGCGCCCACATCCGCCAGCACGAACGCAGCGACGACGCGGTGTTCACCATCGGGCCCTACACCTTCCAGCCCGCCAACAAGCTTCTGCTCGACAACGAGAACAACGACAAGAAGGTCCGCTTGACCGACAAGGAGGCGGCGATCCTCAAATACCTGTTCAGAAAATCCGACCGCGTCGTCGGCCGCGACGTCCTTCTTGACGAGGTTTGGGGCTACAACGCCGGGGTCACCACCCACACCTTGGAGACCCACGTCTACCGCCTGCGCCAGAAAATCGAGCGCGACCCGTCCAACGCCCGCATCCTGGTCACCGAGGCCGGCGGCTACCGCCTGGTGCCTTAGCCCAAGCGTGGTACGGCTCCGGCCCGCACCCCTTTATATTTCGGCACCGGCCCGCACCCCCTCCCGGCCACCCCAAGCTTACAATGCCATGGGTGGCCGGGAGGGGGTGCGGGCCGGTGCCGCACATACATGAGTGTGGCCGGGAGGGGGTGAGGGCTGGTGCCGTCAAAAAAGATGCGCCCGCCTCACCGCGCCAGGGTCACGGTGACCGGGACGTGGTCCGACGGCGGCTGCCAGCCGCGCGCCCGGCGCAGCACGGAAGCGTCGGTCAACTCCGACTCGAGGGCCGGCGTCACCCAGATGTGATCGAGGCGGCGGCCCTTGTCGGCGTTCCGCCAATCGGGCATGCGGTAGCTCCACCAGGAATAGAGCGGCGCCGACGGCGGTACGAAATGGCGCACCGCGTCGATCCACGCTCCGGCCTCCATCGCTCGCGTCAGGTGTTCGATCTCGATCGGCGTATGGGTGACCACGCCCTTGAGCCGTTGGTGCGACCAGACATCGGTCTCCAAGGGCGCCACGTTGAAGTCGCCGACGGCGACCATGCGCGGCCGGGCGCCCCGCCGCACCCCCCACCAACCGGCAAGCGCCGTCAGAAAATCGAGCTTGTGGGCGAATTTGGGGTTGGTGGCGGGGTTCGGCACGTCGCCGCCGGCCGGGATGTAGAGGTTGTGCAGTTCGACCGGCTCCATGCCGTCGGCGGCGAGCGTCGCATAGGCGTGGCGGCAATCGTCCTTGCCGCACCACGAACGGGTGGCGGCCCCGGCGAGGGGCAGGCGGGACAGAATGGCGACCCCGTTGTAGCCCTTCATGCCGTGGGCCAGGATGTGGGGATAGCCCAAGTCTTCGACGGCGCCGTGGGGAAACGCCTCGTCGGTGACTTTGGTTTCCTGCACACAGATCACGTCGGGGGCGACGTCTTGGACCAACCGGGCCAGGCCGTCGAGGCGGCGGCGGATCGAGTTCACGTTCCAGGTGGTGATGCGAAGGGACATTGCCTGCCTGCGGATGGGCCGCCTTTCCGGCGGCGGGCTGGGGCGGGCCGTTATAACCGCTTCTTGACATGAAGACAAAGATAGCGCCCGGTTTAGGGAGGGGAGAAACCGGGCGCTACCGGCTCCATGACGGAGCCTGAGGATGGCAGGGGAACCATCCCGGACGACACGGCCTTGGGTGACCGCGCCGTTCTCTTTTTCTTAGGTGGGGGTCGAAGGTCCCGGCGTCAACGCAATTTTCGTGCCCGGCGGATCTGGGCGACCGATCAGTCTTCGCTCTTGAACAGAGTCGGATCAACGAAGCGGAACAGCTCGGGATCAAGGGGGGCGCCGAAGCGCGGGCCGAGGAGCGAGACCGTGGTCTCCACCCCTTGTGCATCGGCGACGATCCATTTTCTGAAGATCAGTGGCCGGTCTTCGAAGACCAAGGTGAGGCTGCCTTCAAGGGGATCATCCTTCTTGACCACGGTGACACGGAGGGTGCGGGCGCGGCGCTCGAAGCGGGTGACGGAGACGGTATCGGAAAGCGACACCCGTTCGGCCAGCAACAGCCCCGCCGGGCCGTCGTCGATGCCAAGATAGCTTACCTGCATCAGCTTCTTGTCGTGATAGACCAGGGATCTCCCGTCGGCGACGATGAGGATGGGAACGGGAGGATCGTATTCGATGCGCATCCGGCCCGGCCGCCACAGCGAGAACGTGCCTTCCGAATAGGCGCCCGTCGAGGTCACCTGCAGGAACCGCGACCGCATGGTTTCGATGCCGTTGAAGTAGGTTTCGATGCGCGCGATGTCTTGGCGCTCGGCGGCGCTCAAACGGGCGTCCGGCGGCGCCGCGGCGGCGCCGGCCAGGGTGGCCGCCGCCACCAGTCCGGCGACGAAGCACAGCCGGACCGATGAGGTCAAGGGGTGCTGGGAACCGGGCACCGGTCAATGCGCGGGGTCCGCGCCGCCCCCGATCAGGACTTCGCGTCGCCCGACCCGGTTGGCCTGGCTGACCACGCCATCGCTTTCCATGCGCTCGATAATGCGCGCCGCGCGGTTGTAGCCGATTTGCAGGTGGCGCTGGATGAAGCTGGTCGAAGCCTTGCCTTCGCGGGCGACCAGGGCCACGGCCTCGTCATAGAGCGCGTCGCCCGGCTGGCCGCTGCCGCCCGGGGCCGCGATACCGCTGTCCTCTTCGATGGTCACGGCTTCGACGTAATCGGGCTCGCCATGGCTTTTCAGGAACGTCACGACGTTTTCCACTTCCTGGTCCGACACGAAGGGACCGTGGACGCGGGTGATGCGTCCGCCGCCGACCATATAAAGCATGTCGCCCTGGCCCAGCAACTGTTCGGCGCCTTGTTCGCCAAGGATGGTCCGGCTGTCGACCTTGGAGGTGACCTGGAAGCTGATGCGGGTCGGGAAGTTGGCCTTGATGGTGCCGGTGATGACGTCGACCGACGGCCGCTGGGTGGCCATGATCAGGTGGATGCCGGCGGCGCGCGCCATCTGGGACAGGCGCTGCACCGCCGCCTCGATGTCCTTGCCCGCGACCAGCATAAGATCGGCCATCTCGTCGACGACGACGACGATCAGCGGCAGGGGCTCCATGCTCAGGGGCTGGTCCTCGAAGACCGGCTGGCCGGATTCGGCGTCGAAGCCGGTCTGGACGCGCCGCGTCAGTATCTCGCCCTTGCGCCCGGCCGCGGCCAGGCGCTTGTTGTAACCGGCGATATTGCGCACGCCCAGGTGCGACATGGTGCGGTAGCGCTCCTCCATCTCGCGCACCGTCCATTTCAACGCCACCACCGCCTTGGCGGGCTCGGTCACGACCGGACTGAGAAGGTGGGGAATGCCTTCGTAGACCGACAGCTCCAACATCTTTGGGTCGATCATGATGAACTTGCAATCGTCGGGGGTCAGTTGGTAAAGGAGCGCCAAAATCATCGTGTTGAGGGCCACCGACTTGCCCGACCCGGTGGTGCCGGCGATTAAAAGGTGCGGCATGCGGGCCAGATCGACAATCACCGGCGTGCCGCCGATGTCCTTGCCCAACGCCAGCATGAGCTGACCGGCGGCGCGTTCGAAATCGCGCGAGGCGAACAGTTCGCGCAGGCGCACGATCTCGACCCGTGAGTTGGGCAGCTCGAGGCCGATGACGTTACGCCCCGGAATGACCGCGATACGCACCGAAACGGCGCTCATCGACCGCGCGATGTCGTCGGCCAGACCGATCACCCGCGATGTCTTTGTGCCCGGCGCCGGCTCGAATTCATAGAGCGTCACCACCGGACCGGGCCGCACCTTGAGAACTTCGCCGCGCACGCCGAAGTCTTCGAGCACCGATTCCAAAAGCCGGGCGTTCTGTTCCAGGGAATCGACGCTGACCGACCGCGACGCCTTGTCTTCGTCCGCCGCGTCAAGATGATCGAGGGACGGCAGGCGGAATTCGTCGGGCTGTAAATCCAGGCTGCCCTGGCGCGCCGCCTGGGCCTTGCGGCCAATCTTGGCGCGCGATTTTCTGGGCGCCACCAAGGTGTTCTTGCGGGCCCCGGCGGGCCGCTTGGGCGGTGGCTCGGCGCTCAAGGTCGGCTCGCGCCTGTCAATCAACTGGGCAACGCCGCCGGATGCCGTCGCGTGGCCCAGGCGCAATAGGCGCCCGCCGAACGCGAATGCCCGGGCGACGCCGCCGCCCAGGCCCTTCCAGTCCGACCACGACAGGCCCAAGGCGGTGATCAGGGCCGTTGCGCCGAGAACGGCGCCGGCGGCGCCGACCGACCACGGCTGGATATGAAAGACGCCCATCCCCTGGGCCGAGGCGAGGGCATGTTCGAGGACCAGGTTGCCGACAACCCCGCCCATGCGGGTGGCCAGGGGCCAGGAATCGGGCAAGGGCAGCGCCGCCATGGCGGGCGCCAGCAAGACCATGGCCGCCAAGAGCAGGACAACGCGCAGCCAGGCCGCCGAGGGGACACTTTTCTTCATCATGCGCCAGCCCCAGACGACCAGCAAAAGGGCGGGCAGGCCGCCGGCCAGGCCGAATACCTGCAGTGCCAGATCGGCGGCGTGGGCTCCGGCGGCGCCGAGCAGGTTGTGCACCGGGGCGCCGGTGGCGCTGTTGAAAGACGGATCGGCGGGCGAATAGGTGTTGAGCGCCGCGCCAAAGGCGGCGCCGGTGGCGAAAAGGGCGAGCCCGGTCGCCTCCCAGGCCCGGCGGCGGAGAAATTCGACGGCGCCCAGCGGCAACACCGCGCCGGCGCCCGAAAGAGGCTCGGAACGCGCCATCCCACGGTTCTAGGCGAGGAACGTTTAGATTTTGTTAACGAACACCGGCGGGGGTGCCGGCGTGAGGACCGGGTGGGGTTACTTGCCGCCCTATTCGTGGTGTTCGCGGGTCACGTTTGGTGAGAACGGGTTTGGCTGACGGCTCGGTTTGGCCATCTTCTTGAAGTAAACATGCTGGTCATGGTGAGGCCCGAAAGCCTGCGCCTCGTCTTGTGCCTTAGGGACGTCGTCCGCCATCGTGTCCCCGGTTCGTCCGGCAAGTTTCGGCGGCGCTTGAATGCCAGCCGCGTGCCACGCGTTCAAGAACACAAGATTTTCCACACCGACGAGAATAAGGGAGCCGTCCGTCCGCGGCTCATGAAGCAAGATGGCGGGGTTCATGAACTCGGTGTGGGTGCTGTCGCCGTCCACGCGCGGCTCGACCGCCGCGATGTTCAACAATTTCGGGTTGATATGGGGCTGTGGGTTTGCTTTCGCGCTGGCCGAGAGGAGATTACGCGGGTTTCGGTTCGGACGATATGTGCCGGTCAAGTTGCCCCATGACGCGAGACAGCAAGCCAAGGGTTTCTTCGCCGTAGCGCCGTTTGATCTCGGGACGCTCGTTCGCTTGGTGGACAATGCCCCGGACCGACGAGAGCATGGCGTCGAGGAAGCGATAGAACGTCGGTTCGGACAGGTGCCAGCCGGTCTCGGCGGCTTGCCCTTTTTCCATCCTCGATGGTGATATTTGGCCGTTGACCAGTTCGATGAACCAATTGGCGCGCTTGTCGATTTCTTCAAAATAGCAGGCGATGGCGATCAGGGGCTCGAGGATGATTTCATTTGCCTCCTCGTCCCGGTAGACGTCCTTCCAGCTGAAGGCAGCGCCGCGTTCCGCCGCCAACCGTGCGACGATTTGTTCGCATTTGCCTTGGTATTCGCGGATCGTTTCCCCGCCCACCATCTTTTCCACCGCGACAAAAAAGCCGGGCAGGAACAGCCTGGACAATTCGTCTTGTTTGAAATCTCCTCCGCCGGCGCGCTGGAACAGGTCCTCGAACCTGCTGACGATCATCCGATGGAAGCAGTTTCCGCGCGCTCCGGCCGCCGGCAACGCGGCGTCTTGGCACAAGGTCCTGGCGGCGGTCGAAACGGGCCCGTTGGCGTCCATGATTTCGACTTTCAAACGCTCCACGTCGGGGAGGCAAAGAAATCCTCCGCTCCGTTCGGCCTCCGTCAACAGCCGCTCGAAAATGGCTTGGGCCAGTCCCTCGAACGCCGTCTGGTATCGAGTCGCGCAATCACCCGATTCCCGCCCTTTGTTTGGGCTCGTTTCCACCTTCTTTCCCCAGATAACCGATCTATACACGGCATTCCACCCTATCTAGTATAGGGAGTATACCAAAAGAATAATGCGTCTAAAAGGGTATTCCTCGTTCCGCCGACCCGGCCTTGGGGGCCGGGCGCCCGCTCGCCGTTGCCGCGGTCCGCGCCGTTGCGCGGGGTTGAAACCGACATTCCCCAGATGACATCCGACGTCGTTGATAATTTACACGGCTCTATGTCAGGGGAGACCATATCCCCCTTGCCGCTCTCCGGTCATCGCTATACCCGGACCGTCGGCGGCGGATGTGTGGTCGCCGATCCTTGGTATTACTGCACGGTCTCGCCGTGCAGGTTGATGTCGAGACCGGCGATCTCGGTCTCTTCGTCGACGCGCAGGCCGATGGTG